>JAIPJR010000008.1 GCA_021734045.1 Fidelibacterota bacterium
ACGCTCAACCCCTTCAGGTTACAGAATATAATAGAGAACAAAATCAAACGCTTCCTCAAACAAACAACGCCCTTGAGCCTAACATTATCCGGTAAGATTTTGAACTAGCTGTGGTTACCTTTTATTATGAGGCAACAGGACTAATTATACCAGGATTAATTCATCCCCAAAATGTACCAGAGGAGACGATCCCGGGGGCATCAATTACAGTGAAATATTATTCTGCTTGAGGAATACTAAGCCGAGATTAACTGGTCCTCTATCATCATCGTTTCTGAAGATGCGATCTGTCCATCAACCAGGCGGATGACACGTTCACAGTATTGGGTGATATTGGGGTCGTGGGTAATCATGAGGATGGTATTCCCCTGCTTCCATAAATCAACGAAAATCCCCATGATTTCCTCACTGGAATGAGAATCCAGATTACCGGTGGGCTCATCTGCCATAATAATCGCCGGTTTGTTTACCAGGGACCGAGCGATTGCCACGCGCTGTTGCTGCCCCCCGGAAAGCTCATTGGGCTTATGATTCATCCGATTTCCCAAACCAACCAATTCAAGTAGATCCGTCACTCTCTTACGGCGTTCACGGGTGTTTACCCCGGCGAAAATCATAGGCAATTCCACATTTTCATACGCCGTGGCATAGGGCAGTAAATTGAAGTTCTGAAAAATAAATCCCACGCGACGATTCCGAATATCAGCCAACGCATCATCATCCATATCGCCCACATTTTCACCAGCCAGGAGGTATTGGCCGCCGGTGGGTTTGTCCAGACAACCCAGGATATTCATCAGTGTGGACTTACCGGACCCGGAGGGACCCATAATCGCCACAAATTCGCCTTCATCCACTGTGAGCTGGATGCTTTTCAGGGCTTCAACTCGCACCTTTCCGGTGTTATAAACACGCTGAATATCCTGCATCTGTATCATTTATCCGTTCTCCTCTATTCGTATCGTAAAGCTTCAATGGGGTCAACATTTGCCGCCCGCCGGGCTGGGAAATACCCGGATGCCAGCCCCACCACCAGCAGAATACTCATGGTAACAAGAGCGATGGGCGTCGAAAATGTAGGCTTTCCTAAAAATTGTAACGGGCCATCATTTACCGGAATACCCTGCAACGCCACAATAATTAGTAGCGAGGCAGTGGCGCCTATAATACCACCCGTAATTGAGATAAGCAGTGCTTCCAGAATAAATTGCCACCGGATAACCCGTTTTTTGGCTCCCAATGCGCGCTTCACACCAATTTCAGCCGTCCGCTCTTTAACTGATACATACATGATATTTGCCACGCCTACACTGGCGATGATGAGCGTTAATGCACCCATAATGCCCAGAAATATCTGCAGACCGGTGAAGATGTTTTGTGTGATTTCGCCTTGTTGGATAGTGTCCCACAACCGCAATGCTTTCTCATCTTCCGGCAAAAATTTGTACTTCCGCCCCAGGATATTATACACCTGAGATTTTACCTGCGGTGCCATGGCACGATTTTCCACTTGGTAGATGATGCGGCTGGGATATTTATTACCAAAAAGTGCCTGTAGCGTGGTTGCCGGGAGAATACCCTGATCCGCATCGGGTCCGCCGTACATACTCATTTGCATCTTTTTCTGCATTACACCAATGACCAGGAATGGCATGCCATTCAGCTTAATGGTTTTACCTACCGCTTCTTTATCACCAAACAAGCTCGCTTTCAGCTCATCTCCCAGAAATATCACTCGGCGACGCTGAACCACATCCACCGGATTAATATATCTCCCGCCGGTCTGAGGATATTGGCTGCGAAGTTCACCAAAATCAGGGAGGACACCCGTTACCCGTTTGTTCAAAACTTTCTTGCCATATTCAAGTGCCACATTCCAGCGATCATATTCCGTACTTATCCGGCTGATAGAGGGGATTTTATTTTTCAATAAGTCCATATCTTCACCGTGCAAGACAACCCGTCGCCCCCGCGGCAATCCCTGATAAATCTGACTGGTCTGCCCACCGGACAGAATGACGATATTTTGCCCCAATCCCTTTTCAGCTTTGACCAGCTGACGCTTTACACCTTCACCAAAAGCAAGTAACAGAATGATGGAAAGCGTACCCCAGGCGATGGCTGCCAGCGTCAGGGTTATGCGTTTGCGCTGCATGGCCATATCACGCAAATAGAGTCTCAGTAAAAACCATATTTTTATCATAAGCGCCACCTACCTACTTCCGCATAGCCATTACAGGATCCAGACGAGCGGCTTTTCGGGCGGGGAAAAATCCGGCAATAAAGGCAATCAGTCCCAAAATTGCTGCTGTCACAACCGCAACAATGGGTTCCAGGGTTAAAGTCCCCACGAATTTTTCAATGGGCAGGAAATTAGCACCCACAACCGCGGCACCACTAATGAGGAACCCGATGGTTCCCCCTAACGTGACAATCAGAAATGTTTCCAACAGATATTGTCCCAGAATTAGGCGTTTTTTCGCTCCCAGCGCCTTTTTAATACCGATTTCCCTGGTACGCTCCTCCACCACAACATACATGATATTACTTACGCCGATTCCTCCCACGATAAGGGTCATGCTACCCACAATTCCCAAAAACAAGGTGAAGCCCAGGAAGAAAGAATTGAAAAATTTATCCATCTCGGTGGTATCCCAAATCCAGAGTGCTTCTTTATCAGCGGGATGAAACTGGTGGGTTTGAGACATTACCTGATAGACTTTGTTTTTTACAGTCTCAGTCCATTCTGGCTGGCGTGCCTGAAAAATCACATTATTGGGATAGCGGGCACCGAATATGCCCTGATAGGTCGAAGCGGGAATGACGATACGCCGACCATCACCGCTGTTGTAGCTGGCGTTTTGGATTTTTTCCTGCAGGATGCCGATGACGAGAAACGGTGTACTGTTAATGAACATGGTTTCTCCCAGCCCCTTGCCTGCACCGAACAAGTCACGTTCTACTTCATTGCCTATGAAAACCACCCGCCGCCGGTTTTTTTCGTCCAATGCGTTGATGAAACGCCCGCCTTGCTGGGGAATTTGATTCCGCATATCACCCCAAACAGGCAGCACGCCTGATATTCCAGTGGAGTATTCCTGACGTCCAACCCGTATCCGCACATCACGAGAAAATTCCGGACTAATGCCCCGTAATTCAGGGATTTTCTCCCTTAAGCGCACCACATCTTCAAGCCGTAAGCCAACCTGCTTGCCACGTGGAAAGCCTTTGTAAGGCATGGACGTGCGTCCGCCCCAAAGAATGCAGATGCCCTCGCCGATACCGTGAGCAGCCTTGGAGGAGAATTTGTGAAAGCCGCGACCAACTGTAATGAGCAGAATGATGGCGACGGAGCCCCACACAATTCCAAACAGCGTCATGAAGGTGCGCATTTTCTGAGAACGCAGATCCCGGATAATCTGACGGATGTGTTGCAATAGCATCATCTTAAAGATACCTACTGAATCACCTTGGGTGGGCGTTCAACAACCTGTTCATTTTCCAGCAACCCTTCGACGATCTCCGCCTGGACGCCATCACTCATCCCAATCTCTATCGCACGCCGGGAGATGGTTTTGCTCGTGGTGTCTTCCACTTCCACAAAAACCGAGTCATCTGCGAATGTGAGTAACCGCTCTGGAATAATCAGTACATCCTGAGCTTGGCGAATAATGATATCGGCATTGGCAGAGTAGCCAGCGCGTAGTGTGACACTATCCGACGGCATGATGTCAATTTCAATGTCAAACAGCGTAGCGTTTTCCTGGATCCTGGCTTTTGGTGAAATACGGCTTACCACGCCGTGTACGATCGTGCCCGGTAAAGCGCCGATTTTCAAGGATGCAGGCATACCCAGATTAACTTTGCCGACATCAATCTCGTCAACAGTCCCTTTAAACACCAACTCAGACATGTCAGCCAGTGTAAAGAGCGGCGTACCAGCCTGATAGGTGGTGAGTGGCACAACGGGATCACCCAGATTGACGAATTTTTCCAATACGATTCCTGAGGTGGGCGCCCGTACGACGGACTCCACTTTATCGCCGTCCATGCCCGCCTGTCCATCCTGAATAAGTGATAACCTGTCTTGATTCAACGCTAACCGTAATTTGGCTTCTTTGTACGCCAATTCGGTTTTTTCAAAATCAGAGGGTGCAATCAACTGCTTATCCAGTAAATCCTTCTGCCGGCTGTACTGTTTCGCTGCATTATCAAACGCTATCTGTGCTAATTGGAGATTGCGACGCACCTCCGTGACTTCCAATGGTGTGGGATCTGGCGTAATATCTACTAACACCTCGCCCACCTGCACGGGATCCCCTACTTCTACCATCATGCGCTTTACGATTCCGGGAATTTTCGATTTGACTTGAATTTCATTGCGTGGTGTGATGGTACCGACAGCCAAAGCTTTCTCAACGATTGAACCACGCTCTACAGAAACGGTGGTATAATCATAGCCATTGTCGCTACTATCCTTTTTTGTGAGAAAAGCACCTGTAGCCAACACCAAAATCAATCCTAAAACTATCCAAATTATCTTTTTCTTTTTCATTTTTCCCTCTTTCAATCCGGTGTCCACCTGCCTGATTATTCCAAATATTTCAGCGCCTCTGTGGCGCGCATGTATTAGTTAGTTCGGAAATTGGACAAACGTCCGGCACTACGGTTGCCTCCTCCGGATGAGAAAAGTGAAATTATTTTGAATGGATAATTTTCAGGTGTTATGGCAGGTGGTCCAACTTAAAATCCACCTGATAATGAAAACCTTCTGGTTCGATGCGGGTAATGACCAACGGCATTTTGCGCGCAGAAAGGAAACGATTCAAATCGAATGTAATCGCTTAGCCGTAAATATTGAACCGATCTTCGGCAAAGTGAATCGCGCAACTAACTGAGGTCTCTGCCTAGGCTAAAGCTCCTTGGTGTGTAGTCAGGCTGATTGTGGAACATACCTTTGGTTTGAAATGAGGAGCTTTGTAAAAAATATCTTCTATCGGATCAGCACAAGCGTTTTCATCTCACTCCCACCCTTGACTTTCAACCGGCAGAAGTAGAGCCCGGCGCCCAGCTCCCGGCCAATATTATCCCGGGCATCCCAAGAGACCGCATGCTCACCAGCTGGATAATATCTGCTAGCCAACGTCCGAACAACTCGGCCCTGCACGTCGTAGACCGACAGATTAACATGTTCCGGTGCAGCCAGGGAAAATTCAATCACGGTACCAGGATTGAATGGGTTGGGGTAAGCGCGCTCCAAGGAAAATAACTGCGGCTCTTTCGTGCCAGCATCCGGCGTGTAAGTGAGTGTAATAACATGCCCGTAATGGCGCTTCTCCACACCGCTATAGTCCACATCAGCCAATAAATAGCGATAGGTGCTCCCCGTGGTGACCCGGGCATCCTGAAAAGCGTACTCAGTATAATCGTTTGTGGAACCGTTACCTTCCAGCGCCTTGTGATGAGTAAAGGAGGCCAGCAGGCGGAATGCACCTTCCCCCAGGGCGCGGTAGATATTGAACCCCAAATTTTCGATCTCTGAATCAGTGCTCCAGAGGAGCTGAACGTACCCGTTCATGACTTTGGCGCTAAATGTTGAAAGGGAGACCGGCAGAGAGGTGTCCGTACCGTTCTGCCAGGAGAGGAAGGGATAACCGCTGTTGGTGCTGCCCGTCAGATCCATATCCCAGTAATCGTTATTGGCGGTATCATTGTTGGGATTGGTCTCAAAATCCCAGGCGGAATTTAAGCCGTCTGTACTTACATCGGTGAAGGTAGCTAAGTCTTTCATCTCGGAGGTTGTTTTGCCAGTGCCTCCTCCAGAGCTACTGCTCTGGCCGGAGGTTGTTTTGTCCCAGAAGGAGTCGTCGACGTCACTACCTGAACTATTTCCAACCAGCCCGCCTGTGTCCTCCGTTCCACTAACCGAACCTGCAGCATAGCATTTTGACATAGTGCTGAAAGAATTATCCCCCACGAGTCCGCCGATACTTCCGTATCCACTGATTGATGCAGTTGAGTACGAATTTGAAATCGTACCACCGTTATTAGTTCCGATGATACCACCTACATCATATCCATAAATTTCCAATTCATCGTGTTTACCGTGAACAGAACCGGTAGTGTAGGAATAGGAAATAGTGCCGTCATTGTGCCAACCTACTATTCCACCTACGTAATTTCCTCCGGTTATATCCACATGGGTCACGCCGATGTTGGTGATCGTGGCGGCGTCTGTTTTGCCGAACAAGGCAATATGTTGTGTAGTTGGGCGGTTGATGTAGAGATTATCTATCGTATATCCGTCGCCGTCATATGAGCCGGTGAAATCGGTTGAGCTATTCCCAATCGGTGTCCAGCCAGAACCACTGTCCCACTCGGAAGTGGCGGAGGCATCGATATCGTCGGTTTGCTTGAAGTATTTACCCCATTCCCCTGAATTCTGACTTATCCAGTAGAGGTTATTCAAATTGTCAATCAGATAAGGATCACCACTGCTTCCACTGCCGCTGGGCGCGGTAGCGACAGGCTGTGACCAAATACTGGTTATCATGACAAGGAATAAAATCAGGAAAGTCTTCGTTTTCATCATTTCCCCCCTTTGAAAACTGGAAGTTCATGATGACCAACACCAAGAAATCAGGTGAGACCTTTGTATGGAGAAGGAAAACTGCCTGAATGCCATTAAAAAATATTGACAAAGGAGTCGGTCAACATTGATCCATTTTTCTGAAAACTGCTGAAGCTTAACCAAATATAATTTCAGTATCAATGGTGAATCTCGATTAAAGAAAGGCATTTATTTATTAAAGCTTTTCCTTTTTCCAAAAATTCATCGTGTTTTCAGGCAAATGATTCTGTCTTGCTGGAATATCATGAACACTTTTAGCTGATTTCCATAAGTCCGGTTGTCTCGATTCGTGGAAGAAGATGAAATTATTTTGTTAACGAAATAATCAGGGAAGGCGTAAGGCTTGTTGATCCAGCTTGAAGTCCACCTGATAATGAAAACCTTCGGGTTCGATGCGGGTAATGACAAACGGCATTTTGCGCGCAGAAAGGAAACGATTCAAATCGAATGTAATAACTTCGCCGTTAATATTGACTCCTGCCTGCACCTCTTTGTCAGGCATCAGTAGATCGAGCAACGTCGTCAGTAACTTCTTACCCCACTTACTTTCCACGCTCAGCCGTACGGTAAGACAGGGTGATTCATATTTGACGAATCGGATGGCGATGGGAATATGAATGATTTTCCCCATGATCTTTTGTTCAAAGGTAGCTCGCAACTCGTTCAGGTGCGCATGAATATCCCGCACTCGCGGGTCGGGTAAATTTTCAGCCAGCAGTGGCGCAATTTCATCCAGCGTCAGTGTCAGCGTGGCCATTCAGATTCTTCTTTTTTAAAAATTTTTGCAATCGCTTCCATGCCCCGCCCCCCAGCATGCGATCGGCTTTTTCAATAATTTGTGCGATGAGAGGCAGAATTTCATGGTCACCTGCCCAGTGTTTCTCGATGATGGCCGGATCAACGACTTTCATGACGGAATTAAGTACATAAGCTGCTACAGCGATATCATCCACAAACCCCACCGGGCCGACAATGATTTCGGGAATGATGTCGATGGGTGACATAAAATAGGCGATGGCGATACCAAGTTTTGATTTAATCGCTATTGGCACACGGGGGTCCAGTGTCAATTTCACCAGAAGGTGGAAAATATCCGGTGCCGCCATAATATATTCGGCATATTTGTTCTGCTTATGCTCCGGATTGGAAAGCCAACGCTGCATTCTGCGCCTTAGTTTCTGATAGTAATCCAGTTCGTTTTCATTCAGTTCGTAAGTCATTTTATCACCGGTTTTGCATGGCTGGTAAGATAAAGGATGCGGCTCTCGAAAAATCATTTTTCTAAACATTGTTTTAAAAACTGCTTGGGTAATAGACCACAAATTTCTCACGGCAATTAGTTAAGCTTGCAATCCTAATTGGCAGGTGTGATTTTGGATTTCAAGCACCGATAAAAGGAGTTACGCTGTGCGTCAAATATTCAAGTTAAATCTGTTTTCGATCATTCTGCTGACCAGTCAGGTAATTGCAACTACATTTTATGGAACCGTTCGGGATGAGCGCAGCCACCTGGCACTCTACCAGGCCAAAGTAAAAATTATCGTCTCTGATTGGGATGTGGTGGATTCCACTTATACCAACATCGGTGGTCGTTGGATGTTCAGCTACACAAGTGTTGCGCCGGTAACGCCGGTTTTGCCTCAGGGCATCGCGCTTGGTAATAACTACCCCAATCCCTTTAATCCCAGCACCATCATTCCATTCCGAACCAATCAATCCGGCATGGTGACCTTTACGGTTCATGACATTCGTGGGCGCAGCATCGCTCGGGAAACTTTCTATACCAATGCCGGTGAATATGAAATTCATTGGGCTTCGGCGGGTGCGGCGGGGCTTTATCTTTATACACTTGAGCAGGCAGGCTATCGTGAAACCCGGAAAATGATACAGCTAGACGGTGGCCGGGGTTCAGTGGGCGGCGTCCAACAGGTTCGTCAGATCAATGGCTATCTGCCCCAGGAGAATCTCTCCAAACCCGCCGAGACCGAGGCAACTATTATCGCAGAAAGACTCGGCTATCTGCCGGATACGATAACGGTTGTGATTGAGGAAAATGCCGATTATCCCAGCTATCTACAGTCCGTCCATGACTGGGCCACGCTGATTGACCTTCACAATGATGTTCTGGAAGTGTTATCCAGTGATACCGCCTATCATTTAGCTGATCGCCATACGAATCATCATACAGACATCCCCCGCATGCAGGACGGCGGCGTTAATATGCAATGGTTTTCCGTTTGGATCAGCCCCTCCACCTACCCGGACAACCCGTATCAAATCGCATTAAATTTCATTGATATTTTTGATGCTGAAGTCTCCGCTAATCCAGCCACTTTGGGAATGGCGACTACGCCACAGGAGGCACTTGCATTGAATGCAGCGGGCAAAATCGCCGGGATCTATGGCGTTGAGGGTGGACATACCATCGAAAACAGTCTGGATAATTTGTACCAGCTCTACGATCTGGGCATGCGATATCTCACGATTACATGGAATAATTCTACTGACTGGGCAGTGTCGGCTCAGGATGACCGCTCGGAAACGGTGGGACTCAGTGAGTTCGGCCGGCAGGTTATCCGTACCTTGGATTCGTTGGGCATTATCATAGACATTTCCCATACAGGGATTCAAACCATCAACGATATTTTGGAGGAAACTACCAATCCAATTATCGCCACACATTCCGGCGTGCGGGCTTTACGGGACCATTATCGGAATTTGACCGATAATCAGATTATTGATATCGCCAATTCCGGCGGTGTCATCGGAATTGTGTTTTATGATTACTTTTTGGATTATCCGGGTGAATGGGTGTCCGTAAGTACTGTGATTGATCATATTGATTACATTGTTAACCTGGTTGGTGTGGATTATGTAGCCATCGGATCGGATTATGATGGCATTGGTCAAAATGACGCGCCCAGCGGTTTGGAGGACACCTCCAAATACCCCAATCTCACCATGGGATTGATTAATCGTGGTTACTCAAACGAGGATATTCGCAAGATTCTGGGCGGCAATTTCATGCGGGTATTTGAGCAGGTTTGCGGGGACCAGCCTGTTCAGTAGATTCGCCGCTTTGACTTGGACTAGCGCTGCCCAGTCTTTTTGATAATGTGGTAACCGAATTGTGTCGCGACCGGACGACTTAAGGCGCCGGAACCCAATTTCGCCACTGCGGCTTCAAAGGGTTTAACCATCTGCCCGGGTCCGAACCACCCTAAATCCCCACCCTTTGCCTTACTGGGGCAGGTGGATAATTCTTTTGCCAGCGCGGCAAAATTGGCACCCTTCCTTAACCGATTATAGATATCGTCGGCTTGTGAACGATTTTTCACCAAAATATGACTTGCGCGCCATTCCATTTTTCAATCCCTTCTTTTTCATTTATCGGGCCAATTATATTGGCCATGACCTCGGAATTCAACACGGATTCCGAGCCAAAAATCACCCGGTCCGGCATTTGCACAGGAGGTTTCCTGAATCTGATAACATGAAGGAATGGTTACCATGAAAAACCGTAAGCAGTTGCTGCTATTCATATTAATCTCGGCAACTTTCAGTACCTATCTCTGGCAGTGTGCTTTATTTCAGCCGGCCGGCACGGATGAGCCGAAATTTCATATCAGGATGAACCAGTTAGGTTTTCTACCCAATGATTTAAAAACAGCCGTTGTATTATCATCCGAGGAGGTCTCAACTCTCCCCTATCAGGTGGTCTTCCAAACAGGAGAAAATGGTGCACCTGAAGTGGTTTATTCTGCAGAGGCGGCTTCCCTGGACAAACCTTACGGCAATTTTAATTACACATTTGAACTGGATTTCTCACAAGTAACCGAGCCGGGTGAATACCAGGTTTTTCTACCTGATCACGGTATTCAGTCCCACCGATTCAAAATTGGTACGGACATCTATCCAACAGATGCTCTAATCGGGTACATCAGTCAGCAACGCTGTGACTACAACCCTTTTCTGGATACTTTGTGTCATCAGCACGACGGGCGCACGATGTACGGTCCCATGCCTGATAGTACTTATATCGATGTACGAGGCGGTTGGCACGACGCGGGAGATTATTTGCGCTATATGCTCACCTCGGGAAATACGATTGGCCGTTTGCTTTTTACCTATCGTGAGAATCCTGAAAATTGGCCGGACGAGAAAAATGCATTGGGGCTTCCGGGCGAGAATGGCATCCCGGATATTCTGGACGAAGCCAAATGGGGATTGGATTGGATGTTGAAAATGCATCCCAAACCGGATCAATTATTTCATCAGGTGGCGGATGACCGGGACCACATGCACTGGGATTTACCCCAATACGATCAGTCCGATTACGGCTGGGGACCGGGTGAGAGTCGCGTGGTTTATTATGCTACCGGTGAGCCGCAGGGCTTGCTGGAATATCAGAACACATCCACCGGAATTGCCAATCTTGCGGGGCGTTATGCGGCCGTTATGGCCATGGCCGCTGATATTTGGAAGCATGATTTGAATGACGATGGATTTGCAGAAAAATGTTTGACTGCCGGAGAGGAAGTTTATGCCATGGGTCTGGCCCAGCCCGGTTGTCAGGAAGGAACACCGTGCCGTTCCCCCTACCGTTATTATGAATCAACCTGGCATGATGATATGGAATGGGGTGCTGCTGAGTTGTATCGTGTTACTGGAAAAGCGGAATTTTTACAGGATGCCAAACGATTTGCATTGGATGCCGGTGTTACCGAATGGATGGGACAGGATACGGCCCGCCATTATGAATATTATCCGTACATGAATCTGGGGCATTATGCCCTTGCGCAGGTCGTTGATAACCCAGCCTTCCGGGATACGCTGGTGAATTTTTACCGGGCCGGCCTGGCGCGCGTTCAGGCGCGTGCGGAACGACTCGATTCACCCTTTGGTTATGGTATTCCCTTCATCTGGTGCTCAAATAATCTGGCGTCGGCACTGGTGAATCAGGGATTGATTTACGAAAAAATGACCGGTGACAAATCGTTTCGAACGCTGGTGACCAATACCCGTGATTGGATGTTAGGTCGGAATCCCTGGGGCGTCAGTCAATTCGTAGGCGTTGGTCGGGTGACACCCCAGGATCCCCATAGCGTGATTGCCGATATTACAGGAAGAGAAATTACCGGCGGAATGAATGACGGACCAGTGTACGGTTCCATTTATGGTCAACTAAAAGGCATTTCACTCCACGATCCGGATGAATACGCACCCTTCCAGTCTGACGATGTCGTTTTTCACGATGATCTGGGTGATTATTCCACGAATGAACCCACGCTGGACGGGACGGCAGAAGCGGTGGTGTTTTTCGGACTATTGCGCTAGTTGAAAAAGTGATTATTCTTAAAATAACACTAAAAAAAAGCCCTGAATCGCAATCGATCAGGGCTTTTTGGGTACTTCCAGTTTTCTGTATTTTTATGAGCCGATAATCACATTCACCAAACTCACCAGATCCATTACATTCACATCGCCATCCTGATTATAATCGGCTGCCAGCGCGGCATTTCCAGTCAAAGGCGCTGACCCCATGATATGACTGACAATCATAACAATGTCCTGAATATTGATGAGAGAATCATAATTAACATCTCCGGGCGTAAAGAAATCCAGATTACCGGTGATAATTCGAATGTCATCCACGGCGGCCTCCACCAATGACCCGCCGCCCAGATCCTCAGCGATAAATTGCACCTGCAACTGACTGAAGTCGGTGAGAAATTGAGGCAAATAAAAGGTCTTCATGACCCAGGCGCTCTCACTCTCGGTCGTCTCCTCCAAAATCACCCAGGCACTGTCTTCGTGCGAACGTGCCTGGACGCGCCAATAGTCAAATCCCGGGCTCAACCCCTCCGCGTTTGTGTACCAGCGCCAATATGTGAGAATCGGCATGGTACCTTCGGGAAAATTGTAAAATGAGGAGCGTAACGTGGTTCTGCCGCCATCCACATCAGCCTCCCCATTGTTGGTACTACTGGCAGGTGCATTGCCCGTGAAGAAGCAATTTTCACCTGTATCCGAATGATCGTCCTCCGGCTGAACCGGTGTGCTGTTCTGGAAGGTTCCGTTCGGATTACCCCACTCCCAGAAGCCAGCACTGGCATCATCCTCGGGAACACCTAATAGCCAGGCCCCCTGTGTTTCACAATAATCATTCACAAGTGTGATAAAGCTGTTCATACCACCCACGAGAAACATATACGCTTCGTCGGCACCGTTTGCCGGTGAATAAATACTATTTCCGGCTGTATCGGTGGCTTCCACATAATACTGCATGACGGTTCCGGCCGTTTGCGCAGGAATATTCCCCTCGTATTGACCTGTAGAAATCTCCATTAAGTTTACAAATTCAAAGGGTGCATTATCCACCGAGTAATGGGCTCTCACTTGGGATAATGTCTGGCCCGGATCGAGAATGTTCGCGGTAATTAAAATATCGGTTGCGGCATCATGTTCTAAAATGGGGGTATGGGTTATGCGAAAAGGCAGCACAGCTTTAATCGCGTTGAGACGCTTACCCATTTGGACATTGCCGATATCATCTCCATCCATTAGCTGTGCTTCCTGCTCATCCACAGAAAGATTTGGAAACTGACTGCGAATCAGCGCAGCAACACCACTCACCATAGGAGCTGCCATGGAGGTGCCGTCCCAGGCTTCGTATAAATTTTCATGAAATGGATTGGCTGGATCAGTTGCACTCCAAATCCCAGCGCCGGGCGCACACATATCCACCCAGGAGCCATAATTTGAGAATACTGCCCGGGTATCACTTCCTGTGGTAGCGCCAACGGATACCACACCGGGACTATTGGCAGGATAGAATGGAAATGAAGAGGCATCATTCCCGGCTGCCGCAATAACAAGACAGCCCTTGGTATTGCGTGCGTACAAAATAGCGTCGTTGATCGTAGATGAATTCATGCCACCACCCCAGCTGCAGTTGATCACATCCGCACCGTTATCCGCTGCATAAGTAATGGCATTCACAATAACATCATCATAGGAGTTGGGGAAGATTTTCAGCGCCATAATCTTGCTTTCATAGGCCATTCCGATAACGCCGATCAGATTATTCCCGGATGCAGCCGCTATACCGGCCACGTGGGAGCCATGATCTTCGGCGTGATAAGGATGCCACCACCAATCATGACTGGGATCGTTGTCTTCATCTGGATTGGACTCGGTTCCGGAGAAATCCCACCCCAATCCGTCATCGACATAGCCATTTCCGTCATCATCAACACCATTCCCCGGATTTTCGCCCGGATTCATCCAGTAATTATCCACCATATCAGGATGTGTTGTGTCAATTCCTGTATCGATAATTGCCAGAATGACGGTGTCTGAACCGGCAGTAAGGTCCCATGCTTCTTCCGAGCGAACCTTCGCATGGTGCCAGGAAACTGGAAAAAGTGAATCATTGGGTGTAACGAACAATTGGCGTTTATAAATGGGTTCGGCATATTCAACGCCCTGCACGGCTTCGAGTTGTGCAACCACAGCACTAATATCGGTACCTTGATTAAATTCGAGAGTGAAAATTCTGTTCAGCCCCTGTTTCTTTCCCTGGTCCCGGGTCGCGGATACCTGGAAAGCGGGTTTAATATTTTGTATCGAATGAGTTGCCATGACCTGGTCAATAGCGGGCACTCCCATTTGCTTTACAGGCATTTTCGGCAGGGATATGGTGCGGGAGACATTTTCAGATAGTTTTAAAAATACCTTATTCTCCCGCATTTCCAGCGGAGACGGTTGGGCGAGAATAGCTATATTTATAAACGCCAGAGTGACCAGAAGTATGTGTTTCATCCTCATGGATAGATTTCCCTCTCGTAATCAATAACCGATTGAGTATTATTGGACTATATTAACCTATTGCTGAATGTGCCGGAAGCAATAATTCCTTGAATCACAGTCTCCACATTTTCTTTACATTTTATTGAATAACGCTGCTGGCGATGAGGAATTGAGCGATAAAATAGCTTCCCAGAATCAACGGTCGGTATAAAGGATGACTGCTAACGAAGCGATTCCAGGCTAAGACTGAATCGGAAATGACAAATAGCACTGCACCTACAGCCGCATAGACGGCAAATAGTTCACCGATGTCCCACCATAAGTTCAATGCCGACCAAACCATTATCAGTATGAATACCATGTAAACCAGAACGGCAATTTTCATCTGTCCAAGATGAGGCTGCAAAAGGTAAAACATCCAGATGCCATAAATCAAAATCGGCAATCCAATCAGAAGGGAAAAATCAGAAGCACTACGAATGAATGCGGATGCGTATAAAATTTGACCCATCAGGAAGCTGACCAGTCCGGGTAAAAACCTGTCTTTCGGCAACATGAGAAATATATCACCCGCGAGACAAAAAATGAGTCCCAGCAGGATGAGTTGCAGATAAAGGTTGTTAAAGGTTTCTGCATGTGACAACACAACCAGAATAATACCCAGTGTCGTAAGGGGTTTTAAGATGTAATGCCAGATTGCGGGAGAACGCTTTTCCCAGTAAATGGCAAGCGTCGCTGATGCCGCGATAGCTAGAATTGTAAGCATTTGGATTTACTCCTCCTCTATTGATTACAATCGAAGGAAGGTAAGAGCCAAGCCTGGCTTCCGGAAGTCTCATATGATTTAAAGAGATAAAAAAAGCCCTGAAATAATCAGGGCTTTTTTTCGGATGCGGAGAGACAGGGATTCGAACCCTGGATAGGGGTTGCCTATACACGCTTTCCAAGCGTGCGCCTTCAGCCGCTCGGCCATCTCTCCAGTTTTCAAAGCGCTATTCTAAATAGCGGCGGCAAATATAGCGGGCGGCCTTTCTGCTGTCAACGCTTATTGGCCAGCCAGCCGTTTCCGTATCTCAGTTCCATGCGCTGCCAGGTTAATGATCTGCTGCTGAAGAACCACCAGAGGGGTCCAAATATTGACGATTAATTTTCCCCGCACTACAGAACGCCATTCATGGTGATAGACTCCCAGACGGGGTACCAGAAAATCTTCAAATCCCCGGGGTGGTGATTCCAGGGGAAAAGAAACCGCACATTTTTCATATCCAGCAGCTCTGGCCAGCTCAAGTATCGTTTGATTAAATCGATTAAATGGCGGGCAGAGCGTCTTTACCTGAACGCCAAGCTTCTGCTGCAAAATGTCCTTGGAGCGGCGTAGCTCCACGGAAATATCTTCCTTGGAAATATTGGTAAGAATGCGGTGCGAAACCGTGTGGGAGCCGATTTCCCACCCGGCGGCCTGTAGTTCACGGATCTCTGTCCAGGTCAGATGCCTGAAAGCCTTACCACCAATTTGCCAGTCCCAGTCATTCGATTTTCCAACAAAATCGGTAATGATGAAAACTGTGCCGGGAATGCTCAAATCATTCAAAATGGGGAACGCTTTCGTGTAAACACTCTCATAACCGTCGTCAAACGTGATGGCAATATCTCGCTGTTCTGCATTCCGGCGTGAAATATCCATCACCCGTTTGAATGTGAATTCCTGTTCCTGCAAGTCTGCGATTTGACGCTGAAATGCAGAGGGGCTGACAGTCGTCAGCCCCCATTCGAATTCATCACTCACCTTGTGATAAACCAATCCCTGGTTATACAAGGGCATTCTTATCATGAAGTTAACCTACTCAGGGCAGTACCGACTCCACCGGATCATACGCCAGGTCAAACGCTTCGCTTACCGCTTGACAGGTGACTTTACCGTTATACATGTTGAGTCCCAGTAAAAATCCGGGATCAGATTTGAGTGCAGCCACCGGCCCCTTATCCGCAATTTTAATCACGTATGGCAAGGTAGCATTGGTTAATGCAATCGTAGAGGTGTACGGTACGGCGCCCGGCATGTTCGCGACACAGTAATGGATGATTCCCTCGACCTCAAATGTGGGGTCTTCATGCGTAGTCGGATGGCATGTTTCAATACAGCCGCCCTGGTCCACAGCAACATCCACGATAACCGAACCCTTCCGCATGAGCTTCAGCATATCCCGCGTAACCAATTTTGGTGCTTTTGCGCCAGGAATAAGCACGGCACCAATCAACAAATCAACCTGAGGTAGAAGCTCCTTAATATTGGTAGCTGAGCTGTACATGGTCATCACATTTTTAGGCATGAAATCATCCAAATCGCGCAAACGATTCAGATTCACATCCATCATGATGACCTGGGCACCAAACCCGGCGGCAATTTTTGCCGCATTAGTACCTACGATACCACCTCCCAGAACCAGAACCAGGGCTGGTTTAACACCGGGGACACCACCCAAAAGGACACCACGGCCGCCCATGCGATGCTCTAGAAATTTAGCACCTTCCTGAGTAGCCATTCGCCCTGCCACCTCGCTCATTGGGGTTAACAACGGCAAGGTACCACGTTTGTCTTCCACTGTTTCGTAGGCGATAGCAGTTGCTTTACTCGCTTGAAAATTAATTGTCAGGTCGCGATCAGCTGCAAAATGGAAATAGGTGAAAACAGTCTGACCTTCCCGGGCCATTGCGATTTCAGGTGCCTGAGGCTCCTTAACCTTCACGATCATTTCCGCTTGTGCCCAAATATCAGCAGCCTTATCAACGATAACGGCACCAGCTTTTTCGTATGCCGTATTTGTAAATCCGCTATTAAGTCCGCCATCGTTCTCTACCAAAACCTTATGGCCACGACTCACCAATGCTTCCACACCACCCGGGGTCATGGAAATTCTGTTTTCATTGGTTTTAATCTCTCTTGGAACGCCAACAATCATTTAACACCCTCCGTAGCTTTACCGATTAGCCGGTTCAAGAATCATTGTAAAAAACATGTCCGATAGGAACAATTCCTGTGCCAGAGACTGAACATCAGCGCTGTTAACCGCTTCAATTTTTTCCAGATATTGGTCAATATCCATGGCATGATCATAATAAATCAATTGCCGTCCAAGTCTGAACATGCGCCGCTCCATTGATTCTTCAGACATGACGATGCCAGATTTGTATTGAGCTTTCACCCGCTCAAGCTCCTGCTCTGCAATTGGTTCATCAGTTAATTTTTTCAATTCACCTTGTACCAACTCTAATCCACGATGACGGTTTTTCGGATCCGTGGCCAGATAGATACCGAACACACCGGTATCACGATACAGATTTGCAAAGGAATAAATGGCATAAGCCACACCGTGGGCTTCCCGGATATTCTGGAATAAGCGTGAGCTCATTCCTCCACTCAATACCGCGTTCAAAACGCCCAAAGGCCAGCGTTTTTCATCACTCAAACTGAATATCCGTCTACCGGTAATGAGATGCGACTGTTGGATGGACCGGGTTTCAACTGCTTCCCCCGGCGTTGCTTCATGCAGTTCATCGACAAAATGATTCGTGAGCCGCTGGGTCCCCTCCACAAAGTACTGAGAAAGCAGTGCAACCAGTTCATCGTGATCCACATACCCACTGGCCGTTACCACCATATTCTCCGGATGGTAGTGTGTGCGGCGGTAGTCATTCAGTGCTTCGTGGGTGAAATTCTTAATCGTCTCCTCGAAGCCGATGACCGGCCTACCTAAACCTGAATTTGGGAATATTCGGGATTCAAAAGCATCAAAAACCACTTCATCCGGAACATCCTGAGCGTCGCGTAATTCGTCCAAAACCACATACCGCTCCCGCTCCAGTTCTTCTTGAGGAAATGTGGGATTTAGCAGAATATCCGTGAGTAGCGAAACGGCAATTTCAAGATGTTCTTCCAGGAAACGGGCGTAAAAGCAGGTATAGTCTTTAGAGGTCATGGCATTGACCATTCCCCCTACCGATTCAAGCGCCAATGCAATCTCATATTTATCGCGCGTTTCGGTTCCTTTAAAAACCATATGCTCTAAAAAATGAGAAATCCCGCTGATTTCAGCGGGCTCATAGCGACTTCCGGTTTTTACCCAAATACCCAGAGCGACAGAACGAACGGTTGGCACATGTTCCGTAACAATGCGCAAACCGTTCGCTATTACTGTCTCTCTGCGTGTTAACGCATTATCGCTAATATCGGTGACCTCCACGATCCCCGCGATTACCGCCGCGATCCCGATTACCGGGTCTGCGATCGCCACCTCGGCCACCACGATTACCACCACTACGGTGTTCGCGTGGCGGTGGCTCAACGTAACCTTCGGGTTTTTCCAACAGAACCTTGTGGCTCAGATTCAAGCGACCCATGTCATCAATTTCCATGAGCTTCACTTTGAGCGTATCGCCAATATTCACCACATCTTCCACTCGGTTCACGTGACCCCAGGCCAATTCGCTGATATGGACCAGGCCGTCCCGACCGGGCAGGATGTTGACAAAAGCGCCAAATTGCATAATGCGTACGACTTCACCTTCAAAGATCTCACCCACTTCAGGTTCGCGGGTCAGGTTGCGCACGTGTTTCTCGGCCGCTTCACAGCGTTCCGTATCCGGCGCGAAGATGAAGACTGTTCCATCCTGGTCGATGTCAATTTTGGAATCTGTGGCAGCACAAATTTCCTTAATCGTCTTACCACCGGGACCAATGACATCACCAATCTTGGAGACCGGGATTTTCATTGTGATAATCCGGGGTGCGTATGGGGAAATATTTGGCCGCGATTCCGGCAATACAGCTTCCATTTTCTCGATGATGTGAAAACGACCTGCTTTAGCCTGCTCCAGCGCCGTGCGCATGACATCCTGACTAATACCGTCGATTTTCAAATCCATCTGGATGGCAGTAATACCATCTTTTGAGCCGGCAACCTTAAAATCCATATCGCCGTAATGGTCTTCATCACCCAGGATGTCGGACAAAACAGCAACATTGTCATCCTCTTTGATAAGTCCCATGGCGATACCGGCAATGGTTCTGGCTGTGGGAACACCCGCATCCATCATGGATAGGGAACCGCCACACACGGTGGCCATTGAAGAAGAGCCATTGGACTCTAAAACTTCCGAAACGACACGCAGTGTGTAGGGAAAGTCTTCTTTATTGGGGACAAATGGTTTTAATGCCCGCTCGGCAAGGTTACCATGCCCCACCTCCCGACGACTGGTGCCGCGCAACGGACGGGTCTCTCCCACACAATACGGCGGGAAATTATAGTGCAACATGAATGACTTGGTAGTCTCCTCCTGCTCCACATTGTCCAAGATCTGCTCATCCAGTTTGGTACCCAGGGTGGTTACAACCAATGCCTGCGTTTCACCACGCGTGAATAACGCGGAACCATGCACCCGCGGTAGTACATTAACCTGTACATCAATAGGACGGATTTCCGTCAAACCACGCCCGTCAATGCGAACTTTTTCCTGCACGATCATTTTTCGTACATTCTTCTTCAGGCGATTGCTGAAGACTTCGTGAATAACCTTCTCCTGCTCAGGATAAGTTTCAGCAAATTTCTCCTGCAATTCCTGTTCATAGGTTTCACGACTGGTGTAGCGTTCCTGCTTGTCCCGGATGGTGTTCAACTGGGTCAGTTTCGCTTCATCAATGGCGGCGTCAACAGCCGTTTTCATTTCAACAATGACCGGGTCAACTTCAACTTCCCGTTTGGTGGGATTGATTTCTTTAATCAACTCATTCTGAAAATCAATGATAGGTTTGATATGCTTCTGAGCAAAGTCCAAACCCGCCACCAATTCATCTTCGCTGATTTCAAGGGATTCACCCTCTACCATTAAGACATCCGTCGCTGTTCCGGCTACAATCATATCCAGCTTGGATTCTTCCAGTTGCTGAAAAGTGGGATTGAGAATGTATTCACCGTCAACCAGACCGACTCGGACCGCCGCGATGGGACCATTCCAGGGGATATCAGAGATGCTCAGTGCAACCGATGCGCCCAGCGTTCCCAGAATATCAGCCGGATTTTCCGAATCGCTGGACAGCACAGTGATTAACACCTGCGTTTCGGCCATAAATTCTTCGGGAAATAACGGGCGAATCGGTCGATCCGTTAGTCGTGACGCCAAAATTTCCTTTTCTGACGGACGACCTTCCCGCTTGAAAAAGCCACCGGGAATTTTACCACCGGCATAACTTTTTTCGCGATATTCCACCTGCAACGGGAAAAAATCCCGACCAGAATCTTGTGTTTTAGCAGCTGTGGCTGCAACCAACAATGATGTTTCGCCATACTGCACATAGACTGAACCGGAGGCCTGTTTCGCCATTAATCCGGTTTCCAGAATGAGAGGACGCCCTCCCAATTCCATTTCTTTACGTATCAAAATACCTCCTACGACTTACTTACGTATACCGAGCTTCTCGATTAAAGCTTTGTAGCGTTGGTAGTCCTTTTTCATCACATAGTTCAATAGACGCCGGCGCTGCCCAACCATTTTCAGCAGGCCACGGCTGGTGTGATGATCTTTCTTATTTTCCTTCAGATGCTCGGTCAAACGCCGTATGCGTTCGGTCAGAATTGCGACCTGGACTTCCGGTGAACCAGTATCGGTTCCACTCTGTCCGTATTCTTTTACAATCGCAGATGTTTCTTCTTTGGTGAGTGACATTACTCCTCCTATTTCACAATCTTCATAAGTTTTCGATTATTTTTAAACATTCTTCTTTGTCTTTTCCTAACTGGTCTTTCAGATCCCGGGGGCTGGCGAAGGTCTTTTCTGCCCGGATTTTCTGATAAAACTCAATCAAGAGCGTTTTGTCATATAGTGAATTCTCATCACCATTCCAATCAAACAGATTTATCTCAACAATATCATGGCTCAATTCATCTTCAAATGTGGGCCGAATACCAATATTGCACATTCCAAAATGTCTGTGACCGTCGAAACTCGCTTTGGCCAGATAGACACCCCTGGCCGGAATGAGCTTGTTTGGAATGGGCGGTTGAATATTTGCCGTGGGATAATTCAGTGCCCGCCCGCGTCCTTTGCCGCGTACAACTGTACCATAAACGGTGTAGGGGTGCCCCAGCAAACGATTCGCTAAGTCAAGGTCATTACCCTGAATGGCATCCCGTATTCGGGTACTGCTCATAGGATGACCATTTTCCATAATGGGTCCCATAGCGGTAACAGCAAAGCCCAGTTCAGCACCTTCCGTTTTGAGAAAATCAACATCCCCGGCGCGATCATGCCCAAAACGATGGTCATAACCCACCACCACATGTTTTGCCTGCAGCTTTTGAACCAGAATATCGGTTACAAATTCTTTTGCTGTCATTTCTGAAAAACCAGCCGTAAAGTCCAGCACCAGAAACGCATCCAGATCAAACAAGCGGTTAATTAAAAATTCTTTCTCTTCCAGTGTGGAGAGCAGGCGAATCCCTGGTCGGGTCTTGTCACGCAACAAAATCTGCGGATGAGGATCAAAGGTCAGTAGAACGCTTTTCAATTGCTGCGTCGTGGCCAATCGCTCGGTTTCCTGCAACAATGCCTGATGACCACGATGAATGCCATCAAAGCTGCCAATGGTGACAATGGTTCCATTACCAGGATTGACAGCATCTAAGCGGCGCAGGATGTCCATCGTTCCTCAAAAGTATCAATCGTTTCTGCCTTCTCAATGGTGTAGGGACCGATTGCCAGTCGTCGCAATTCCGTCAGCGTGGCACATGTTTTCAGAGTACTGCCAATGTCTTCAGCAAGTGTGCGGATATAAGTACCTTTTCCGCACCGCACACGCATGGTGAATTCAGGAAGATTAACCATTTCTATATCAATCTCATACACATGAACGCGTTGAGGTTCGCGGGGAACAACCTTCCCTTCCCGGGCGAGTTCGTACAATTTTTTGCCGTTCTGTTTCTTAGCAGAGTACATGGGTGGGATTTGATCAATCGCACCAATAAACTGTTCTGACGCTGCCAAAATCTTGGGGCTGGTCAGCTCCGGAACGTCCATGGTTTTCACAACGTCACTGGTAAAATCTCCGGTATCCGTCTGCTCGCCAAGTTTCACCGTTGCCCGGTAAGTTTTTTCCAGCGCCATAAACTCAGCTTGCCGTTTGGTGAATTTTCCGGTAAGGACGACTAAAACACCAGTAGCAAACGGGTCGAGTGTCCCGGCGTGACCTACTTTTTTTATCCTGGTGATGTTTCGAATTTTGTTGACCACATCAAAGCTGGTCCAATTGGCCGGTTTATCAATGGTAAAAATGTTATCGCCCTGCTGTTTCAATTCATCAACTTCCGGATAATTCGATTCATGTGATCCATGTATGCCATGGTGTCATCATGGAAAAAACGCAGTTCAGGAACATATTTCAACGGCACTTCCTGCCCAACATGGTACCGAATCCTACCTTTGTGGTGTTCCAGCACTGCCAGACTGCCATCAATTTTATCATCACCACCCAGAATGGAGAAATAAACAGAGGCTAACTTCAAGTCATCGCTCATTTTTACCTGGGACACTGTAATAAATCCGGGGGCGGTTTCAGTCATGAACCGGGTTAAAAAATCAGCAACTGCCGCTTGAATGGCTTTAGCAACTTTGTCTTTACGTGCGGATCCCATCAAAAGTCTTTCCGTATTACACTTGCAGTGTACGCTTTTGCTCCTCGACGGTATAAAATTCCAAGACATCGCCTACCTTGAGCTTGTCATAACCCTTTACAGCGATACCGCACTCATTGCCTTCCATGACCTCTTTCACATCGTCCTGAAAGCGCTTCAGATTACCGATTTCGCCTTCGAAAAGTACGCTATCTTCACGTTTCACGCGCACATGGGCGCTACGCTGTACCACACCGGATGTGACTTTTGATCCCGCAATATTGCCCAGTTTGGGAACTTTGAATAATTGCAGCACTTCGGCCGTTCCAATGACCTTTTCGATGCGTTCAGGTTCAAGCATGCCTTCCAGGGCTTTACGGATATCTTCCACTGCATCATAAATGACATTGTAATTGCGTACTTCGACGCGCTCCGATTTTGCCAGCAAACGAGCTTTGCTATCGCTGGTGACATTAAACCCGATGATAATGGCATTTGAAGTTGAGGCCAGCAGCACATCGGACTCCTTAATCATACCGATGCCCTTGTGCTTGATGCTCACCGCCACTTCGTCATTGGAAAGCTTCATGAAGGAATCGGCCAGCGCTTCGATTGAGCCGTCCACATCACCTTTTAAAATCAGGTTCAATTCCTTGACCTTCCCCTCAGCGATCTGGCGGGATATTTCATCCAGAGTCTGCAGGCGCATTCGTTTGAAATCCTGTTCCCGCTTCACTTGCTGCCGCTCAACACTGATTTCACGTGCTTTTTTCTCACTCTCCACGCAGAGGAATTTGTCTCCTGCACGGGGAACATCACTAAATCCCAAAACCTGCACGGGTGTACCGGGGCCGGCTTCTTTTATCCGGGCACCACGCTCATTCATCAAAGCACGGACCTTACCAGAGTAGTCACCACAAACAAATGTGTCGCTCATTTTCAAGGTGCCGCGATTCACCAGAATTGTCCCAACAGCGCCAAGCCCCTTGTCAAGTCTGGCCTCGACTACAACGCCACTGGCTCTGGCATCCGGATTAGCCGAAAGTTCCATAATCTCAGCCTGCAAAAGAATGACCTCCATCAGGTCCTCAACATTGGTACCGTGCTTGGCTGAAATTTCCACATCTGGATATTTGCCACCCCAGCTCTCCACCAGAATGTCACGCTCGGCTAATTCCCGGCGCACCCGTTCCGGATCCGCACCGGTTTTATCAATTTTATTAATAGCGTAAATCATGGGAACACCGGCAGCTTTGGCATGGTCAATGGCTTCAACGGTTTGGGGCATCACAGCATCATCAGCCGCAACCACTATCACCACAATATCCGTAACCTGAGCACCACGGGCGCGCATAGCTGTAAACGCTTCATGACCGGGTGTATCCAAAAATGTTATAAGCTGACCATCTTTTAATTCCACCGAATAGGCGCCGATATGCTGGGTGATACCACCAGCTTCCCCGGCAATAACATTAGCGGAGCGGATGAAATCCAGCAGGGAGGTTTTTCCATGGTCCACATGGCCCATAATGGTGACAACCGGCGGGCGTGGTTTGAGTTTCTCCGGCGCGTCCTTGACCTCTTCTTCTTCAAGGATTTGCGTGATTTCTTCTTCGAATGCCACTTTCACATCGAATTCGTCAGCCAAAAGCTCAATGGTATCCCGGTCAATGCGCTGATTGATGGTCACCATCATGCCCATCTCCATACACTTCCCAATCACATCGGCCACATCCACATCAATCAACTCGGCAAAATCATGGATAGAGATGAACTCTGAGACGCGAAAGACATCGTCCTCCATCACTTCTTCACGGCTGCCATGGCTTGTTTTTTTACGCCTACGCCGCTTTTCATCCATGGAGGACATAACTTTTTTAATGGATGCGTCCACCTCTTTTTCAGTGAATCGCGGTCCCTGACGACGCTGGCTCTTACCAACTTTATCTTTTTTATCAGCCTTGGTTCGAACCACATGCTTGACTTTGCGCTCCACCTTCTTCGCCACGATTTTTTCACGGATGGGTTTTTCCGTCTCTTTTGGCGGTACGACCTTTTCTTCAGGTGAATCGTCTTCAACTTGGGTGATTGGAGCCGCTTTTTTGGCCGGTTTCGATGGTGCGTCACCGGGTTTTGTGGGTGTCTCTTTTTTGGTTTTTTTCTCTTTAGCCTGAGACTCGGCTTCCTGCTCTAATAATTTTGCTGCTTCAGCTTCTGCTTTCCGACGCTCGCGTTCCTGGGCTTTGAATTTTTCATCGGCTACCTGCTGGGCTTTGAGCTCACCACTACGGCGCTGGGTTTCTGAAATTTCCCTCAGACGCTGTTCTTCTGCTTCCCGACGCTGCCGCTCCTCTTCTTCTTTACGCTTGACCTCTTCCTGCTCGCGGCGGATGCGCTCTTCCTCTTCACGGCGACGTGAATCTTCCAGTGCCCGGCGCTCTTCTGCTTTGCGATCCTGTTCAATCTGATACAAATCACCGGCGAACTTCTTTAATATGAGTTCGTAGGTCTCTTCCTCCACGGGTGCCATATGATTGGCGACTTCGACACCGGCTTCTTCCCTTAGGAAGTCAATAATTTCCTGATGCGAGATATTAATCTGCTTTGCGATTTGATAGATGCGTTTTGCTTTACTCAAAAATTGCCTCTTCGTATTCGTCTTCGTCTTACTTTAGCCGGTTCGCGTCCTTTAAGGCCTGCCATATTACGGTTCCGGGATGCTTACAATTCTTTCGGTTCTTCCAGTGCTTCTGTGTTGTCAACCTCCTCAGAATTAGATTCATCATCGGCGGGAACATCCACCTCGATTTCTTCAACCACCTCTTCGATTTCCACGACCTCATTCAGCACTTCCATGAACTCATCAAGGCTTTTTTCACCAAGACCCTTAATATTCAGCAGAGATTCGCGGGAAGTATTGACCACTTCGTTAACGGTCTCAATGCCATTTTCAACCAGGATGTTCACCACACGGGTTGGCAAGCCTTCCACATCAACCAGGAAGAGCTCCTCTTCACCGCCACCTTCAACTTCTGAGCGGGACTTGGCATCAATTTCAAAACCCGTTACTTTGGAGGCCAGGCGCACATTTTGACCATTCTTGCCAATGGCCACACTAATGTCCGAATCTTCGAATAGTGCCAGGGCTCTGTGTTGCTCATAATCAATTTCTACATGATAGGGTTTCGCAGGAGAAAGCGCGCGCTGAATCAACAACTTATTCTCGCTGCTGAAATTGATGATATCAATCTTTTCACCGTTTAATTCCCGCACAATTACCTGAATTCGGGAACCCTTCATACCCACACAAGCTCCCACAGCATCAATCCGCTTATCGTTGGATTCAACAATAATCTTCGTGCGATCTCCCGGCTCACGTGCGATAGCCTTGATTTCAATTATGCCGTCTTCAATTTCAGGTACTTCGGTTTTGAATAATTTGATGAGAAATGCCGGGTCCGCACGGGAAATGATGATTTCGTAATTCTTCTTATCCTTCCGAACTTCCTTGATGATAGCCCGGATGCTGTCACCACGACGATAACGCTCGTTGTAGATTTGCTCATCCCTGGGCATCTTCAATTCTGCTTTATCAATGTTAATAAAGAGGGCATCACGGCGAATCTGGTGAATTTCGCCCAAGATGATTTCATTCACACGACCGGCATAGTCCATGTAAATCTCTTCTTTTTCAAATTCCTGAATTTTTTGATTCAGCGTCTGTCGGGCATAAGTGATTAAGCGGCGGCCGAAAGAATCCGGGTCCACCACATCAATATAGGGATCGCCAATCTCTAAATCCGGTGCCACCTGATGCGCCGTTTCCAAATCCACTTCAAAATCAGGATCAAAGACAGTTTCTACGACTTCCTTTTCCTGATAAATCTCAATTTCACCCTTATCCATATTCACGATGACATCGAAGTTGTCCACATTGCCATACTTCTTTTGAATAAGTGTCATAAAAATTTCTTTAATGATACCAGCAAGCTCTTTCCGGTCAATATTCTTCTCTTTAGCGACCTGGATAAAAGCTTCAATGATATTTTTGCTGATCAAGAGCGAACTCCTTTTGCTACCATTTTAATTGCACAAATCCGGCTTGAATGTTTTGCAGTGGCAGGTGAATCCGGCTTTTATCAGACTGAATAATAACCACTTCCTGCTCCACCGCCTCGATGGTGCCTGTCACCGGATTGTCAACAGCGGGTAAATCATGCTCAAATTTTATCTGGTGACCGGTATACCGCTTAAAATGTCGTGGTT
Source organism: Fidelibacterota bacterium (assembly GCA_021734045.1). Taxonomy (GTDB): domain Bacteria; phylum Fidelibacterota; class UBA8477; order UBA8477; family UBA8477; genus UBA8477. The sequence goes on from JAIPJR010000008.1 coordinate 27,373, forward strand.
TTGTGATGGGATATTTCAATCCCGGTGAACTCACTTCCACCGACAACTTTTCAGTATCCAGTCCGGGCAACTGGAATTCATCCCGCAATGCACGGTTAATGGTGGCCAGCTGGTCAATTGAAATACCATCGTCTGCTTCACAGCGAACGTTCAATTGCCAGGCATCCCGGCGATTCTCAAGTCGCCAGCTCACCAGGAAAACGCGCTCATCCAGAATACGGGATAAAATTGCGTTTTCAACCACATCGTCAGGCCATTCCAGTGCCATTTTACCAGCCCCAGCCTTTCATATAACAAGAAAGTGGGCTATTCAACCCACTTTCGCCGCGAAATATATCTTTGAGCCCCATCTTCTGCAAGTTCAAAATCGTTTGATAATGCGTAATTTAACTCCCGAGCATTCCCTGCAAATACCGATAAGAATCCAACAGCTCTGAGCTGAGTTTTTCAGATTCTACCGAAGCTACCACTCCCCGGGCAGCATCCAGTTCACCCGCACGAAAATAATTGTACCCGGCTGCAATCAGCGCTTCGTTCCGGGCTGTGAATTTCCCGACTCCGGCTGCATTTTCATACAACTTAGCCGCACCGGTATAATCATTCTGCTGCTCCTTGATGTAGGCCAATTTCAATAGCGCTGCAGATTTGATTATTTTAGACTCACTGTATTTCGATAAGGACTCAAACATCATCCGGGCGGCATCATACTTATTGGAGTCCAGTTTCATCAGACCCAGATAGTAAACGCTCAGATCGGTCCCGTCTTTCCCACGGTATTGCTCATAAACCGATTGCAGTTCTTCTTCCACGCCCAGCGTGCTTCCGGATGTGTAGGCGGCAATGGCCTTTGTGGCAGATAATTGCGCTTCATTACGCATTTCTTTCCGGTTATTCTGCCAGCCCCACCCCAGGATGATGAGAACAATGAGGATGACAATTCCAGCATTGATATTCCGCTTGTTGGTTTCATAATACCGGCGGGATTTTTCATAAGATTCCAGTAACGGATCCCTGCGTAGTTCTTTTTTTGTGATTTTCTTCCGCGGGTGTAACATGACAGCACGTCCAGTCGTTGTAATTATTCAAATTTTCAGGCGAATTCCCTCCACCGTACCCCTGAGGCGATTCGAACGCCTGACCTACGGTTTAGGAAACCGTCGCTCTATCCTACTGAGCTACAGGGGCTCTTTGGAAAAAAGCACGCAAATATAAGCGGCACCCTTTGGGTGACAAAGGGATTTAGGGTATTTATTACTGGTGTTTAATGCGCGGCAAGACTTAGCCAGAGGCGTCATTTCTTGTAGTTAGGTGCATCCTTTATAAAATGCAGGTCATGGGGATGACTTTCCTGGATACTGGCGGGTGTGACCCGGATAAATTCAGCCTGTTCACGGAAATTTTTTAAATCTCGGGCACCACAATAGCCCATGGATGATTTCAGTCCACCAATCAATTGAAACACAATGTCTTTCACCGATCCTTGCAAGGGAACAAAGCCCTCCACACCTTCGGCGACAAGTTTCTTTGATTCAGATTGTGTCTCCTGGAAGTAACGATCTTTACTCCCCTTCATCATGGCTCCGATGCTCCCCATGCCACGATAACTTTTATATTTTTTCCCACCTTTCTCAAAAACTTCCCCCGGACTTTCCAATGTACCGGCGAATACACCACCCATCATCACTGCGTCAGATCCTGCAGCCAGGGCTTTTGCCAGATCCCCGCTCCGACGAACCCCGCCATCAGCGATAACCGGCATGTCCATTGATCCGGCGGCTTTCGCCACTTCCATAATGGCAGTCAGCTGGGGCACGCCAACACCAGCAACGATGCGGGTTGTGCAGATTGACCCCGGTCCAATACCGACTTTAATGCCGTCAACACCGGTCTTACTCAATGCCTCGGCCGCTCCCGTCGTGGCAATATTCCCGGCAATCATCTGAACGTCGCCGTAACGTTTTCGCATGGCTTGCACTGTCTGAATCACTCCGGCAGAGTGTCCGTGCGCTGTATCCACTACTAGCGCGTCCACACCGGCACTCACCAGTGCATCTCCCCGCTCCAGCGAATCTTTGGTTACACCAATGCCGGCCGCCACACGCAATTGTCCACTGGGGTTAAGAGTCGCACGGTGGTAAGCGCCATGGGGATGATTCGGCAGATAAACCCCCGAAATTGAACCGCCTGCATCCTGAAATGCTATGCACAGTTTTTGATTTGCCGCGACCTGTTTTTCTACGGCTTCCAGGGATTCATACTCTCCCATAACCATAACCGGCCAGCCATTTTGCAAACTGTCCAATTTTGTACTTTTATTTTCGACACCATCAATTTGAGATTTTGGGAAAAAGTGTAATGCACCATCGGTCTTGAGAATGACACCCGCGATGCGTTCATAGTGATAGTCCTGAGAAATCTTACCAACCGTAGTTTTAGCCCCCGAAATTATAACCGGGGCTAATCGGGGAACAGGTGACATCTTCACCCGCTGAACCTGACTGACCTGCTCATCAATGGTCATGTTCTTATGAATAACACCAATTCCACCCAATGCAGCGATTGTGGTAGCCATGGAATATTCGGTCACCGTATCCATAGCGGCCGAAACCAACGGTATCGCTAATTCAATCCCCCGGGTGAAGCGACTATGTACATTCACCTCACGGGGCAACACATCCGAATAATTCGGTACCAGCAACACATCATCAAAGGTGAGACCTCTTAAATCAGATAAATGGGCCATGTTTCTCTCGGTATAATTGATTGTGTTTATTACGCATACATACAAAAAAGCCGCCCGGAGGCGACTGTTTAACTCACATTAATTTCCAAAGGGTTTTGAACGCATTTTGTCCAATGCAATGATTTTGTCGACCCGACGCTGATGGCGACCCCCGGCAAAAGGTGTTTTAAGCCAGGTTTCAACAATCTGTCCCGCCACCTGTTGACCGATGATACCGCTGCCCAAAGACAATACGTTGGTATCATTGTGTTCCCGGGCATTTCGGGCAGTTGTTACATCAATACAATTGGCAGCCCGGATCCCGTCTATCTTATTCGCCGCAATGGCGCTACCAATACCAGCACCGTCAATGATGACGCCACGCCAAGAGTTCCCACGGGCGACCGAACGGCTCACCTTTTCGGCAATATCAGGATAATCCACCGCATCCGTATTGTAGGTTCCAAAATCCTCCACCTCATAGCCCAGGTCGCTGATAACTTTCTTAAGAACTTCCTTTAACTGAAAGCCACCATGGTCCGCACCGATAGCAACCACCTTCAGGCTGCGAAGTTTGTCCACTGGTTCGTCCATTTGAACGGGCTGCACCCCACTGGAGGTGTGTGTTTCTTTTATCACAGGAAGATTGAGTTCTTTAATCAGATCTTTGGCGGCTGGCGTCACGATGGCGTCGTCTTTTAAAAGGAGGGGAGATTTTTTTCGCGCGAGTTGGCGGATCATCGATTCAGTGACAACTCGTGATGCCCGCTGTCTCATATTCATGGCTCTAACGATAACTGATGGAAGTCGTGATTGAAACAACAATCACGCTTCTGTCAGCCCTTTTCATGCTCCCAAATTTCATTCAATACCCCTTCCCGAATGAGACGCGCACCAGATTCAATATGTTGATGTAAAATGCTATCTGTTTCCATGAAAGGGACGGTTTCCCGCAATCGACTGTAAAACTGCTTTGAAATCGGACCTAACTGCAAATCTTTGTGAAAATCAGCTGCCTGAGCACAGCAGAGATATTCAATACCACAAATCCATTCCGTGTTCTCAATAATCTGTAGCAATTTCCGACCAGCATTGGGAGCCATACTCACATGATCTTCCTGATTGGCGCTGGTGGGAATCGAATCTACCGTGGCAGGATGAGCCAGAATCTTGTTTTCGCTGGCCAGTGATGCAGCCGTTACATGCGCAATCATAAATCCTGAATTCAAACCGGGTGTTTTAACCAAAAACATGGGCGCTTGACTTTGGGAGGATTCCTGGAATGCCGCAATGCGACGCTCACTCATATTTCCCAAATCCGCAATCACAATGGCCAGGTAATCCATTAAATGACCAATAGGTGCTGCGTGGAAATTCCCCCCGGACACCAGCTCGCCTGACTCGGTCAGTGTAAGTGGATTATCCGTAGCACTATTGATTTCGCGTTCAATCGTCGCGGCTGAATAGTCAAGCAGGTCGTAGGCTGAACCGTGTACCTGGGGGATACATCGCAAGCTGTAAAAATCTTGTACCCGATCGCAGGTCTCATGAGAATGTCTAAATCCCGAATCTTGCATAACCCGGTGGAGCATAGCTGCTGCGTGCTTTTGACCCTTTTGATTTCTGGCCTCTTGAATTTCCGGCCGAAATGCCGCATCCGTTCCCAGCATCACTTCGGTGGAAAATCCCCCAATCAGGGTCATTGAATCCAATAAATTCTTCGCTTTTGCATAAGCTGTGATGGCCAGTGCGGTTGAGACCTGAGTACCATTAATAAGCGATAGCCCCTCTTTTTCCAGCAGCGTGAGTGGCTCCAGATTCTCCTGATCTAATACCCGGTTGGCGGCTTGGCGTTCACCCTCCGGGGTCAGAAAATCGCCTTCACCGGTGAGTGTTAATGCTAAGTCAGCCAGCGGTGCCAAATCACCACTAGCCCCCACACTACCCTTGCTGGTGATGGCGGGGAACAGCCCCCGGTTATAATATTCCACCAGACGCTGTACTACTTCAGGACGTATACCGGAATACCCTCGTGCCAGGCTATTGATTTTCAGTAACAGAATATACCGGACAATCTCTTCTGGAAAAAGCGGCCCCACACCGGCTGAATGACTTCGAATCAGGTTCCGCTGGAGCTGCTTTAGATCATCAGAAGAAATCCGTTGGTTTGCCAGTTTCCCAAAGCCGGTATTAATCCCGTAGGTCACCTGGTCTGATTTTAAAAAATCATCCACTACCTTCCGACTGGCCTGCATCCGGTCAAGCGACTCAGGTGAAAGCGAAATTTTCTCCCTTTTTTGAACGCAGCGAATAAGTTCCTGCAGACTAACCGTGTATCCATCCAGGCTTAACATAGCGTCTTCTCCCAGATTAACCGTTTCCCGCTGATTGATGACTTGCCAGCCACTTCACAACACCCCCAATCAAATCTTCTTTGGTGCGTGCCGCCACATGTGGGATGGGTGTGGAATTAATGAAATAACTCCCGTACCGCTTGGTGAATAAGCGGTCATCCAGGGAAATCACAGCGCCGTAATCTGACATGGTCCGGATTAGGCGTCCAATCCCCTGCTTGTACTTAATCGCCGCCTCGGGCACAGCATATTCCATAAAATCATTCCCGGAATTCATACGAATGTCATCCTGATTAGCACGGACGATGGGTTCGGAGGGTACCTGGAAGGGCAGTTTGGCAACGACCAGTAGTTGCAGCGCATCCCCGGGGATATCAATACCCTGCCAAAAACTGTCCGTAGCCAGCAGAACACTCCCCGGCTCATTTTTAAATGTGTTGATTAAATGAACTCGCGAAACCTGATTATTCTGCACCAGCAATTTGCGATTGGAGTGTTTGAAAATGGGCGTGAGTGCTCCTTCCCATTCCAGCAACTGAGAATAGGAGGTAAATAAAATCAAGGTTCCGACGGGATGCGCTTGCCAAATCTCTTCCAGAGCGCTTATGACGCGTTCCGTATAGTTTGGATCTTTCGTGTAACCCAGAAATAGCGGCACAAAAGCCCGGGCCTGATCCTCATAAGAAAAAGGTGATGGATACAATCGGGTAACAACACGGTCATTCTCCAATAGTCCCGTTCGCTTCATGTAATACTCGAAACTGTCATTCACAGCCAGCGTTGCTGAGGTAAACACAGCCGAGCTTAAATCTTCATACAATGCCGTTTGCAAAACATTCCCCACCCGAAGCGGTACCTGAATAAACCGGACATTGATGTCATCTTCCCGCGGACTCATTTCGAACCAATATATCATCCCCGCCTCGTTGGCCGCAGCTTGCGAGTCCATAATGGCGAAGGTATTTTGTAATTCCTCACGGAACCCATCGAGCCGTAATAAATACTCCTCCAAGTCCACGACACCATCCGTATGGATGTCATCCAGTTGTCGACGCAATGTCTCAAGTAATTTTTGCAGATTTCCAAGGGCGACGATTAATTCCTGCCAGGGATTAGCCACAGGTGCAAACAGCTCTTTCTCAGCCGTGTAAAGCTCTTTGTACATGAATTTGGAATGTTGAAGCTTGACCAGATGCTGCTGGCGGAATTCCTGAAAGAATGACTCGCTGGCATTTGAAGCCTCCTGGGTGGCATTCTGAATGTCTTCCACCTGTTGCAGAACATCTGTTTTCTCCTCCTCCTTCAGCGGAACAAGATAATGAAGCAAATCCACCGATAGTCCTGTCATGCGCCGTGCTCGGTAGTACATGCGATCCAGTAAATTCCTCAAGCTGTAGTACGAAAATTCCGAGGCGAAAAATTGGTAGGCATTTTTCTCCAACAAATGCCCTTCATCCACCACCAGCCGCTCATATCGGGGAAGAATGCTATGCCCCGCCGCCGCGTCAGAGAGCAGCAATGAATGATTCACCACAATCACATCTGCTCCGTGGGTCTCACGACGAATTTTTCCTAGAAAACAGTGCTCAAACGGCTGACAAACGGCGGTTGTACAAAATCCTGGTTCGCTGCACAGTTTACTCCATAGATAACTAGCCCGGCCGGTGCTGAAGCCATTGTGCTCATCAATATCACCGGTTCGTGTTTCCCGCAACCACAACACCAGCGTTTGCATCTCCTCCTTTTCACGGTCAGACAGGAACCAGTCTAAATCGCGCATAGCCCGCGTCCACTTATTCTTACAGATGTAGTTGGAACGACCTTTTAGCAAAATCGCCTTCATCCCAATCCCCAACTTCTCCTGTATGAAAGGGATTTCTTTGTGGAAAAGTTGATCCTGTAAATTTTTTGTGTTACAACTGATGATGAGTGGTGCCTCTTCCTCCAATCGATAACGGGTCAGAACGCTGGGAACCGTGTAGGCCAGACTTTTTCCCACTCCCGTTCCGGATTCAGCGACAAGAAACTCATTGTTAGTCATTATCTGCTCGATGTCTCGCGCCATATCAGACTGGGCGGGCCGTGGTTCATAACCGGACAATTGCGCAGCCAGCGAACCATTTTTTTCGAAAATATCTGCTAACTCAGGCAGCTCCTCTTTTCTTTGAATGTCCCTGATATTTGGTGGTGAAGGTATGGGTTCGGGTGTAAATCCATGGGGCATCACCATTTTCTTACCGCTTCGCAGGTGATTTAAGATATTTATAAATAATAGTTTGTTAGGCATTTCAACACTGCGGTGAATCTCCACCAAATTCTGAAAGACTTCCTGGTCACCGCGCGCCATTTCACCGATGAATTTCAAAAGCAATTCACCCGTTAATTCGGCATCATAATCTGCCCGGTGGGTCCCCTCGGCACTCAAACCGTAGTATTCCGCAATATCACCTAATCGGTGATTCACTAAATCGTAGCGAAAAGTCCGGGAAAGGTAGAGCGTATCCAAGAGTGGGTTTTCCAGGTCTTTGCCATCGTATTCTGACCGTTTCTGCTGTAGAAATCCGTAATCAAACATCACATTGTGACCCACGAGAGGAAAATCACCCAGGAAGGCGAATATCTGCTCCATAACGGCTTCCAATTCGGGTGCCTCTGCGACCATTTCGTCGGTGATGGTTGTGATTTTTGTAATGAAGGGTGGGATGGGAATCGGTGGCTTGATAAATTGCTGCATGCGCTCAGCGATTTTTCCATCCACCACCTTAACAGCTCCAAATTCAATGATAAAATCGTTTACCGGGTCAAGACCGGTCGTCTCCAGATCAAAAGCCACATAGGTTTTCAAGCCGATACTGGCCAGGTATTTGGAAAATTCCAAGGCAACACTTTCTTTTTTCAAGTCAAATTAAACAGCAGAATAATAACGCTTTAGAACCCGGCGAATGCTTTGGCAACATCAATGAGGATACCCGGCCGTTTTTTCGCTGCCGTGCTAAATATTTTCAGCAATGACCGTTTTTCCTGGGGGACTTTGGTCAATTTGGCTGCAATATCATCCAAATCCGAATCGGAGAGAGAATCCACCGCATCAGCGATGCGATACAGACGGGCGTGATCATCACCGCCGGCTTTATTCCATCGTTTCACATAACGGTCGAAGAATTTTTCGGTGTAATCCCCCGCTTCCACCGCTTCTGCTGCGGTCATCCCGGCCAGCTTACCACCGTGCATACCGCTGATGATGCCCCCGCCGGTCATGGGATTCACCATCCGGGCCGCGTCACCTGTAAGCATGATACCGTCAGCGGTATATTTTTTCACTGTCTTGGCTACCGGCACGCCCCCGCAAATCATGGTTAGCGTGGAAGCGTTGGGAAATTCTTTCGCCATAAACCGGTTAAGTAAATCAATAGCCTTGTAATGCTTTGCTTCCGTTCCCACCACACCAAGACCGATATTGGCTTTGCCATTACCCTTCGGGAAAACCCACAAATAACCACCGGGGGCATAAGTGTGTCCTACATAAAAATCGATTCGCTCCGGATCCACATCCACATTGGCAACACTAAATTGCACGCATGATTCGGTATCGCGCAATTTCAGCGCAGTCCTTAAACCAGCCCAACGCCCCACCCGGGATTCTACACCATCTGCACCGATGACGATTTTCGCCGAGAGGGTACGCTTTTCTCCCAGGTAATCATATTCCACCCCGGTAACCCGTCCGTCGTCAAAGCGTAATCCGGTCACGTAGGCTTTGGTCAGGATCTGGGCGCCTGCCTGAGCGGCTTTGTTTGCAATATCATAATCGAAAATCCGCCGGTGCAGCACATAGCCCAAAGCCTGTCCGGCCGTATCAATGACGGTCCCATTGGGTGAAACCATCCGAATTTTGGAAATCGTAGCTGCGATCCAGTTGGGTTCGGGTTCCACGAACTGGCGCAGGCCTGCATCACTCACCGCCTCACCACACCGCACCGGATACCCGATATCCCGGTCTTTCTCAAGAATAATCGTCCGGGCACCACCTTTAGCTGCGTACCAGGCAGCCATTGAGCCGGCAGGGCCGCCACCCACTACGACAACATCAAATTCAGTCACTCGCGACCTCCTCTTCTTCCGGATTCACCCGGCTTTCCAGGACATCGATGGGACAGACCCAAACGCAGATATCGCAATCGATACAAGTTTCGTGAATAATTTTCAGATCGGCTTCAGCCATTTCAATGGCATCTACAGGACAGACGGCCACACAGGTGCCGCAAAAATCACACTTATTTTCCTTTATATGAATCATGGTCTTTGACCTTCCGAACCTAGGTTTTTTCTAACGGCTCTAAGATAATTGGAATTGTGAAAAAGATGAGCAAATCCTTACGGAAATTTCACAGGAAGTTTGCCGCTTTTCAGTTGATATTTTAAAAATAAAACCCGGCTTTGCGTAAGTCTCCTACCAGCTCAAAAGCCTGTCAATATTGATGAAACCCACCCGCTGGAGAACTATGATGAAAACCGCTACAGGCGCAACAAAACGGATCAGGAAGAGCCAGTATTTGTACCCTTTTCCAAAAGAAGTTCCGGTAAGGAATTCACTCTCCCGCACCCGGCTATCCATGAACCAGCCGGTAAAAATTGCAATCAATAATCCACCAATCGGTAAAAGCCAGTTTGAAGCCAGATAATCCACCGTATCAAAGAAATTGATGCCGTAAATCACTTCCCAATTTTTGAATATGGTTCCGGACCCTGACAGCGCACTGGGAATACCGATTATGAAAATGACGCCACCCATAATCAGAACCGCCCTCCTCCGGCCCCAGCCCAGCAAATCGATGAAATTAGCGGCGACCACCTCCAGTAAAGACATACCGGATGTGAGCGCGGCGAATACAACCAGCAGGAAGAAAATGATGGAAAGAATCATTCCGCCGGGAATTTGTGAGAAGATGATGGGCAGTGTTTTGAACAGCAGCCCGGGACCCGCTTGCGGTTCATATCCGAATGTGAAGATAATGGGGAACAATACCAGCGTCGCAATGATGGCCACTGCCGTATCCAGTACGGCAATAATGACTGAGGTCTTTACCAAATCTTCTTTCCTACTCAGGTAAGAACCGTACGTGATAATCGCACCCATGCCCAGACTCAGGGTAAAGAAGGCGTGTCCCAATGCTTCCAAAACGCCGGAAGGTTTGAGTTTTGATACATCCGGATAGAAGAGAAACCTGAAGCTGCGGCCAAAACCGTCCAGCGTCATGGCGTAGAAAAACAGCACCACCAGAATGCCCAGTAACACCGGCATTAATATCCGGCTCCAGCGCTCGATTCCGCCTTTGATACCACCATAAACTACACCAATCGTGAGTAACATGAAGATGGCGTGCCAAAACATGTTGATATCCCCGGAAGTATAGAGCACATCAAATGTGCGGCTGATTTCATCCGGTGACAGGGCATCAAAGAAATGACTGACGGACATGAGCGTATAATTAAGTGCCCAACCAGCCACCACGCTATAATACGACAAGATGATTAAACCGGAGAAAACACCAATCCAACCCACAAATTTCCAATTGGTCTTACGGCTGCTGCTAAGTTTATCAAATGCCACGACGGGACTACTCTGTGTCGCCCGGCCTATCATCACCTCTGCCAGGAAAACCGGAATGCCCACCAGTGCAATACAAAACAGGTAGATGAGGACGAAAATACCCCCGCCATTTTCACCCGTGATGTATGGGAATTTCCATAAATTACCCAATCCAACGGCTGACCCTGCAGCTGCCAGAATAAACCCTAATTTAGACCCCCATTGCTCGCGTATTTGACTAACGGCCACTGTTCCTGTCCTTTCCTGTCTCTAATGAATCAACAGCTGTCGCACCTTCGACGGTATAACGATCAAAATTGTATAACTGGGCATCAACATAGGCGTCGATGAGTCCTAAAGCCCATGTCAGCCCCATCATCCAGGCCTGATCATTTCGGGTTCTATGGTCCGAGGACAGGCCCGATTCTTCATACGCTTTTGCAGCTTTTTGATAGCGTTGGGTATAATAAACGAAGGCGCCCGAAAAAATAAGGGCTTTCAAATATTGGCCATTGTAGAGCTGCCCGCCACCGGGAATCAATGACAAGTAAAGCGCTGTTTTAGGATTACGAGATGGGATGGTATCGTTGACGGTGACGGTTGAATCCATTTCCTGACCGAGTGCGGCACACAGGGCCAGTACAAAGCACAAAAGCATCCGTTTAATACTGCCAATCCCCTATCAGTTTAACCGCGGCCGGAATAACCTTTACACTGACTTGTTTTTCCATGGGCTGGAACACTTCACCATCATAATGGACCGGCATGGTAGCGGCGCTGGTAAAGGTGAGTTGCTTGGTTCGATCCAGATGAATTTCATTCAAAACGCTGACTTTGCCATTCCGCAATTTCCGGATATTGCGTACGATGCGACCTTTGCGTAGTGGTTCCACCATTGCCACATCCAGTACGCCATCATCCATGAGAGCTTCCGGGGTGAGCTTGAACCCGCCCCCCATATAGGGTGAATTTCCAATAGCTAACTGAAAAACAGATGCCTCAAAAACTTTGTCATTCATTTCAATCTGTACTTGTGTGGGCTGATAGTTTCGCAACGCCCTGGCAATCGCCACAATATGAACCTTTTGGCCGGTGATGCTTTGAATATCATTCCCCTCCAGGTTTACCTGTCCGTCAAACCCAACACCCATACCATTGATGAAATAGACCGTATCATTAATACAACCCACATCAACGCATTTGGTTTGGCCGGCTATGAGCGTCTTGACCGCTTCCGGAACCTTCCGGGCAACACCCGCAGCCCGTGCCAGATTATTGATCATTCCAGCCGGGATAATGCCCAATGGGTTTTCATGTTCGAGTAGAAAAGGAATCAGCAGATTAATGGTACCATCTCCACCCAACGCCACCAAGACATCCGCTTTTTCTATATCCGCCAGTCGCTCAGAAATTGTATCCGGTGTATCAAATTCGTGAATGACATATTTTTGATCGGTTTTCTTTAATTGATACTCCAGCAGCGGCAGGGCTGCCCTGGCTTTACCCCGGCCTGCAGTAGGATTGTAGATGATTTGGTAGTGCATGATTGTGAATGATTTACAGGTGAGCAACCATGTCAATTTCAACATCCGTACCCATCGGTAATGCCGCCACCTGAACAGTCGCCCGGGCAGGTTTGGATGCGCCCATATAGTCGCCATAAATGGCATTCAACGTTGCAAATTTGCCAAGATCCGTGACATAAATAGTTGTTTTCACAACTTTTGTGAAATCTGTACCTGCGGCCTTCAGCACTTCCGAAAGATTATGCATTACCTGGTGCACCCGTGCTCCAAAATCGCCCTCACTCATTTTGCCCGTTTGAGGATCGAGGGCAATCTGTCCGGATGTATAGACCATGCCATTAATTGTCACTGCCTGACTATAAGGTCCAATCGCCTGGGGCGCCGAATCGGTGTGAATCGTGTTCTTCAATGCGTTCTCTCCTTAAATGGTATGATCATGAGGCCAGCGCCTTCCAGATGGCGCCCGTATGGGTCAGAAGGTCTCATTTTAGAATAAAATGCTTTGCGGGGCGCCGGTCGTTCACGGGCTGCTTCCAATTCTGTGTAAGCAAATAAATCTACGAATTCAACGCCAGAAAATCAGCATAAGTCTGGCGTTTCCGAATCGTTTTCACGGTACCATCAGTCTGTATTAGAATTTCCGGTGCAAATGGCCGGGCATTGTAGGTGGATGCCATGACATAGCCGTATGCCCCGGCCGATCCCAGTGCGATGAAATCGTTGGGCAGAACGGTTGATATTTCTCGGTCGTGGGCAAAATAATCGCCCGTTTCACACACGGGTCCCACCACATCCACGGTCATTTTTCCGGATCGTTTTCGGGTTGGGATAAGCGCGTGATAGGCGCCGTATAAACTGGGACGCAACATATCTGTCATAGCTCCATCCACTACAATGAATGTCTTTAAGTCGTTGTGTTTCAGGCCAATAACCTGTGTTAATAAAATAGCAGTGTTGGCCACCAACACCCTTCCGGGCTGAATATAGAGCTGGTAGTGTCCAAGTTTTTCTGAAGCGTATTCAGCGATTTCTCCCAAAAATGGTGTGGTCTCCAATATATCGCGGAAGGGTGTTTTATAATCGACACCAAATCCACCACCTAAATCAACTTTCGTCAGCCGGGCACCGGCTTTTCCCAGATTGCCGGTATAATTTACCAGATAATCAACCAAATCCATGAAGGGCAGCGGTTTGAGGATTTGCGAACCAATATGACAATGGATTCCCGTGAAATCCAAGGAAGGATATTTTTCGCGATCCACAAAATGCTGAAAAACCTCCTCAGGTGGCATGCCAAATTTATTCTCGCGCAAACCTGTGGTAATTTTGGGGTGGGTCTGGGCATCAATGTCAGGATTTAACCGTAACAGAATCTCCGGCCTCTTACCCGATTTCGTTGCCGCCTCGTTGAGCATCTCCAGCTCAAATGCGCTCTCTACATTGAACTGGGCAACATTGGCTTCCAGGGCTGCTTCCATCTCCCGTCGAGTTTTCCCCATGCCGGCAAATGAGATATCATTTCCCTCAAATCCAGCAGCCTGTGCCAGATACAACTCACCACCCGAAACGATATCCACCCCGAAACCTGCTCGCTGCATCATTTCCAGAATGGCTATATTGCTATTGGCCTTCATGGCATAACTCACGTGAATTCCACGTGTTTCAAATGCCGATTTGAGAACCGAAATATTTCGCTCCAACACTTGGGCAGAATAAATAAATACCGGCGTACCGTATTGGTTGCCGATTTGATCTAATGGTATGCCGGAACAGGTAAGGCTGTCTGCTTGAAATCTAAAATCTGTCATGAATTTATAGCAATGTTCACCAGCGAACGGTTAATTGACGATTGGCGCGGGTCTCATCTACCCTTCCAACCGGTGTTGTTTTGGGTGACTCATGGAGAATGTCCGGGTTGGTACGGATTTCTTCATCAATCTTCACCATCACCTCCACAAAACGATCCAGCGTCTCCCGAGTCTCACTCTCTGTAGGCTCAATCATGAGCGCTTCCTTCACGATGAGAGGAAAATACATGGTTGGCGCGTGAAATCCGTAATCCAAGAGCCGTTTGGCGATATCCAGAGCTTTCACCCCGGCGGCTTTTTGGTCAATCGCCGAAAGCACAAATTCATGCATGCAGGGCAAATCGTATGGAAGCTGGTAATAATCCTTCAAGCGATGCATGAGGTAATTGGCATTAATGACTGCAGCTTTGGAAATATCAGTCAGGTTATCACGACCCAGCATCCGGATATAGGTCCAGGCACGGACAAGCACACCGTAATTGCCAAAGAAGGCGTGCAGCCGGCCGATACTATCCGGATGATTGTTGTTAATGATGAAATGCCCATCCACTTCATCAATCGTTGGCGTCGGGAGAAATTCCACCAGACGCGCGACCACACCAATGGGACCGGCTCCCGGACCACCACCACCATGCGGCGTTGAAAAGGTTTTGTGTAGATTGATATGGGTAATGTCGAAGCCCATGTCAGCCGGACGTACAATGCCAATCAAGGCATTCATATTGGCGCCATCCATATACATGAGCCCGTCCACATCATGAATTAATTCCACGATTTCCAGAATGCGTTCTTCGAACAAGCCCAGTGTATTGGGATTGGTGAGCATGAGACCGGCAACTTCATCATCCAATTTGGATTTGAGATCCTCAATATCCACCAGCCCACGTGAATTGCTTTTAATTTCAACTGCCTCATAACCCGCCATGGCGACCGATGCCGGATTGGTGCCGTGGGCGGCATCCGGAATGAGAATTTTCGTTTTCCGGTTGCCTTTCATGGCGTGGTACTTGCGCATGATTAGGACGCCGGTGAGTTCGCCCTGTGATCCTGCTGCCGGCTGGAGCGTAAAGCGTTCCATTCCCGTAATCCCACACAGGAATTTTTCTAACTCATAGTAAATCTGCAGTTGCGCCTGGGACATCTCCTCCGGTTGCAAGGGGTGAGCTTCAGCCGTGATGGGCTGGCCGGCAGTCCAGTCATTAATCTTGGGATTGTACTTCATGGTGCAGGATCCCAATGGGTACAAATCCTTGTCAACATGATGATTTTTTACAGATAAATTGGTGTAGTGCCGTACCAATTCCGGTTCGGAAACTTCCGGGAGGCGAACCGAGTCCCAGGTTCTTTGGAAGTTACCCAGAATCAAGTCATCCAGTGGTTGCTCCGGAACATCGCATTTGGGCAACGATGTGGCCATTTGCCCCCTGGCGCCACGCTCGATGATTAATTTTGTCATTGGACTTCCTGTTCCACCAGAGACTTCACCCCGGCGATTACCATTTCCAGTTTTTCAGGCTTTTTCCCTCCGGCTGTGGCCAGATTTGGCTTACCACCGCCACCGCCGCCCAGTTGCTGACCCAGTTTACGCACAATGTCACCGGCTTTCAGTTTGTATTTCGCCGTCAAATCCTGAGAGACAACACAGACAACATAAGGGGCACCATCCATCACGGCTCCCAGAACCCCGACACCTGAACCCAATCTGTCCATAAGCGCGCTTCCGGCATCTTTCAATTCATCCATTCCGGATACCTGGATTACCGATGAAACCACTTTGAAATCAGCAACCTTTTCTGCTTCGGTGATCAAATTTTCAAGACTGGCAGCCATTTGGTGAAATTGCAGGGCTTTTACCTGCTTCTCAAGCTCGTGTTTTTCAGTGGCCAGGAGAGCCACCCGTTGTGGCAGATCCGTGACCTCACAATTCAATAAATGTCGCAATTCCTGTACCACGTCACGATCACGCCGGTTTAACGCTTCTGCCCCGGCACCGGTGACCGCTTCAATGCGTCTTACGCCGGCTGCGATGGCAGATTCAGAGGTAATCCGGAACGATCCAATATCACCGGTAGCATCCACATGGGTTCCGCCACACAATTCAAAACTAAAATCACCAAATTTCACCGTTCGGACTTCATCCCCATACTTTTCACCAAAGAATGCCAGAGCGCCTGCCTGTTGGGCCTCGTCAAACGACTTAAGTGCTACGCTTGTCCTGGCATTGAGCCGAATCTCTTCATTTACCAGATTTTCAATCTGCTTCAATTCTTCTTCACCGACCTTTTTATAATGACTAAAGTCAAACCTCAGGTGCGTTTCGGCCACCAGCGAACCGGCCTGTTTCACATGGTCACCTAACGTTTTTCGCAATGCCGCATGGAGTAAATGGGTAGCTGAATGATTCCGCTTAACTGCCTGGCGTCGTTCCGCTTCCACAAGAGCCTGCAGGGGTTCGCCATTGATTTGTTCAAAATCACCCCGCATAATCTCAACATAATGCAGAATCCGGTCGCCGTCCTTCTGGGTGTCGGTTACTTTTAGCTCCAGCGCGTCATTCCGAATAACACCGGTATCGCCAATCTGACCGCCACTTTCAGCATAGAATGGCGTTTCATCCAGCACCACCACCATTTTATCATTATGCATCTGGTAATGTCGGATATGAACCATGGACTCGGTTTTCTCATATCCAATGAATCGGGAATGCTCACCGGTCGTCACTTCCGTCCAATCACCTCCGGATGTCTGCTGATGTTTGAATTGGTGAGCGGAACGGGCTTTGGCGCGCTGTTGAGCCATGCGCTTTTCAAAATCATCCATATCCACCGTCAAACCTTCTTCTTCGGCCATAAGCCGGGTCAAGTCTGCGGGGAATCCATAAGTATCGTAAAGTTTGAAGACGGCTTCACCTGGCAAAGCATCGATTTTTTGGGTGCGGGTTTCGTCCACAAGATTCTGAAAGATTTCGATTCCCCGGTCCAAAGTCTTGGAGAAGGATTCCTCCTCTGATTGGATGACACGGGCAACATAATCGGTGCGTTCCTTGAGTTCAGGGAATGTATCACCCATGATATCCACGACCGTTGGAACCAGTTGGTGCATGAACGCGCTGTTAATACCCAGCGTGCGTCCGAACCGCGCTGCCCGACGCAAAATGCGTCGCAAGACATAACCACGGCCATCATTGGCGGGGAGTGCGCCGTCGGTAATGGAAAATGTCAGCATGCGGATATGATCCGCAATCACGCGGTGTGCAGCACCATCTTCCGGATGATAAGGGACACCGGTCAATTTTGAAATGTGCTCCAGAATCGGCGTGAATAAATCGGTTTCGTAATTAGAAGTTTTCCCCTGCAGATACGCAACGATGCGCTCAAACCCGGCACCCGTATCCACGTGCTTGGCAGGTAGTTCTGTTAATTTACCGTTTTCATCCCGGTTATTTTGGATAAATACAAGGTTCCATAGTTCCATGAAGCGGGGATTATCGGTATTCACACCTCGTTCCGGATCACTACCGTGAATGTCTTCGGTTCCACCCACATCAATATGGAGCTCTGAACAAGGTCCGCAGGGGCCGGTTTCCCCCATTTCCCAGAAATTATCCTTCTCACCGAATCGCAACACATGGTCCCGAGGGATGTCTGTCTCGCTTAACCAGAGATTAAAAGCCTCATCATCATTTTTATAGACAGTGGCATAGAGTTTATCTTTTGGAATATTCCAAACATCGGTAAATAATTCCCAAGCCCAGCGTATCGCTTCTTTCTTGTAGTAATCACCAAAACTCCAGCTCCCCAGCATCTCGAAAAAGGTGTGGTGGTAGGTATCCTTACCAACCTCCTCCAGATCGTTGTGCTTACCGCTCACGCGGATGACTTTTTGGGAGTTGTAGGCTCTGGGAACCTTGGGTTGCTCCAGATTCAGAAAGATGTTTTTAAACTGGTTCATCCCTGCATTGGTAAATAATAGGGTGGCATCATCGTAGGGTACGACGGGCGCGCTGCGAATAAATTTATGGTCGTGGTTTTTAAAGAATTCGAAAAAATCGTTGCGTATTTGTTTTGCTGATTTCATATCTCACAATTGGGTTTCACGTGCTATCATTTTCGGCGTGTAGTATAAAAGGATAAGCCCGTTTGTGTAAGTGAATTTCTTGGGTTATGCGCCAATTCAGTCATGAAAAACATTTCGGCTGCCACCAAAATCAATGGTCAAATTTAGTTGGTCAATTCGTTGCATTTTTATCACTGGTCTTTTAAAATGGCGCAAAAGGAATCACGCGTTAAAAACATGGTTTTAAAAAAATCCTCAATTCGTACAGCAGTGTTTCTTATTGTACTGTTTATAATGGTTTCGCTCACAGGTTGCTGGGAAAAACAGGATCACGATCTGTTGTTGCCTGAAACACCCCATTACCAACTCACTGGTACCGTGGTGGATGAAGTCACCCAACGCCCGCTTCCCGATATTCAGGTGATAGTAAAAATGGGGTATTCCCTTTATAATGTTGAATGGCAAACACTTACCCTCCACACTGATTCCGCCGGTTTCTTTCAAATCGACACCATTTATCCCGGCAGCTATATCATGGAT
>JAIPJR010000089.1 GCA_021734045.1 Fidelibacterota bacterium
ACGCTCAACCCCTTCAGGTTACAGAATATAATAGAGAACAAAATCAAACGCTTCCTCAAACAAACAACGCCCTTGAGCCTAACATTATCCGGTAAGATTTTGAACTAGCTGTGGTTACCTTTTATTATGAGGCAACAGGCGATATAAAATCGGGCGCCTCGTGTAAATAATCCGGACTGTTTTCTCTGTACAATTCACATCCTGTTAGACTCACCAATGGATGGTTTGTTACAGGATAAAATGGCTTAATACACAGGCTTTTTAAGGCCTTTCCCACCAGTGGCGTCCACCACGGTCTGCGCCAGCAAAAGGTATTGCTCCGGCGTCACGGCATCCGCCCGCAAATCGGCATTCAACACCCGGCTCAAGTCAAAATCAACCGGTAAAACACTGGCCAGACTATTGCGTAAGGTCTTCCGTCGCTTTTGAAACGCCGAGCGAACAAGCGCCCGGAGGGTGAGATCCAAATTCTTATCCCAATTTTTGTTATCGGTGAACGTCAAACGGATAAATCCCGAATCCACCTCCGGTCGGGGAATAAAAACACCGGGGGAAATATCAAAAAGGTAGCGTACCCGGGCAAACAACCGGGCATAAACGGTCAAAATGCCATAGGCTTTGGTGCCAACCTCCGCCGCCAGCCGACGAGCCATCTCCTTCTGTAAGAGAAAATGGGCGTCCACCAGAACAGGGCGCAACTCAAAGGTTTTGAGAATCAACGGTGAGGAAATGTAGTAGGGCAGGTTCCCCATTAAACGGAAGGGTGTGGGGAGTTTAACCGGTGTCCATTCTAAAAAATCACCAACGACCCAGGTGAAGTTTTTATGCGCTCTTTTCAGCGGATCCAGAAAAGCGCCCATGCGTTCATCCACCTCTACTGCGTGAATTTGCCTGACCTTTGGGATAAGGAGGTTGGTTAAAACGCCCGTTCCGGGTCCGATTTCCACGACAACATCCTCCGGTTGTGGATTGATTTCCCGGATGATTTTTTCGCGCAATGCCGGATCCACGAGGAAGTTCTGTCCCCACTTTTTTAATGGACGCGGAAGTGGTTGGCTCATAGCCGGAAGAGTTTTTCAGCCGTCCGGGTGGTTTCCCTGGCAAGATTTTCAATTCCCAAACCACGCAGGTCGGCGATGAATTGTGCAATAGCAGGGATGTATTTGGGTTCATTGGGTTTTTGACCACGAAACGGTGCCGGTGTCAAAAAGGGCGAGTCAGTCTCCAGCATCAGCCGGTTCAGCGGTATCCGCTGTGCCACTTCCTGCACCAGCCTGTTTTTTTTGAATGTAACCGAGCCGGTGAAAGAAATATGGTATCCCTTATCCAGCAACGGACTGGCAATGTCCCACGGTGCTGACCAGCAGTGGAGAACGCCTTTAGCATGTGGATGACTTGTTAATAACTTCACCATATCTGCGTCAGAATTCCGATTGTGTAGTACAATAGACAAATCATTGGATTGGGCTAAATCCAGATGGGCCTGGAGAAATTTCTGCTGCTGCTCAGGCGGCGCATCATCCCAGTAATAGTCCAGTCCTGTCTCGCCAACGGCCACCACTTTAGGGTGATTCAACATCTCACCGATAATTTGCTCCCAATTGTCCGGAATACCCGGCTGCACACAATCATTGGGGTGAATGCCGGCGGCAGCATAAACCTGGGGATAGGTTTCTGCTAACGCAATGGCTCGCTCAGATGTGGGAATGTCAATACCGATGCAAATGACACGCTCTACACCCACATCCGCTGCAGCATCCAACACCTCATCAATGCGGTGGGTGAAGGTGTCCAGATTCAAATGGCAATGTGTGTCGATATATTTAGACATATATGCAGCGCGGTATGTTTAAAAGGGGCGTTGGTGATGCGAGCTGGTTGGCGCCGGGGAAAAAGCCTTCACTGCCGCCAAAATTATCAATCCCAGACTCCCGAGCCGGACACCAACACCTATCAGGACCGGAATGATTTTGTGGAGCCGAAAAATGGGAATTGCCAACCCGGCGGTGAATAGTATGACGGCGGTTTTCCAGCGGGGCATTGCGTTTCAACTCTTACAATATTGAGGATTTAGGTTAGCGAACCTGTGAACCGTTTTTCACGGGCTTTATGGGAACAAGCGGTGCCACCGTTTTACTATCGTCAGCGGCCAGAATCATACCCCGTGAAATTTCACCCCGGATTTTGGCTGGTTTTAAATTGGCGATAATGGTGATTTGCTTTCCCACCAACTCGTTCGGATTGAAATAGTCGGCGATCCCGGCAATAACCTGTCGCTGCTCGTTCCCCAGATCGACCTTGAGTTTCAGCAGGCGATCGGCATTGGGGTGTTTTTCGGCGGCAACGATAGTCACCGTCCGCAAATCCAGTTTTTCAAAATCTTCGAATGTCACCTCCGGTTTTAAAGCCGTGCCTTTCTTCTCTTCCGAAGCCGATTTTTCCTCTGTTTCATCGGTTGATTCGGCTGCTTTATCGATGCGCGGGAACAGTCCGGCGGTGGCTTTCACCGATGCGCCCACCTGCAAAAACCCCCATTCAAACCAACCTTCACCATTGGGAAAAGCACCCGCCGGGACACCAAAAATATCAAATAATTCCAAAATCTTGGCAGGCATAACCGGATGCAATGCGCTGGCCGCCAACCGTAATGCCTCTGCTGTGGTGTACAGAATGCCACCAGCCCGTACCGGATCGGTTTTCACAACCTTCCAGGGGGCCTGCGTGTCCATGTAGCGATTAATTTCCCGCAGCATTTCCAATACCCGCTCGATGGCATTATTGATTTTCAATTCATCAACTTCTCCATCCACCAATGCTTTCAGCGCCAGGGCTTTTTCCGTGATGTCCGCATCTTCCGGTGTGGGATCGTCATTACCCGGTAAGTTCCCCTCGAAAAAGCGCCCCACCAACTTGGTAACCCTATTCACCAGATTGCCCAGATCATTGGCCAGGTCAGAATTGTAGCGCGTAATGAAAATCTCCTCGGTAAAACTGGCGTCCTGACCCGGGGTCATTTCACGCATGAGAAAATAACGCAGCGCATCCACGCTGTATTTATCCGCAAGATCCAGTGGCCGCACCACATTGCCCAGAGATTTTGACATTTTGGCGGAACCAATCAGCCACCAGCCATGGGCGAAAATGGTTTTTGGCAGCGGGAGTCCGGCGGCCATAAGCATGGTGGGCCAATACACCGCGTGGGTTGTGAGAATATCTTTTCCAATCAGATGATAGTCCACTGGCCACCATTTTTTAAACCGTTTCGAGTCCTGGGGATACCCCACACCGGTGATGTAGTTGGTGAGGGCGTCGAACCACACATAGGTGACATAATCCGGGTCGAACGGCAGGTCAATGCCCCAGCTCAATCGGGATTTGGGGCGGGAAATGCACAAATCACCTAACGGCTGGCGCAGAAATCCCAGCACTTCATTGCGGCGGAAATCCGGTTGGATGAACTGAGGATTGTCGTGGATATAATCAATGAGTTGCTGCTGAAATTCGGACATTTTGAAGAAGTAATTGGTCTCGGAAAGCCGTTTAACCTCCCGCCAATCCCCTTCCTCGTACTCTTTGTCGGTCAAAAACCGCTCTTCCGCCACCGAGTACCAGCCTTCGTATGTATCGCGGTAGATGTAGCCTTCATCCCAAAGTTTCTGCAGCAGATATTTCACTACCTCAATGTGATTTTCATCGGTGGTGCGGATGAAATAGTCGTGGGAAATATTTAGCTTTTCCCATTTGTCCTGAAAGCGAACCACGTATTCATCACAATGCTGCTTCGGGTCCACCTGGCGTTTTTCGGCCGCCTGCTGAACTTTTTGGCCGTGTTCGTCCGTGCCGGTCAAGAAAAAAGTCCGCTCACCACGATCCCGGTGGTAGCGGGCTAGTACATCAGCAAGGATTGTTGTATAGGCGTGTCCGATATGGGGCTCGTCATTCACATAATAAATCGGCGTGGTTACATAAAACCGGGGTTTCGCACTCACTGACTTTTCCTCCGGGAGTCTTCCGCCATCTGGGTCAGGATTGTTTTCACTTGATTCAGCTCCAGCATCTCTGTGGCGCCATTTTCGAACGCCACGGTGACTCTGCGATTTAAAATGTCATTAGAACAAATTGTGCCGATACCATTGGGAAGTTCTACCGGAATACCCGGCGAGGGAAAATCTTTCAGCGATTCGGCATAAAAATCCCATTCAAACCGCAGGCAGCACTTTAATTTTCCACAGGCACCACTGAGCTTGGAGGGATTAATGGGGAGATTCTGATCCTTGGCGTATTGGGTGTTGATGGGTTCGAAACCTTCCATGAACCGTGTGCAACACAATTCCTGTCCACAAGATCCCACACCACCGATGCGACGCGCTTCATCACGGGCACCGATTTGGCGCATCTCAATCCGGGTTCGGAAAATAGAGGCCAGGTCTTTCACCAATTGGCGAAAATCCACCCGCTCATCAGCTGTGTAGAAAAAGGTGATTTTTTTACGGTCGAACTGATATTCCACATCCACCAGCTTCATATTGAGTCCATGGTGTTGCACCAACTGCTCACATTCCACCAGAGCTGCATCTTCCGCTTTACGGTTTTCCATCAATCGATTGATTTCTTCATGGTTGGCAACACGCAGGATGCGCCGAACAACACCATTAGTGGAATCCGAATCTGTATCTGCTTCGTGGTTGCCGTTTCCGTTTCCGGAATGCGCCGGCTCCGCAAGCGCGGGTCCTGTGGTTTTGATGCTGTTACCGTTGCCCTTTTCACCGGACTTTTCCTGACAATTACCATCGCAATTGCCCTTTCCGCAGCCCCGGGTACGAATTGTACCCAAGTCCAGTCCACTCTCTACTTCCACCACCGCATAGTCACCGGCCCGTAGGCCGGTCTCGGTATCGTTCAGAAATATTTCACGGCGATTGCCTTTGAATTCGACTTTTACAAATAATTCATCTATCAACATGAATTGGCTTCCTGCGACGTTATCTGACCATTTATGATGAACAGCATGTAAATATTATCAGTACGTGAATCGATGCTTCTAACTTACTGCTGATACTCTTTTTGTGATTCTCTTGCCATCTGTCTTAGTTCAAAAAATAATCGCGTTAATGCAAGAGGAAAATAGACTTTCCGGTTCAGCGCATCCTTGCAGCGTTCAACCCGATTGACTGCTTCCCGGGCATTAAAATGGGGCGACCAGGCGACAAGCGCGTCCCGCTCCTCCTGCCAAATCATCTGCCCCCCTTCCCGGATACCGACCTCTACATCCCGGAGAAAAAGGATGAGTACGGAAAGGATTTGTTGCAGCGTCTCTTCAGCAAGAGATTTGTCAGTCAATTGCTTCACCAGAACCTGTACATCGTGATACCGTTTGGAGAGCATCACTTTTACAATCTGTCGCAGCATGTCCAGCCATTTTCGCTCAGTATCAGCAGCGTAATATTCTGCCTGGCGGACATTCCCCTGGGAGAGCCGGGCAAGAACATGGGCTTCCGGACCGGGCAGCTCGAACTGCTTCTCCAGATGTTCCTGCAGGTCAACCTGGGCAATAGGCGGAATGCGGTAGTATTGACAGCGAGACAAAATGGTGGTGGGGATGCGATCGGGATAAGCAGTGGTGAGGATGAAAACGGTGCGTTCCGGCGGCTCTTCCAGAATTTTCAGCAAGGCATTGAAAGCCGCGTCGTTCATCTTGTGAGTTTCCATAATTACTACGGTTTTGGTGATGCCCGGGTTCATACTCAGATAGATATCCTGCCGCAATTTCCGAATGCTGGAGATGCGGATGTTATTGGCGCCGGGCAGCTGGAGCGGTTGATACGGATTTTTTGCTTTGTCGGCGATAGCTGACCGCAAGTCATCCATGTCACTCTCTTTGAATCCCTTGTAGGGATCCGAATCAGCAGAGCTCTTGCTTTTGTCGGGAAGGGCAAAAATAAGGTGCAATGCCGTGTGTTCCAGCAACCGGTATTGGTGGCAGGCGGGGCATTCACCACAGGGTTTATCACCCTCGCCGGTGCAATTGAGCATGGCGGCGAATTGCAGTGCCAGGGCGTCTTTCCCGGAACCTTCGGGACCGGTAAACAGATGGGAATGTCCCAGGCGAGCGGAGTTCAGTAAATTGTGTAATCGCCTGAGGAAATCATCCTGACCAATAATGGGGAAAAGTTTCATAGCCTGAATATTAGCGCCTCAGCCAGTCCTGGGGATTTAACTTGTTGTTATCCGCCCAAATTTCAAAATGAAGCTTATAGCCGTCGTAGGAACCGGAATTACTGACCACGGCAATAGTTTCTCCGCTCACCACATAATCCGTTGCGCTGATGCGCACGTCATCCACATGGGCATATACGGAGTAAAACCCACCCCCGTGGTCCACGATAAGTGTATTGCCGAAACCGGGAATCCAGGTGATGGCTACCACGATTCCGTCCATGACCACCTTCACCGGCATCCCCTTTCCGGCGGCAATATCAATACCCGGATTATCCATGACGGTTTTCAGGCGGGTGTTACGCTGGAGACCAAACTTGGCAGTTACTCTCCCATCTACAGGCCAAGGCAGCCTGCCCTTCATGCTGGCGAATTTCGTGGCGGCCTGCCGCTCGCTGGTGCCGCGCCTCCGGGCTAATTCGGCCAGGCGGCGCTGTTTTTCCCGTTCCAGTCCGGCGATAATTTTTTCCAACTCACTGGCCGCTTCCTTTTTTTGCTGCAACTCCTGTTTCAATGAGGAAGCAGACTGGCGGATGCGCTTTAATTCCCGTGCTTTTTCCGTCTGACTGCGCAGTAATTGCTTCTCAGTGGCAGCCTCCTCTTCCAGGCTGGCGGCGACCTGGGCCAGGCGCAACTCCAGTTTTGCTTTGGCAGCGTCGGTATCTCTCAGGGTGCGATGAATCTGATTCAGTAGATTGGCTTCCGCCTGGTGGAGGGCTTTCAAATAATACATGCGCTGAAATGCCTGGGAGAGGTCGGCGGCACTCATGACCAATTGCCAATCTTCCCGGGTGCCCATTTTGTACACATTTACCACACGGGTTGCATACCGTCGGCGCAGCATGGCCATTTTTTCCTGGTTGGCGGAAATGGTGGCCTGGAGGAGGTTGATTTGCTTTTGTTTCAATTCCCGTTCCCGTACCAGTTCCCGTTTCAACTGCTTAATCAGTGAAATTTGCCGGTCCAGGCTGTTGAGATTGGAGATGGCGTCTTTTTCGGAGCGCTGGGTACGGGAGAGTTTTTGGGATATGGATTTGATTTCAGCCCGGATGTTCTCCAGTTCGCTGGATTTGCTCTGAATGCGTTTGTCGAAATCGTCCGTCTGACCAAAACCGAAGGGGCCAATAATCAGGAACACTAAAAGGGCGAGGTATATCCGGTGTCCATGTCGATTTCGATGTTCATATGGCATGTGTCGTCTCACAGTGGGGTAAATATCCCTGCTGAGTCAGCGATGGTAAAGGGAAAGTTTCAGGCCGACAGGACACGGATTACATGTGAAAAACGATTACGAGCAGGATAACGCGTACGAGCACAAGATCTCCCGCAGTCTTGCAAAGCGTGTCGAAGTACAACGAGAAATCCTGGCGGGAGATATTTTAGAGATAGAAGAAAGAGAAAAAGGCAGTTAACCACAAAGATCGTAGAGCGTGCGTAGAGAACACAAGGGTGAAATAAATCTCTGGCCGCAGTCCTAAGAAATCTCCCCTTGAGGGGAGAAAAAGAGGGGTGTTGTTTTTAGAAAAAGAGAAAAAAATCCCGGAGGGATGTCAGTTGCGTAGCCCCGGGATTTATCCCGGGGAAATAAAAGTCACTATAATTGATACAGTTTTACCCCAACAGGCCTTGAAAATTGTTGGGGTAAAACAAAGAGCACGTACAAGCCCGTCTCCCCGGTTGTCTCCCTGAGCCTGATCGAAGGGCAACCGGGGCCATATAAAGAAGAAAACCACGACCAGGATGCAGCGGAGGGATCTCGCCTGTGAACTGAAATCGTTTAGTCAATGAATCAGTATAGCACCACAATTCATTGTGGTGGTTACGATACCCACCAATAAAAAGAGAAACCGTTTCAACGGTTGATAGCTGAGCAATATTGATAAACGGTTAAAACCGTTCACAGCGATAGATGAGCATCCGGACTCACCCGAATGAATTCGGGTGCTCATTTTTCCAGCAGACCATCAAACACCGCAAAACCGGGACCCTGTCACCTTGAATGTATTTCAGAGTCTCACAAGCATGTGATTCCGCGCGTTTTTGCTTTTATCAAAAGACGATCGGCTTAACTGTTCACGAATTAACACTGTTGAAAAACTGATGAATGAAGAGAGAAATTTGAATGAAACACATGAGCTTAATCGTATTGATCATTGTGGCGATAAGTTATTCATGCACCGAACCACCAGAGGTCATACCAGAGTATAGTACAATTACCGGATTGGATTTCAGCAAATATTCGAACCGGGGATTTTTATTCACCCCCGATACATATAATGCTGACTATGAATCCGTAGGGTTGATTTCCATGACATACAGGCATCGGGCAGAACTCAAAATCTTAATTGAGGACACAGCAAGCCACCAGGAGTTAAAGGCGATTTATGGGAAAGGTCTTGGGGGAGCCCCATACCAGGAAAAGAGGGAATGGGAGCGGACGCATTGACGCAGATGGAATTTAGCGTTTCCTATGTACCGATGGTTTCGGACTTGGTCAATCCTCTGACTCTTCCGGAAATCAAGATATATGGATTTGCTATCAAGCGTATTGGGGCGTACAAATAATTTGAATTTTGTTAATTAGGAATTCTGAATTCTTTTGGCTCGAATAATTAAAACCCCTCTGAGTGTTCGGATTTCAACTCATGTTTCTGTTTGCCTTGAGGCAAATGTATAAGGATAGTGCTGATTCATGAAAAGCAGACATACACTCATAATTATTGTTCTCTTAATCCCACTCCTGGGTTTTTCCAAAACCCCG
>JAIPJR010000090.1 GCA_021734045.1 Fidelibacterota bacterium
GCCATTGGCGATAGCGATTTCCACCCGGGCCTCCAGCTTTTTATAGGCTGGAAATCCGGCCCCTCCGGCACCCACCACACCGGCGGATCTGATTTGTTCAGTTAGGGTAGACATGGCGGAAAAATAGTGTGCGGGTCAGAGAATCCAAAGGGGTTGGTTGAATGTTATTGGAGATTTGTTTTTTAGCGCCCATGATTTGCCCTTCGACCAGTCTTCGTAAGGCTACGACTCGGCAGGCCCCGTGAAATTCAACTAAAAGTTGAGCATTTCACAGGGGCAGGCAAGCTCAGGGAGACAATTCATGGGATTCACCTGGATACTCACTTGGTGCCTTCCTGAGCAAGCTTGTCCGGCTGCTGACGGATCAAAGGACACCAAGTGCCTTTCATCAATAAATTCTTCGTGTTTCTCAGTGTCTACTTCGTGTTCTTTTGTGAAATAATCTTATCTGTGTTGGTCTGTGTAATTCTGTGGCTGAAATGGTTTAAATCTTGTCTTTCCGATTCCGGCTCAAATGCAAACCACCAAACTCACTGATGACCGCAATATAAAATCCGAAATCATACCACCAGCCCGAGTTATAAACCTCATAAATCCGGATATCACCATTAAAAATCCCGAAAATCAGCGTCAGCGGCGCAATCCAGCCGTGCCAGATTCCCGACAGAAACCCGGCCTTGTCATCCGGACCGTAGCTGCCACCGCCCGGCGCGCAACTCCACAAAACAATCATGCCCAATACAAATAATCCCATGATTATCCATTGTTTTCTCATCATGATAATTTCACCTCCTCAAAAATTCCCTTCTCACGGTTCTTCCGCACATTATCCCAGTCGAATAATTTCCCATTCATGGCAATATACACACCTGGTGGCAACACCTGCGCAAACGCCAAAGCCGCTCCCAGATTGAAAAGCCCGTCCGAGCTACCAAACACAATGGGAATCATGGCGCCAGTGAGAACAATGGTCTTGCCCTTTATCCGCTCGGCCAGATAGCGCGCTGTTTCAGGCATGGTGTCCGTGCCGTGGGTAATGACAATCTTTTCCTCATCCACCACCCGGCAGTTGTGGGCAATGACCTCCCGGTCGGCATCGGTCATTTCCAGGCTGTCCATCATCATGAGGGTGCGGTAATTGATTTGTAAATTTGTCCGGGCGGTACGCAACATTTCCGGCAAATGTGTATCTTTGAAATAGAGATACCCGTTCAACTCATTGTATTCTTTATCAAATGTCCCACCCGTGATTAATATTCGAACTGGCATTCCCTGCAATCCCCTTCCCGCTGGTTAATCAATTATCACTCAGGCCGTGAAGCCACAAATCATCTGCCAATTTAGCGGTCAATACCCCCGTCCCCAAATGGACAGGCCGAATAATTTCACTGAAAAAGCAATTGGCAAAATTGCAGATTTGCATAACCCTCTGACCAATCCAGAGCAAGTTGGTGAATGGCGAATGGCACCCTGTCAAAACACCCCCGGGATCAATCGCTTTGTTCGACGCATGTATTCCTCATAGGCATTTCCGAATCGTGCTCTGTTTTCCAGCTCCTCATTACGAATCGTGAATAAAACAAACACGGTGGCCACCGCACCCAGCGTCAAACTGACTTGGGCTGGATTTTTCAAAACTATCCCCCAAGTCAAGTAAAACAGGGAAGCGTACATGGGATGGCGAAGATGTCGAAAAATCCCGTGTTCGATCAAGTTCGTAGTACACTCCCAATCACCTACTGCCTGGCCGGAAGTGCGCAGGAGATAAAACCCGGCCAGAACCAGATAGACTGAAAACATTAGCAGTAACCAGGAAACAATCTGCCCAAGTGAAAAGGGATTCGTGAACCAATGCGGGACATTGAGTACAAACAGTCCCAGCACGGCCTCAAACACAAAAAAACGCGGGTAGCCGTGCGAGTGGAGCTTACTTAATGAGGACCATGAGACCCACAAAATCAATAGTGAACCGATGATAAAAACAATGCCAAGTACCATATCGCCACCCCTGATCAGGCTGTGCAGGAATTTATATTCAACCACATTTTTTCGATAGCTGATTTTGTTGGACCTTTGAGAGCCAATGGACGACCACGGAATCATATTGTGGCTACGCGCATGCTAGCACGGGCATTCTGTTCAGCAGATTAAAAAATGGTCGCTTCGCTTAAATCCGCCTGGTACCCCTTTAGCAATGCATAGGTCACCTTGTCCATTCGGGCACCATTGAAGATGGCATGTTTTACCTTGCACTTGAAAACCACGTGCCGCAGTGTTGCATTTTTGAAACTTGTGCCCCGGAGTGCTGAGTTTTTAATCGTTACGTTGTTCAAGGTCATCCCGTCAAACCTGACGCCGGACAATTCACACGCTGAAAAACTTGTCCCCTCCAGTTGGGCATCTTTGACACTAGCCCCCTTGAGGTTTGAACTCTTGAAGGTACAGGCAGTCAGGTTGGCGCCATCAAAGCTGCAATGCGCCAACTCACAGGATTTGAAACTGGCACCACTAAGGTTGGCATTCGCGAAATTATTGTTTTTTAAATCGCTGCTTTTAAATGAGCTGCCGGAAAGATCGGAATCGTGTAAATCCGAATCTGACAAATTGCTGGCGTGAATTTTTCCCGATTTCAGATCGGTTGAATCAAGCTTGGATTCCGCCAGGCTGCTGCGCGACAAATCCCAGGTAAAGCGACTGCGCAACTCTTCACTTTTCTCAGAAATACTTTCGACCAGCTCGGAAATGTCGCCCAGCGAGGAAACCGTTCGCAGAAACGCTGATTCCTGATCCTGACCCTCTGCGATCAAGTCGTCGTAGCGATCAATCAGGTTGTGTAATAGCTCCTCACGCAAATCCTTGACGCCAGGAGAATTCTCATAAGGCTTAAAAATATCTTCCAGATAGCCGGCTAAATTATCGTGTTTTGATTTCATTTTTAAATATCCCAATTCTGTTAGATCAATTGATCAATGATGTGTTTTGCATATTCCCAACTTTGCTTTTTGGCAGCATAGGTTGCCCCTCCTCTTTGTGTAATCCGGTAGTATTTTCGGCGGGCACCCTGGGTTTCATCACCCCAATAAGAGGTGATGAGACCGGCTTTTTCCATTCGTTTCAGACTGGAGTACATGGTGGCCTCCTTGAGCTCGAATTCACCACCGGACGTGGTAAGAATCGACTTGCTGATCTGGTAACCATATTTATCGCCATCCAACAGCAATCTGAGAATGATGGTGTCGATATGCCCACGAATTAAGTCTGATGATATGTTACCGGTGTCCATGCCTTTGCTCCGTTTCTGATTGCAATATATGACATATTACTATGTCTGTCAATGTAATATTTCTGTAATGGTAATTCGAGCCCATTCTGGCCATCAAGTGATCTCAAACAGCACGGTAGAGGAAAAACCATTGGTATTATGGTTGGTTTTTACATATTCACACCTGATGAACTTCCTGGCCCACTTCGCCCTGTCAAATAATAACCCGGATTTGATTCTGGGAAATTTTCTGGGTGATTTTCTGAAGGCGGGCGAAGAAATCCACTGGCCAATTCCGATCCGGCAAGGGATTCTGCTCCATCGAAAGATCGATCAGTTCACGGATGCCCATCAAGCGGTAAAAAAACTGCGCCGACAGTTCAGCTCAGAGCGGCGACGGGTTTCCGGAATTATTCTGGATGTCACGTTTGACCATTTATTGCTACGGTTTTGGGATCAGTATTATCCTGACATTGATCCAGATGGCTTCATTCAAGACAGCTACCGTATTTTGGAACAGGCCCGGAACAAATTCCCGCCGCGCGCACAACGGTTCTTCCATTATCTCACCACAGTCAATCTGCTGGCATCATACCGACAGCTGAAAGGGGTTGCGCTGGCCCTGGACCAATTATCCCACCGATTAAGACAACCCAATCACCTGGCGGGCGCGCATATGGAACTGAATCGGCTGGACGGCGTGCTGGCAGTGGGATTTAATCAACTCTATCCGGATCTCATGCGTTATTGCCAAAAATGGATCGCCACCGAATTAACCGGCTGAGTTTTTCATTTCCAGCCCGAAAAGCCATTGGCATTCTAACATTCATTGTGCGAGTTTTCCCCTGAATGAATGATGGAAAGGACATTGGAACCGGGATGGGCAGGCGAACGAAACATATTCTTGAGCCGGAACTTGAACATTTGAAATGAAATACCTCTGGAAAATTAATGACCGCCATTGTTCAGACCGGGCAATACCCCGGAAAACAAGCCAGGTCAGGCTAAAAACGCTGACTGTTTTGCTTTTCATCGTCCGTATGGGTTCTGCCACCCCAAATCCCGATTATGTCGTTTTACTGCACGGATTGGCGCAATCTGAGACCTCCATGCTCCTGCTGGAATACAATCTGCGCAAATATGACTATAACATCGTGAACATTGATTACCCCGGACGCAGCATGCCTATTCATGAAATTGCCGCCGGATTGGAAGACTCCCTCCGGATTCTCTGTCCCGATACCACACGGGAAATGCACTTCATCACCCACTCCATGGGCGGCATCGTACTGCGGTATTATCTGGCAGAGCATGAAATTCCCAATCTGGGACGGATTGTCATGCTGGCACCGCCCAATAAAGGGAGTCAGATTGTGGATGAGGTGGGCGATTGGTGGCTGTTTGAAGTTGTCATGGGGCCGGCCGGTGAAGAATTGGGAACCCAGGCCCTGAGTGTGCCCGGGAAATTACCACCGGTGGATTATCCGGTGGGCATTATCGCCGGCAATGTCTCTATCGCGCCCCATTTTTCTGCCATTCTGCCCGGTCCGGATGATGGCGCGGTGAGTGTGTCCCACACCCAGGTTCCAGGCATGACCGACTTTCTGGTGGTCCCCTATCCCCATACGCTGATGGTAAGCATTCCTAAAATTGCCGAAGAAGCTGCGTATTTTCTGGAAAATGGCCGATTTGACCACAGTCGCTGGAACCAGTCGGACTCCCTGGATCGGGCGCCGGACCATTCTGAAGAAGGCCCATAGCATTTCCAGAACAAATCATGTATTTCCCGTTTCCATCTGGCCGGTGGACACTCTATTTTCCTTCCAATGAAATTAGACATTCTTTCCAAAAACGAAGCCATTCTGGTTGCTATCTCCTGCCTGTTTACCGGCTTTTTCGCCTCCGGCCTCCTGCACCTGACCATCACCCAATTCACTGATTCTGCGACCTGGGAAAATGTGGCGTTGATCCTGGGTGAGGTGGCCATGATTTTGCCCATTTTGTATGTGCTCAATCTGCGTCAGCAGCGTCTGCGCACCTTCATCCCCCGGAAAAGACTCTCTCCTGTGCTCATCACTGCTATCATGGTGTTTGCATTGGGAATGCTCCTGACCCTGGATGGGTTGGGTGCAATTCTGGACCAATTTTTCACCGTCCCTGAATGGCTGGAGAAAATGGAAGCAGGGCTGCTGTGGCAATCCACGCCGGAACTGATCCTGCTCATTATCGCCGGGGTGATTGTGGCTCCGGCCATTGAGGAGTTGATTTTCCGCGGTTTTCTGCAGCAGGCCATGGCCGGATATTACCAGCACCTTTTGCCGGCCATTGTGGCACCGGCAGTGCTCTTCACCATTTTTCATGTCCAATATCTCATGTACCTGCCAGCCGCCATTGAATTGCTCCTGCTGGCGTTGGCTTTCGGGTGGGTGATGGGAAAAACCGGTAGCTTGCTGGCGCCCATCCTCCTCCACGCCCTGAATAATCTGGCCTCGCTTATCTGGCTGGGAACCGCTCAGGACACAACGAATCTCATTTCAGTAGAAAATTCACTGTCTTGGGGATGGTTTATCCTGGGATTGTTCCTGCTGGGAATTGCGGGATGGCGACTGAGCCGTGAACCGAATTATATCCCCTTTCCCCTGATCATTGAGGGAACCCGGAAACCGGAAGATGATCATGAGCAGCGGTAACTGGAATTTAATTTGCTGTTATGCTTACGAAATTCGTATGTGAAGACGGTATGCTATGGCAATGAAATGGAATCAAGGGGACGCATGTGATTACATCATTTGACCAACTTTTTAATGTGCTGGGTGACCAGCCCAAAAAACGAATCGCCCTGGCTGCCGCAGAAGATAACATTCTGCTGGAAGCAGCCCAACAGGCTCAATTTCAGAATTTGGCTTCGTTTATCCTGGTGGGAAATACCGACAAAATCAGCGAACTGAAGCGCCAGTTTGATATTGAGGGTGATTTCCAGATGGTGCATTCCGATCATCCTGCTGAAGCAGCGGTAAAACTGGTTCGTGACGGAAAAGCCGATTTGCTCATGAAGGGCGCCATCTCCTCCAGCGCGTTATTGAAGGCAGTTCTGGATCGGGACAAGGGCTTGCGCAAAGGAGATTTACTCAGTCACGTGGCTGTGGTAGAATCACCGGCTTATCACAAGCTGCTATTCATCACCGATGGCGGGATTAACATCGCCTTTGATGAGGATACGTTTGTGGGTGTGATTCGTAATGCCCTGGATTATGTGAAACGGTTGGGACTGGAAAGGCCACAGGTGGGCATGCTGGCGCTGGTGGAACAGGTTAATCCCAAAATCCCCGAAACGGTCATGGCAGATAAGGTCGCCAAGCGGCTACAGAACGAATGTCTCATTGAAGGTCCAATCGCCCTGGATGTGGCCATTTCCGCTGATGCCGCCCGGCATAAGAAAATTCCCTCCCGCATTGCCGGTCATGTGGACATTCTGGTCATGCCCAACACCACCGCCGCCAATCATCTGGTAAAAGGCCTGGCTGGCTTGGGACATTGTCAGGTGGGTGGTGTGATCGTGGGTGCGCAGGTACCCATTATCCTGCTTTCACGCTCAGATGACGCTGAGACCAAGCTGCGTTCAATTGCTTTGGGGCTGGTGGCGGAATAAATAATTTCACCACAAAGGCAGTTAGGGTACGAATTGAAAAGCTTAACCGCAGAGAGAGGGTAGGATTCGCAGAGGGCAAAAAGTTTTTTGAGGAAACACACCAGTTGTCTGCCGGATTGCATTAGGGCTGGTGGTTTGTGGAATTACAACGAAAACAGATATGACGAATCCCCAGATTGCCCTTCGATAAACTCAGGGTAACAATCTGGAAGAAATATTGAAATATCTCCGTGTTCCTGTGCCAACTCTGATCCCGCTGCGGTTTCTGCCTTTAATTTGTGAAATCCGTGGAATCTGTGGTTAAATGATTTTCTGCCTTTGAATTCGTGTATCAGGAAGACACGCCGGGGATAATTCGTACTTGTAACTTCTGTTTTATCCGTGCTATCCGCGTTCCTCTGCGGCTGAACGCTTCGTGTTCTTCAAGCTTTTGTGGTGAAAACTCTTTTAGTTCACCGCCGGTTCCAGCATCTTCAGCGTTCCCTTCCCGGCGTCCATCTCCACTTCAACACCCACAGGAACCGTAAACTTATCCGAGATATGACCGATCATGGCGCCGTAATAGGCCGGAATTCCCAGCGGTTTGATGATATCATTGAACAAGTCCACCAGCGTTAATGAACCATACCCCTCCCCGGGATCACAATTGCTGCATTTTCCGAACACAAATCCGCTGATCTGGTCCAGGACGCCCGCCAATTTGAGCTGGGTGAGCATCCGATCCACTCGGTAAATGTCCTCGCCCACCTCTTCCAGAAATAATATGGCATTTTTCCAGTCCGGCAGGTAATCGGACCCCAGCATGGCCGTCAGCACCGAGAGATTACCACCCACCAGTCGCCCCTTTGTCGTGCCCGGTGTGATGGTGAGGATGCGATCATCGGTTTGGGTCAGATTATCACCGATCTTGCGCGGATTTTCCATGGTCACCATTTTTCCGTCAAACAAAATCTGCTTCACAAAATCGGTGGAGTATTCGTTCCAGGTGGAAATGCCCACGGGACCATGAAAGGTGACCACACCTGTTTTGGCGTAAATGGCTATCAGCAAGCTGGTAATGTCCGAATAGCCCATGATGATTTTGGGATGGCGCTTGATCAGGTCGTAATCCAGTAGCGGCAAGATTCGGTTGCAGCCCCAACCTCCACGAACCGCCAGGAGTGCGTTCACACTGTCATCAGCATAAAAGGTATTCATATCCGCCGCCCGGGCAGCATCGGTACCTGCCAGATAACCATAGCGGTCCAGCAGGTGTTTGCCCCGTTTGGCCTTTAGTCCTAATGCCGCCAGAATTTCCTCTGTCTGCACCACATCGTCCGGATAGAACGTGGCTCCGGCCGGATTAATCAGTCCTACAGTATCGCCCGGTTTCAGTCGCGGCGGACGGATGACCTTTTTCCCAAATAGTTGACCCTGTAAGCGGAACGGCACCGTGAGCGCCAAACCGCTGAGCAGCGTTGTTTGTAAAAAATGACGCCGGTCCCACCCGGAAGCGTTTTCCGATCCGTCAGTCGGTTGAAATTCAGCCTTCATGTCTATTTTCCCTGTAAATCATTTAATGTGTAATCATTCCGCAAATGCCTTCGAATCCTCTAAGAAGCTCTCCATCCCCAGATCGGTAAGCGGATGATCTGCCACGCCCATGAGGATTTTTGCCGGGACAGTGAGAATATCCGCGCCGGCCAACAGGCATTCGGTCAACTGCACCGCATTGCGCACACTGGCCGCCAACACTTCGGTCTTAATCCCGTAATTAGCAAAAACCGTCACGATTTCATGAATCAGCCGGACGCCGGCATCTTTCCGGTCACCCCCGGCGGCCACATATTCTGAATTATACACCGCCTGGTCATCCGCGCTGTTTTTGTGGTCTTCCAGCCAATACAACGAATTCCCGGTCGGCCGCTCCGGATGATCATGTTTGTACATATAATCAGCCA
>JAIPJR010000091.1 GCA_021734045.1 Fidelibacterota bacterium
GTTCTCCCGGACCAACTTGCACGCCTCCCCCAACCCCACGATTTCCAGCACATTTTCCGTGCCGGCCCGGCGATTGAGCTCGTGATTAGCGCCATGCATGAGTTTGTCCAGTCGCAACCCCTTGCGGATATACAATGCTCCAATTCCCTTGGGGGCGTACAATTTATGCCCGGCGATGGAAAGCAAGTCCACACCGAGTTCACTCACATTAACAGGAATCTTTCCCACTGATTGAGCCGCATCCGTGTGCATTATAATTTCATGTGCATGTGCCAGTCTGGAAATGTCTGCGATGGGCTGGATAGTTCCCACTTCATTGTTGGCGTGCAGGATGGTGATGAGAATGGTGTCAGGTGTGATAGCGTCTGCCACCGCATCTACCGAGACCATACCATCGGAATCAACCGGAACCCTGGTGACTCGGAAACCATGGTTCGCCAAGTAATCACACACTTCCAGAACCGCCGGATGCTCAACTGCTGAAGTGATGATATGGTTTCCCAGATGGCGACGAGATTCAGCAACCCCTTTGATAGCCCAGTTATTGGACTCGGTACCGCCACTGGTGAAGACAATTTCATCCGGCGCTGCACGGATCATTTTGGCAACCTGCTGCCGGGCGGCTTCCACCGTCTGTCTGGCTTGCCGACCGAAATAATGATTACTGGAGGGATTCCCAAAATATTCTGTGAGATAGGGCTGCATGGCTTCCGCCACCCGGGGATCAATAGGTGTGGTGGCGTTATAATCCAGGTAAATGGGTTTCATCGAGGCACGATTTCCTTTGATTATGTTCATGGAGCGAATGTAGTGATTTGGGGAATTTTTTGCCACAGATGAACGCAGACAAACACAGAGGTAGAATTATTTAGCCGCGGATGACGTGGATTGGGCGGATTAAAAAACCACAGAGTCCCCATAGCAGGCACCGAGGCCACAGAAGGAAAGACCTAAATAGCTAGTATGGAGGGGATTTAGGTTTTGAACATTGAAAATTGTGAATTGGGATTTGTTTGAGTTTTGGTGCTTGTAATTTGGCAATTCTCTCACTCTTGCCACAGATGAACGCAGACAAACACAGAGGTAGAATTATTTAGCCGCGGATGACGCGGATTGGACGGATTTCCGTTTTGAACATTGAAAATTGTGAATTGGAATTTGTTTGAGTTTTGATGCTTGTGATTTGGGATTTGTTTGATATTTGGTTCTTGTAATTTGGCAATTCTCTCACTCTTGCCACAGATGAACGCAGACGAACACAGAGGTAGAATTATTTAGCCGCGGATGACGCGGATTGGGCGGATTTCTGTTTTGAAAATTTAGATTTTCGATTTGGGATTTGTTTGAGTTTTGATGCTTGTGTTTTGGGATTTCCGAATCCATTCATTCGATTCTATTCGATGTCTGTATTCTCCCTACCCATCTTCCCCGGGATTCACCACCCGCACATCCACGGGCTTGGTGCTGTCCAGATGGACATCCCGTTGCGGGAAGGCAATCACAATTCCGGCTTCTTCGAATAAAGCGTTGATTTTGAACCTGATCTCACTGGCGGTAATACGCGGACGGATTGCCCGGTCGAAGTCGGTCCAGAAAATCCCCCGAAAATTCAAGGCATTATCCCCAAATTCTTCAAACAACACAAGGGGTTCCGGGTATTTCTGCACCCGGG
Organism: Fidelibacterota bacterium; assembly: GCA_021734045.1. Classification (GTDB taxonomy): domain Bacteria; phylum Fidelibacterota; class UBA8477; order UBA8477; family UBA8477; genus UBA8477. The sequence continues at coordinate 1,673 of JAIPJR010000091.1, forward strand.
GGTGCTCCAACATGGCCTGTTTAATCAACTCGGCAGTTGTTTCCACATTGCTGCCATAGGCTACCCCCACGCTCACATCCGTTCGGATTTGATTATCAATGAGGGACCAGTTAATTACCGTGTTTTCCAGTAATTTACTGTTAGGCATGACCAAACGCAGATTGTCAGACGTTCGAATTCGCGTGGAGCGTCCGCCGATATGCTCTACAATGCCACGCCGGCCTTCCACCTCCACCACATCGTTGATTTTTAATGGCCGCTCGATCATGAGCACCAGTCCGGAAAGAAAATTATTAACCAGGTTCTGACTTCCCAGACCGACACCAATAGCCAAGGCACCACCAATAACCGTAAATGCCGTGAGTGGAATACCCACCATGGTGAGAACGAACAACGCCACAAACACAATCAGGATATAGCGTACCAGAACCGTCAGTAAGTTTTGGGAAGAAGGCTCCAGATTCAGGCGAGTAAGAAAAATGGCCTGGAATTCCATGGAGAGATAACGTGAAAAACGAATGCCGGGATACAGTAGAATCAATCCCAGTAGGACATTACCCAATTCAATATTATGTCCCTCAAGCGTGAAAAGCGACAGGTGCCACAGAAAGCTGAAAATTGTCGCTGGAATCCCCACGATAACCAGGGAGGTTACCAGCATGATTAAAAACCACAAAAACAGCGTAAACTTGGAAAGCCAGCTTCCGGTATCCGCATCACTGATCTGATTCTGGATAAATCGTTTTATACTCTTACGAATGAGAGACTGGCCGATTTTCCATCCCAGGAGAAATACGACCAACCCCAGGATCAGATTTCCCAGTTTAAGTGTGAGAATCTCATTACTAATGATCTCGATTTGCCACCAAGTGGCAAGCTGATTCAGCGTTTCAGCGAACATATGGAAATCTAATCCGCTTCAATGACTTTGATGACAATTTTTAACCGTTTTCCGTTTTGGATTTACTCGCACCACGCACCTGGGCTTCCATCATATCCCACTGCTCCTGACTCAGGAAATCCAGCAGATTAAACTCACCAGCTCCTTTCAGCCATTCACCGCCATCAATGGTAACCACCTCACCATTGATAAATCCGCTGAACTCGGACACGAGAAATGCGGCCAGATTACCCAGTTCGGAATGGTCACCCACCCGTCCCAACGGTATCCGCCGAACCATTTTCTCCTCAACACCCGGTGGCACCAGACGCGACCAGGCGCCTTTGGTTGGAAAGGGTCCCGGCGCAATGGCATTCATGGTAATGCCGTACTTCGCCCATTCCACCGCAAGTGATCGTGTCATGGCCAAAACACCGGCCTTGGAAACAGCGGAGGGGACCACATAGCCACTGCCGGTCCAGGCATACGTGGTAACGATATTCAACACCCGGGCTTTTTGCTGCTGGTTAATCCAGTGCTTACCAAACGCCAGGGTGCAATTGTACGAACCGCGCAAGACAATATCCACCACCACATCAAAGGCCTTATTCGACAAGCGTTCCGTGGGACTCACAAAATTTCCCGCAGCGTTATTCACCAACACATCAACTCGTCCGAATTTTTCCAGACTCTGTTCCAATGCCGCTTCCACCGCCCGGTAATCCCGCACATCCAGTTCCAGCGGCAGAATGCTCCCCGCCGGATGAATCGCAGCCTCCAACTCCGCTGCCGTTTTCTCCAGCACTTCCAATTTACGACTGGCAATGATGACATGGGCACCCAGCTCCAGAAATCGTGTAGCCATAGCCCTGCCCAATCCGGTACCACCGCCGGTAATGAAAATGACTTTGTCCTTTAATAGGTCAGTTTTAAACATGATGTCCCCTCAGTTGTTGAAAATCTTATCACTACTACCCTTCGAAAACCGTTATTCAAAATGAGTCCGGCGTTATCCCGCGTTGTTTTGCAGCAAGGCGCTTGATACCGCAAGCCTGATGATTGAATGTTAGGACAAAATCAGTACGGGTTAAAGCACTTTTCAGGCCGGATGTTTGCATTCTCACTCCCGGAGGCTGGAATGGTTTTTTATGCGGCATTTATTCACCTCTGGTTGTAATATTATGAACAGCAAAATAACAGTATTTGGGATGGAAGGAGTTGGGGGATGTCACCGACACAACAGATTAAGCATTTAACGGAAATGTTCGACGCCCGTGACGGCGCGCGATTATTTCGACAGAGTTGGTATCCGGCGGAGAAACCCCGGGCAGTGGTGATTCTTGTTCATGGCATTGCCGAACACAGCGGGCGTTACGCGCATGTGGCCGAATTTCTCTGTGAGCACCGAATTGCTGTGGAGACCTTTGATCTGCGGGGGCATGGTCAGTCGGAGGGTGAGCGCATTTATATCGATCGGTTTTCGCAGTTTCTCAATGACCTGGAGCATTTCATTCTGGAGGTTCGGCGGCGCTATCCCAGTGGACCACTGTTTTTACTGGGGCACAGCATGGGCGGGGCGATTGTTACCGATTTTGTGCTGGAGCGGTACGTGGTGGAACTCAGCGGTATTATACTGAGCAGCCCGGCGGTGAAAGTAGGCCGGGATGTACCCGGTATTGTGGTGGCGCTTTCCAGCGTCATTAGCCTCCTCCTGCCCCATCAGTCCACCGTGACACTGGACAGCGCCGGAATTTCCCGTGATCCTGTGGTGGTGCATAAATACGACACCGATCCGCTGAATTTCCGCGGCGCCATTCCGGCCCGCACTGGTGCAGAGCTGATAAAGACGCAGAAATACATCATGCGCCATGGGGAGAAAGTCACCTACCCGGTTATGATTATGTACGGTACCGGTGATACCATTGTGGAACCTGAAGGCAGCAAATTGCTCTTTAATAAAATTCAATCTGAGGATAAAACCCTGAAAGCGTATGACGGATTTTACCATGAAATCCTGAATGATCCGGAGAAACAACAGGTTTTGGATGATATGCTGCAATGGCTCAATGACCGGTTGCCGGTTGAAAAAGCAGTGACCGAACCGGAGGAACTTGAGCAAACGCCGCAGGTGTAAAACAAGCGCAGGGAGGTTAATCGAAGATGATAAATTGGTTATTCCCAAAAACCAGTATCTACGAGCGCTTAAACCAACCTCGCCCGGTACCACCCGATTTAATCACCACCATATGGAAAAAGAGCCTTTTTGGTATGGTATTTTTCCCTCTATTCGTCACCCTTTTTGACTGGATGTGGCCGCCGGATAACTACTTCACATTGGAATATTGGATAAAGCTCATAACCATTGGACTTATCATGGGGGTGATCATTGGTGCATTGGATTGCCGCCACATCTATAAAAATTTCCTGAATGGGTTCAATTACTCCCACAAATAAATAACTGACACCCCCGATGCCGATTGGATATCACCGAAAGGACTTTTATGAAATCACAAAGCAACCAGCGTATCACCGCTCAGGATTTATATCGTTTTCGCATGCCCACCGACTGCCAGATTTCACCTGATGGCACGCAAATCGTTCACGGACTCAAGTGGATTGAAAAAAAGACCGAGAAAAAATATACCAATTTATGGATATCACCTACCTCAGCAGGTCCGGCCAGACCCTTCACACAGGGAAAACACGCCGATTCCTCTCCGCGCTGGTCACCGGACGGCAGCACTATTGCCTTCACATCCAACCGTGATGATGAAAAGCAGTCGCAAATCTATCTGATTCCCGTGGACGGTGGCGAAGCCCGGAAGCTCACCGACCTGCAGGGCGAAATTGGTGAATTTCACTGGTCGCCTGACGGAAAACAGATTCTGCTGCAATTCCGTAAAACGGACGCAGAGGCGTTGGAGCGCCAGAAAGACGAAACCAAGAAGAAATTGGGTGTGGTGGCACGCCATTTTGACCGGGTGTTCTACAAATTGGACGAGCAGGGATTCCTACCGAAAGAGCGCTGGCATTTGTGGATAGTCAATGCCACCACTGGCAAAGCCCACCAGCTCACGGAACACGCTATTTATGATGAGTTAACGCCAACCTGGTCACCGGACGGTAACCAAATCGCCTATGTCTCCAACCATGCCAAAGACCCGGATATGGACCCGGATAACATGGATTTGTTCATACTGTCACTGTCCACCGGCAAAAGCAGGCGGATTCCCACTCCGGAGGGTCCCAAATTCAATCCGGTTTACTCCCCCGATGGAAAAGGGATCGCTTACTATGGTGTGGAAGGCAAAGGCACGTGGTGGTCCAATATCCGGCTGTTCGTTGTTCCCGCCAATGGCAAGGGCACGGCGCGGGATTTAACCGGGAAGTTCGATGTGGAGGTGGACGCGGGCACCATTAATGACCTGCCGGAAGGCATGCGGATGATGCCCACGGTTTGGTCCCCTGACAGCCAACACCTCTATTTCCAGATTTCCAAAGAGGGTAATACCCACCTCATGCGCATTGACATTGATTTGGATGATCATTCCAGTATGGAGCCGGTGGTGGATGGCGAAGGTGCCGTAGGGGTTTGGACATTGGATGGGAAACAAGAAAAACTGGCTTTTCTGTGGGGCGATTTTAGCGATCCAGCCCAGATTTTCGTAAAAAACCTCGCCACCGGCAAAACCAAACCACGGAGCAACTTCAATCCCTGGTTGAAAAAACTTGATTTGGGTACTATTGAAGAAACCTGGATCAAGACTAAAGGAAAACATCAATTACAGGGCTGGATTCTGAAACCACCCGGTTTTTCGGTCCGGAAAAAATATCCTACCATTTTGGAAATTCACGGCGGTCCCATGGTCCAATACGGACACTTGTTCATGCACGAGTTTTACTTTTTGGCAGCGGCCGGTTATGTGGTGGCATTTACCAACCCCCGGGGCAGCAAAGGGTATGGTGAGGCATTCTGCAAGCCGATTAACGGCAATTGGGGCGGACCTGATTATGAGGATATGATGACCTGGACCGATTATGTGGCCAAACAACCCTTCGTTGATACGACCAGAATGGGCGTCACCGGCGGTAGTTATGGTGGCTACATGACCAACTGGATTATCGGTCACACGCACCGGTTTAAAGCAGCCGTCACCCAGCGCAGTGTGAGCAACATGATCAGCATGTACGGATCCAGTGATTTTAACTGGTTCTTCGAGTCGGAACTGGGGGATGTCCCGCCCTGGGAGAATATGGAGCTCTATTGGCAACAATCGCCTATGAAGTATATTGGTGATGCCAAAACGCCCACACTTGTGATTCATAGTGAGAATGATTTACGCTGCGCCATTGAGCAGGGTGAGCAGGTTTTTGTGGCTCTGAAACGGCTGGGCGTACCCACCGAGATGGTGCGTTTTCCGGAAGAGCCCCACGGACTTTCCCGAGGTGGTCGCACGGACCGGCGCATTGTACGCTTGCAGCACATCCTGCGTTGGTTTGACCGGTATCTGAAGTAGAATAACACCTTTTAATCGCGTGAGGCACCGACTCATGACGCATCATTACATCCTGGCCATTGATCAGGGTACCACCGGTACAAAATCGGTCTGCTTCGACAAGAGCGGGAACGCGGTGGCAAGAGCATACCGTGAATTCCGACAAATCTACCCCAAACCGGGTTGGGTGGAGCATGACCCTGAGGAAATCTGGCAAACAGTCGTGACCACCGTAAACGAGGTGCTGTCTCAAATTGATGGTAAAATCGATGCGGTGGGTATTACCAATCAACGGGAAACGACGGTGGTCTGGGACCGGGAAACGGGAAAACCGGTTTACAATGCCATTGTCTGGCAATGCCGTCGCACGGCTCCGTTTTGCGAGGAATTGGCTCCGCATGCTAATCTTTTTAAACAGCGGACGGGCCTTCCCATCGACGCCTATTTCAGTGGCACGAAAATCCGGTGGATATTAGACCACATCGACCATTCGAATTCGAAAAACCTGGCATTCGGCACCATTGATACCTGGCTGATCTGGAGACTGACCCATGGGAAGGTTCATGCCACTGATTTTACCAACGCCTCGCGTACGCTGCTATTTGACATTCACAAAAAGGAATGGGATTCTGAATTATCCGGCATCATGGGCGTCCCCACCTCATTATTCCCTGCCGTGAAGCGGTCGCAGGATGATTTTGGGACCGTAGAATCAATATCCTCACTCGCGGGTGTACCCATCACCGGCGTGGCCGGGGATCAGCAGGCGGCTTTGTTCGGTCAAACCTGTTTTGATGCCGGTGAGTTGAAAAACACTTACGGAACCGGCTGTTTCCTTATGCTGAATACTGGTGATCAGGCCGTCATCTCCTCTGAAGGTCTCATTACCACGCTGGCAGCAGACGGGGGTGGTGATCCGTGTTATGCATTGGAGGGTTCTATTTTCGTGGGAGGTGCGGCGATCCAGTGGCTGCGGGATGAACTGCATTTGATTGAAAATGCCACCGAAAGTGAAACCGCAGCCGAGGCGGTCCCGGACAATGGTGGTGCTTATCTGATACCGGCATTCGTGGGATTAGGAGCGCCCCACTGGGATATGGATGCCCGCGGTGCGCTGGTGGGTCTGACCCGGGGTGTGAATCGTCATCACATCATCCGGGCGGCATTGGAGTCCATGGCCTATCAAACCCAGGATGTCCTGGCAGCAATGTCTGACGAGGCGAAAATGACATTGGAAACACTGGCTGTGGATGGTGGTGCTTCTGCTAACAACTTCCTCCTGCAGTTTCAAGCTGACATCAGCAATCTCGATGTCTTGCGCCCCCATCAGATAGAATCCACCTCTCTCGGTGCCGCCTATCTGGCAGGTTTGTCCACGGGCTTCTGGTCGGATGCTCAATCACTGAAAACACAGAAGAGGGTTGAACGCACCTTCACGCCCAGCATGGATGCACCAACACGAGAGGAATTGCTGGCAGGCTGGCGTCACGCGCTGCGACAGGCGATGACCAAGTAATCAGAAAGGACATTGAGATGGGATTACTGGGCAGTTGGGACTGGGTTATTATCGGACTGTATTTCGCACTGGTTTTTGGTGTTGCACTGTGGGTCACCCGTAGTGAGACCGGTACCCGGGATTCGTCCGCCGGTTACTTCCTGGCGGGGCGAAACGTGGGCTGGTTTGTCATCGGAGCCTCCCTCTTTGCTTCCAATATCGGCTCAGAACATCTGGTGGGACTTGCCGG
>JAIPJR010000092.1 GCA_021734045.1 Fidelibacterota bacterium
CTTAATGAGCTGCTCCGGCCGCCACTCCTCGGGCTGCCAACTGCGCACATAGATCAGCGGGTCCTGGCCATTGAAATCAATGAGCAGAAAAAGATAGCCCTCATCGGCGTAGGTTGTACTGGCGTAATTCTGGCGTAATTCCACCCCATATACATTCTTCGCGCCCTCTTTGCGCATAATCCGGAAGGAGTTGAATTCAATCAGCAGGTCTTCCTGTGAGTTGAAAATGGCTTTCTGACGGGCCAGATACTCCCGCTTGGTGAATCGCAGGTATTCAATGCCTGGCTGATCCCCGATTTGCCGGTATTGGGGCTGGTCCGGCCCGGGCGGTTTTTCCTTGATCACGCGCCCCACGATAATCAGCGCATTCTCAGCGAACATCTGGTTGATCATCTCCAGATTCCGGGCCAGGTAGGCTGTCCGGTATTTTTCCATAAATTTCATAATGGTCTGTCGCTGCAGCCACTCCTCCACGAATCGGTCATTCTCAACAAATTGCTTATAAACAGATTGATTCAGAGCGGTGTTGAAATCCACAGCCGCTCCAGTACTGTCTGCATCCAAAACCAGATATTCCGTATTTTGACGATTCAGTGTGGGGTAGTGCAAAATCACCGGAATGCGCCGTACTTCAACCCCATGCCAGGTGGGTTGCAGCACCGCGTCCACAAAATTATCCCGCAACTCTGGCCGGCCATAGCGCAGAAAATTCGCAAGCTTTTCCGTTAGAAACACATCTTCGCCGATGGCACCCAGCGAATCTCCGTCGCTCCGCAAACCGGTCTGGAAATCACGGATGGACCAGGCCACCTGTTCTTGGGGCATGTCAGCTGTGGCGAAGCGTTCGGGAATATTCAAACGGATTTCATGACCAGGTGATTTGGATAAGGTGCGTCTGAGTTTATCGGTTAAACTCAATTTCAGAGTGACCTTTTTTCTGCTCTGTTGCCAGAAATCTGGGCGGGCCACGGCTTCCCACAGGTCCTGAACGGCCGGGACTTCACCACGGGATTCGTAATATTCATACTTAATCTGAGCATCCAGTGCGGAAAAACCGATAGATGATCCATACAGCGCCAGTGTTGCCACGCCATCCCGGGCGCCCACATTGACCTGCCGGTCACCATCCCAAAATGTGAAATCCAGCAGTCGCACCGGTTGATTATTTAATGTCACATCAAAAGTCAGTTGACGCTCTTTGTCACTGATGGATTCGTCTGTTCTAAGGTCAAAGGCGATATTTGCAAAAATCTGATTGATTTTTTCCGGTAGTGTGATGGTCAGATTAACGCCTTCAACGGTGACCATCACATCCGGCAGTGACCGCAGCAGGAGCATGGCAAAATAGTATTGTTTCAGGGCGCCCCGGACATTGGCTGCCAGCCGTTGGCGTTCACCGCTTTGATACAGTTCATAGGCTAATCTCCGACGTTCGGCGAAGATTTTTTCCACCTCGGATTTCGAGAGGTAAGCAAAGATGCGGATACGGTCATTAGAGCGACTTGTGAGGGTTTCCACATTCCGCAAAGTTGCCCCTGCGTAGGAGCGCATGATAACCTGGACCTTTTCATCCAGCTCGCCGTCTTTCTCCACAACTTTATCCTCAAATGAGGACTGCACGGTTACGGAAATGCTTTTTACAAGGTTGTCTACTGCTACAGCTCTGGCTTCTTCCTGGGTACGGGCCGTTGCTTCACCCCAGTAATATTCACCGGATTCCCGGATATAGATTTCTTCTGTGTTTTGCATACCGGCTAACACACCGAATCCTACCATAGAAAAGAGGATTAATTTTCTCATAATAATCATTGTCTCTACTCGCTTTATGACGCGTTTTCAATTATCTGGATTTTATAGTTAAGCAGTAATATTTCAAACTTGAAACTTGGAGAAATTTTTAATGAGTTGAACACGGATCTCACAGATGGAACGGATTTTCTCTAATAAAAGATTGATGAATAAATTGGTAGGGACCGCTCGCCGAGCGGCATCCGGGGTTAGAAGAAGAATAAAACCACAACCCGTATGAAGTGGAAGGATCTTGCCTGCAGACTGAAATCGTGCGGCCAGTACATAAAATTAGCACCACAATTCATTGTGGTGATTGGGATTTCTTGCAGTGATCGGGCAAACCGTTTCAACGGTTTTTAAAAAGGCTGTTTCTGATAAACGGTTAAAACCGTTTGTGTTATTTGACGGGAAACCGCACCACCCGAATAAATTCGGGTGCTAATTTTTCGAAGAGACAATCAAACCGTTCTAAACCTGTGGACACCGTCATCCTGATCTTTTGGGGTATCTTTCATTGTGCCAAATTTAATCCGTTTTCCCATGACCAAAGTCTAATGGAATTTGACGAGAACGCGTACGAGTACGAAAACGCGTACGAACTCAGACTGTCATCCCGACCGGAGCAGAGGGATCTCGTGCGCACAAGATACTGAAACGCGTTCAGCATGACGAAATCATCGGTTTGGCATTACGTAAACCCGCTCACTCGCTTACTCACCCTACCATCCGGCTCGATTCGGATATTGCTGGATAAAATAAAAACAGCCCCTGTCTCCAGAGGCTGTTTCGTTATTCCTGAGTAAAACGGGATTGCCGGTGCTATTTCACAATCGTCAACTTCCGGGTTGATTGGAAATCCGAACTCTGTAATTGATACAGATACATCCCGCTGGGCAGTGTTTGCGTGTCAAAAGTCACCCGGTGATAACCTGGCTTCCCGGTGCTCATTCACCAGGGATTTAACCACTTCACCCCGTAGGTTGTACACGGTGAGTTTCACCGGTGCTGCCTGCGGCAGGTAAAAGGGGATGACCGTTGACGCGTTAAACGGATTGGGATAGTTGGGATAGAGCGTGAAATCAGCCGGCGTATCCACACCCGGATCATTTCCTATGCCTACCACCGGTTCTGACCGCGCCAGACGCAGATCATCAACTACAATCGCGCCGGTGAGCGGCTGTCCATCGTTGTAGGTCAACTGAATGCTGTCAAATGTCAACTGACCATCCAGATTCCCGTCACCCAGCCAGGTGCCGGTCCCATCAGCACTCATATGCCATGAAACCAGCTTCCAGCCAATCCAGTCAATGGTGTACCAGGGGCTCACCTCATGATAGGCTGCCGCTGTAGATGGCCAGTTGTCATTCACACAGAAGCGAAATTGATTCCCGGAGCCGTCGCCAAACACATAGGCTTGCAACAGCCGGTTATTGCTACTGTTGAATTCCATGGAGGCTGCACTGCCGCCACCCAGATATACCCGAATCAACCAGGAAGAGGCGTTGGGATCCCAGTCGTAGTCAATCTGCATGGCTGTCGTGCTGCCGGTAGAGAGATTCACGATATCGCTGGTTTCGGATCGGCCCGTCGTGCCTTCGGGATTAATGCCCGTGGTACTGCCGCTCTGCTGGGGCGCCCACCAATAGCTGGTGGGGTTGTTTTCAAAGTTATCGAGACCGTTGATGACAAACCTGTTTGCGCCAGTGGTAAACCGGTACCCGCGAGTTGTATTAATCGAATTTCCGGACAGATCACTCAGTCCCGGCAGAATTTCAAACAAATAGACAGTGGAGGGGTCCAGTTCACCATCAATGAAAAAGGTGAGTGCACTGCGACCATTCACCACATAATGCTCAATCTGTCCGTCCACCGTTATATGATCCGCAAATGTCTCCAGGCTAAAACGCTGGGGGACGACAGAACCCGGATCAAGTTCTTCGTCAAAATAGAGATTCAGCACGGGCTGGAGTTCCACCCCGGTCATCTGATTTTCCGGATAAATAGCCTGTACCACCGGCGCGGTAATATCCGCGGCACTGGAGGTGAAATGGAGCACGAAATCATCTCCACCAACACCATCGTTATTCCCGTCCAGCGGATGACCGTATTGATCGATTGCATTCCCGCCAATAGTAAGTGTGTAGAGGGTTTCATATACGACACTATCGGGGGTGAAGGTGAGTCGAGAATTCAATTCACTCCACGAGATGACGCCAGTCGTCGCAGGCGCCAGGCTGAATGCCGCTTCCACGGAGTCCGTATTCATGGGACGGCTGAATTGGATGATAATACTTTCGTTGGAAGGGAAGGCATCATCACCCTCCACCGGATAGGTCGCCTCCACGTAAGGTGGGACATCGGATACCAGGTAAATATCGGTGAAGGTGAAAAAATCACCCTGTATCGTGACCTGAGTAGTATCTGAATAGAATCCATCGGCGGTTATAATCATTTCCAATGTGGTATCGGGCAGGTTTTCAAAATAATAGAATCCATTATGCAGTTGATCCGGGTCATTGGAGTAATTGTGAAATAAGGATTCGTATGAATCGGTGGTGTAGGTCTCGCTATTAAGGGTCACCGTCGCGCCATTTACAGGTACATTGGTTTCAGAATCATAAATGTACCCAACCGCCGTTCCCACAAAAGGCCGTTCCAATTCATGGAATTCCAAAATCGTCCAATACATGGTCTTGGCTTCCAGCCGTTTCCATTCCGCATTCATATTCCGCGTGTTCTGCACCGGATTGGTATGAAATCCCGCTTCACTGAGTTCGGACGGCATGGATGTGGTGCGATTCACATGGAGATAGGGGCCGGGCCAGCTGGCGCTGCAACTGCCGTAAAAAGAACAATCGCCATAGGAACCACGGGTCGTGGTGCGCATCCCATTGGTTAACAGTGGCACCATCAGGGCGCTCATGGCCTCGCCTCCCACGGGCGGATCGGGCGTGCCATCATACAGTTGTCCCCACAGCAACAAGGTACTATTGGCCGTGGGCGATCCGGCGTCACTATGAATGGAATGATACCAGGCCGCACCTACGCTATTAGCATAATCAGTTCGCTGTGAGAGCGAGACCTGTTCATTATCCGTGGTACGACAGAGGTAAACGGTATCAATATCGGTGGTACTGACGAGTAAATCCTTCAGGTTGAATGCCACCCGCAGGTTTTTCTCTGCTTCGGAATAACCGAAGACACCCATGTTCTCCGTGCCGCTGTGGCCTGGGTCCACAAAAATATTCCAGCCCGACAGACCGGTGACCTGGGCATTCAGTGTGTTGCTCAGGAGGATGCCAATCGATAAGGCGATAATGCGAATTTTTTTCATGATATCCTCCTTACCGGACTTCCTGGACAAAAATTTGTCCGCTGTTCATGGTGTCATACGCGATATACCGCCCATTGGGTGACCAGGTCGCGTTCATCTCCAAGCTGTTGCCGGAGTTGGTCAGATTGGTCAATCCGGTGCCGTCGGCATTCACCACATAAATATCGGCGGTGAGGTAGGTATGACCGTCATCTGTCCCAATCATAAATGCCAGTTTACTGCCGTCAGGATGCCAGACCGGATGATTTCCAACACCCAGATCAATGGGATTGCTGCCGTCCATATCGGTAATCCACAAATGCCCGCCCATGATTTCAAAAGCGAGTTTACTGCCATCCGGGGACGTGGTCAGATTCAATACCCGGCCGGGAATGGCCTGTATCGCTGTGGTCTCAGCAGATGCCAGATTGCGGTACTGAATACCATCCCGCATGACATATACGGCATTTCCGGCAGTTGGAAGATTTTGTGAACGATTGGCGTTGACCGGGAAAAGCTGGAAGCGGTCGCTACCCGTCAGGTAAAGATAATCATCGTTGGCAGTCCAGACCGGTGTGCCGGGCATGGTGGTGGCATAATCGGTGAGCTGCTCCCGGACACCGGCGGTGACATCGTAAGTCACCAGCGCGTTGTAGCGGCGTTTATTCTCAAACAATGCGGTGCGACCGGCGATGTGACTTCCGGAATGATTCCATTGCATACCGAAACCCACCGCTGGCTCATCCGCCAGTTGAATGACATCACCTCCGGGGAAGGAGACCAGGTAAATACCGTAGTAGTTGGATTTGGTCACAGCAATTTCATCCCCGGCGGGTGACCAGACCGGACTCATAAAAAAGTCCGCTTCAGCGGTAAGCGCCACAGGTGCTCCCACAGCGGTTACAGCTGGTTCCGCAGCGGTCAGGTTGACGGCGGACAATCCCACCAGCAATAGTCCTGACAGCAAAATTTTGTGTTTTTTCATCAATTAGGCTCCTTTATTCATCCAGGTACACCCTGGTTCATTCGCTTGCATTTGTCTGATGCGTGAAATTATACCAAAATCACCTGAGACCAATGGTTTCATGCGATTTACAAACTTCTGGGCTGCAGTTATGAAATTATTAGAGTTGAAGTGCTGTGTGGATACCGTATGACTTTCCAATTGGATTATATTCATCGCCATGAAATTCTCTACGCTCCTGTTCGCCTATCCTTTCCGATCTAAGGAGGTTCGCGCCATTTTTGAACACATGACACTGGCTGAAGTCAGGGCTATCCGCAGATTTACCATTCGCCAGAGTGCGGTTTGGGGATTGATTACGGCACCGGTGATTGCCATTTATCTGCAGGCGCATGCCCGGTTGTTTCCCGGTGAAGGGAGTTTCTGGCAGCATCTGTTGACCAGTCTTATCATCGCCAGTCTCATCGGTGTTCTGGCCGGGAATCAGGCCCGCAAAGTTGCCCGCCGGATGTTGTGCGACACGGAATTTGCCCGGGAAAAGGGAATTACGCCGGAGACGCTGAAGTTGTACTCGTGGGAGGAGTGAGATTTTTGGAACGAGTACGAAGCTCAAGTCCCCAGGCTCCTATCAGAGAACCCCGGAGGGGTGACAGGTTTATAGCCCCGGGCTTCAGCCCGGGGGAATGGTATTGCATGAAATAATGGGTTTTAGATCAACCATTCTTGAAACTGGTTGAGCTAAAACCGGACAGCTCGGCGAGCGGTCCCTACCAATAACCAATTGTCAGTTATTCAAGATCAAATGACGAGATTTCTCCATTTCGCTCCGCTACGGTCGAAATGACAGGTGTGAATTCTCACTGTTGGATGTCTAAAATCCATTTTTTTCTTGCTGTACACCTTTTATACACCTATCTTGTGGCCGTTCTTGAAAGACGGCTTTTTTACAATGGTTTTAGATTTGGATTCGATTTGAGTTGTCAGTGATTTTCCGGTTACCCTTCGACCCTGCTACGCTCAGCTTCGCCCGGGCAGGCCCCGTGAAATTCAGCTAAAAGTTGAGCATTTCACAGGGGCAGGCAAGGCTCAGGAAGACGCATGGGAAAACTTCGAAAAAGCGCAATCGCCAAAAGCATTAACCACAGGTTTCACTCCGCCTCCCGGCCCTTGAATTGTTGTTTTCCATAACCAAAAGAAACAATGACCCATCAGCCCAACCTGGGCGGGGAGCGGAGCGAGGCCTGGACAGATACGCAACCATTATTGTTTTTTAAAATGAGGTAAGAAAGAATCATGTTAACCCAAAAACAACGCGCACTCTACGATTACCTCCGCCACTATATCGAAGCGCACGAATACGCGCCTACCATTACCGAATTACGGGACCATTTTGGTCTGGCCTCCAATTTTGCCATCCAGAAGCGGCTGAAGGCGCTGGAACAGAAGGGCTATATCACCTTCGACCGTTCCAATACAGCCCGCAATATCCGGCTCACCGGTGTGAGTGGCGAATCGGTAACGCTCTCCGTGGTGGGAACGGTTACGGCCGGTGTTCCCATCGAGGCCGTGGAGATACCCGAACCGGTGGAAGTGCCTCGGCATTTATTGCGGGGCGCGGACAATTTCGCGCTGCGGGTGAAGGGCGATTCCATGCTGGACGCCAACATCGAAGATGGTGACATCATTATTGTCAAATCCCAGCCCAAAGCCAACCACGGCCAAATTGTGGTGGCCACGATTAACGGTGAAGCCACGGTGAAAAAACTCGACATCGGTGGCCCGCAAATCTACCTCCAGCCCTGCAACCTGGCTAAACAGTATGAGCCGATTCCCATTCACCCGGACGATGATTTTGAGATTAAAGGGATTGTGGTGGGGCTGCTACGCCAATACGGGTGAAGGTCAGGGACACCGTCTTTGAGTACACCGGGCCGGCGGCCGCTGGTGGCCGGTACCTGGATGGCCTGAGCACACCGGTTCATGCTCTATGAACTGAGAGATATTCTGCATCATCTTACTGCATGTTGAGTTGGTTGAAGACAGTACAACGGAGGATGCGGAATACAGCTCTCGCTGTTTTTGGTGTCATTCTGAGTTTTTCTCTCTTTGCACTTCCGGAGAAAGCATCCAACCATGCAACGCCAACGTCATGTGACCCATCTGGACATCCCGGCTTTTCCGGCCGCAGTGGAGCAGGCCAAACACCCAGCCTATCGCAATCGCCCGGTCATTGTTTCCTCTGCTTCCAGCACCCGCTCTGTAGTACTGGCGGCTTCCCCCGAAGCCCGGCGGGAAGGTGTTTTCAAGGGCATGCTGCTGAAACAGGCCTTAAAACAGGCCACTGGTGCCATTGTGGTGGAACCCAATCCGGAACTCTACCACCGCGCCACCCAATACATTTTGCAACGACTGGAGCGGTTTTCACCCTATGTGGAGCCTGTCCGATACGGGCAGATTGCGGTGGATCTCACCGGCACCACACGCCTGTTCGGACGCATTAAAGACACGGCATACAACATTTACAAGGATTTGCAGTCCAGTTGTGGATTGGCGCCCAGTATCGGCATTGCGGTGAACAAACTGGTGTCGGGTATTGCGGCGCGCTATATCCAATCGTACGCAGAGCTTTTCGATGTGCTGCCCGGGAGCGAGAGCCAGTTTCTGGAGCCACTGGACGTGAAATATTTACCCGGGATCGGCGGCGCCAAA
>JAIPJR010000093.1 GCA_021734045.1 Fidelibacterota bacterium
TTTTTTCACGCTGCTCCTCGTCCAGACGCTCCCGCCAGGACTGGGCTTGTTCCTCCGCGCGGACGCGATCCGCATTGGCGGTGTCTAATTGCGTTTGAAATTGCCTGGTGCCCAGCGTGCGCCCGATGAAAAACGCCATACCGGCAAAAACCAGTGCAGCCATTATCCAGATGAGTACTGTTAACTCCATTTAATTACCCCGAATAGTTGTAAACCTGTTGAAAGTGTACCGGTCAGAAATCGTCAATCTACTTATGGCTACTGCAAGTATTCCAGAATTTGATTTTCCCGGACAAAATTCACGCTGATTTTATCCAGATAGGCGCGTTCATTTCGTCCGATGATCGTTTCATATCGTACGGTGTTTTCCTTTGGTATGGTGTAAAACCGAACCGTATTCACACCCGGCAGGGCTACCAGCATTTGCGTGAATATCCCCATATTCCGGCGGTCGCGTGAGCTTGAAATAGCAATATCCGCCGGTGTGTGAAAAAAGACCCGCCGGTGGGGATAATTCTCTTTACCAATCGTCACCAACGGCACTGCTCGCCAGTCACCCCGCATGAGTTCACGAACAAAGGGAATATCATAATCCAAATCGATGAACGTTGCGCTCTGATACTCTTCAGTAATGGCCGTCTTGCCCTTGTTTTTGCGTCCAAAAGCAGTCAGAATGTTAGCAATACGCGGATTCACAACATAGGTGACCTGAAAGGAAAGCACCAGGCTGTCCGGAGCATAGGGATTCGGTCGGGTATGAATATCATGAATCTGCGCCAGATAGGGATCGAATAACACATTACGCCAAAGCTCCCTGAGCATCCGGCTGCGCTGCTCCCGGTTGCGCTGATCGGCGTATAATCCACCTTCCAGTGAATCCGCATCATAGGGTGTGGGTGTTACCTGATAGATTTCAGCAGTCGTACCGGTCGTCTTGCTACCAAAATATTCAACACTGGCAGCATCCAGGGGCCGGCCAAAGCTTCGTCCGGCCAGGGAAATACCCATTGCCTCTCGTGCCCAGTCGCCCAGCTTCCCTTTCCAATTGAGCAAATGCGTGTATTTATCACTGAAGTCAAATTCATCCAGCTTGTACCCCAGTCGCAGATACCACAAATCCAGGTGGACATTCACCAAATCCTGACGGTAGCCAAACTTTCCCGTTATAAGGTAAATGTCATAGCCGGGTAACGGTTTACTGTTAAAATTAGCCTGCCAAATCCGATTTCTGAGTTCTGCTGGATTGGTGAGCCAGTCCGCGGCCACTGGTCGCACAGTCAGCACCTTCAAATTGTGGATTGGTTTCAGATTATCTCTGAGAAATGCCGACAGGCCATCGGCCAGCCACTGGGGTGATTGCACGGGGGTTTCATCCACCATGGGCGCCAACAGCACTACAGTTTCGGTACGTTTGAAGGGCAAATTGGCGCCAGGATCAGCGAAAGCGGTAATACTCAGTAGAAAACTGAGGATTATTATACACTTTTTCCTTAAGCCACGGTTGGTCATTTGCATGGGCATTTCAGCTTTTCAAATAAGCTACGGCATTCTGCAGCCGCCGCAAACAGGTTTCCTGCCCCAAAATAGCCATCATGTCAAACAAGGAGGGACTCACGTGAAATCCGGTAAGAGCCACTCGAACCGGGTGAATCAAAGTGGCGGCTTTCACACCCATTTCATCCGCCAGATCACGCATCACCACCTCAATTCGGTCCGCATCGAATGGATCGCAGCTTGTTAAAACACGCTCGACCGCTGACAGGGTTTTTCTGGCTTCATCGGCATTCTGAAAATACCGTTCCACTGCCTCCTGTGAATAATTCTCCGGATCCACCCAGAAATACTGCCCAAAGGTGGCAAACTCCTCCAGCGTCCGCATTTTCTCCTGCAACAATGTCAAAGCGTTTAAATTGACTGTCTCACCGGCTGCCGTAAAAGCTTCTTCCAGATCATGCCGGGCAAACACCGGCTGCACCCGCTGGAGCAACTCGCTGGCCGATAACGCTTTAATATGCTGGCTATTGAGCCACTGGAGCTTATCCTGATCAAATACCGCCGGTGTCTTGTTGAATCCGGCCGGTTCGAAGCGCTTAATAATCTCCTCCGGCTGGTAAAACTCCCGGTTATCCTTGGCTGACCACCCCAGAAGCGCCAGGAAATTGAACATAGCTTCCGGCAGAATCCCCTGCTCCTCGAAAGCCAGAACCGAGGTCGCGCCGTGCCGCTTAGACAACCGCTTTCCGTCGCTTCCCAAAATGAGTGGTACATGCCCGAATTTTGGCGGTTTTGCCCCCAAAGCCAAATAGAGCAGGATTTGCTTGGGTGTGTTGGAGATGTGATCTTCCCCGCGAATAATGTGGGTCACCTGCATGGTCATATCATCCACCACTACCGCCAACTGGTACACAGGCGAGCCGTCGCTGCGGAGGATAACAAAATCATCAATCTCGGTATTCTGAACCGCCACATTTTTGCGCACCATATCTTTGAAACGGGTAATGCCTTCCTGAGGCACGCTGAACCGCACGACAAAGGGCTTGTTCGCTTCCAGATTATTCTCGATCTCATCCGGGGAAAGCCCGCGGCAAGTGCCATCGTAGCGATACGCGCGCCCCTCTTCTTCAGCTTTCCGGCGTTTGCTGTCCAGCTCTTCCTTGGAACAAAAGCAACGATAGGCATGTCCCTGTTCCAGTAATTGATTAGCTGCAGCGACATGGGCAGAACGGTTTTTTGACTGGTAAACCGGTTCTTCATCCCACGCCAGTCCCAGCCAGGTTAAGCCATTCAAAATCGCATCCACCATTTCAGGCGTAGAGCGTTCCAAATCAGTGTCTTCAATGCGCAGTAAAAATTGGCCACCCCGGGAACGGGCTAATAGGTAGTTAAATAATGCTGTGCGGGCGCCGCCCACATGCAAAAAGCCGGTGGGACTGGGTGCGAAGCGGACACGGATGGGTGTAGATGGGTCAGACATTGACATAATGATTCAGATTTCCTGTTTTATTTTATCGGTGATAATACACCCGCACGCTTATTCTGCAAGGTATTCTGCCAGCTAATTGGATTTAGAGTGATTACGCACCGCTTCCAGCAATTGTTGTTTCAAATGAAATAACTGCTCAGAGAGATCCACATGGTAAATATGGGGATTGGTGAGCCGACGAACCTCTTTGCTGAAACTTCTTTTCTCAGTGGCGGCGTAGTGCCGGATTTCGTCAATTTCAGGCAGATCATACACAAGTTCGCCATCCTTGAAAATTGGCTTCAACAACGGTTCCACTTCAAAATCTTCAATCCGTTTTTTCTTCCAGGGATGCACCGGGTCGAAAGCAAGAAATGCATCAGTCGGAACAGGCTCTTCCTCCAGCATAATTAAATCCAGAATCGCTTCCCGTGTATCTTTGTTGCGGAACCGAACCAATTTTTTCAAACCCGGATTGTTGATTTTATCCGGGTTATCACTGCGCTTGATTTCCGGTGCTAAAACGCCATCCCGTTCCCGGGCAGCCAGTTTGTACACCCCCGCCAGCGCAGGGCAGGAACTGGAAGTAATAAGATTGGTACCCACACCCCAGATATCAATCCGGGCGCCCTGGGCTTTCAAATCCTGGATCAGGTATTCATCCAAATCGCTACTGGCTGCAATTTTTGCCTCAGGGAAGCCGGCTTCGTCTAGCATTTTCCGGGCAGATTTAGACAGATAAGCTAAATCACCACTATCCAGCCGTATCCCGAAATTTTGAAAAGTGTCACCATGCGTTTTACGCATCTCGCGAAAAACGCGAATAGCGTTGGGAATCCCCTGGCTGAGGGTGTCATAAGTATCCACCAGCAGAATTGTGCGTTGAGGGAATGTGGCCGCGAATGCCCGGAAGGCGGATAATTCATCATCAAAAGACTGGACAAAGGAATGAGCGTGGGTTCCCCGGACCGGAATGTGAAAGCATTTACCGGCCATGAGATTGGAGGTGGCAGCGGCACCACCAATAAAGGCTGCCCGGGCGCCGTAAACGCCGGCATCTGGGCCCTGAGCACGTCGCAGACCAAATTCCAAAACAGGATCCTCACCAGCTGCTTCCACAATTCTTGCGGTTTTCGTCGCGATAAGCGATTGATGATTCAGGAGCGTTAGAATGGTCGTTTCCAACAGTTGAGCCTGGATGAGATGTGCTTTTACCCGCAGAATGGGTTCATGAGGAAAAACCCAGGTGCCCTCCGGAACCGCGTCGATATCACCTGAAAATGATAAATTTCTCAGATACTCGATGAAATTTGCTGAATACCCCTGGGTGTCCTTCAGGTAATCCAAATCCTCATCATCAAAATGAAAATGTCGGATGTAATCCACCACCTGTTCCAGTCCGGCAGCCACCGTGTAACCATTTCCGCACGGATTTTTCCGAAAAAAAACATCAAAAACCACCTGCTTCTCCGCCGTTCCGGATTGGTAATAGGCATAGGCCATATTTACCTGGTACAGGTCGGTAAGCAGTGTCAGATTGCGTGATTTATTCATACCGGGATCGGTCATACAATTTCGGTGTGGAAACACAATTCCATCTGCTTCAGGGCAGACTGGTGATTTTCCGTGAATGTGGCGCAGCCTTGTGCGAGCACCTGGGTTTTCAATCCGCGGTAATAGGCACCGGCGGTAGTGAGGTAAACACAGATATCCGTGCACACGCCGGTAACCTTCACCCGTTTCACATCGAATTCGGCCAAAATCTGCTCCAGATCAGTGTTGTAAAACGCATCGTATTGCGGCTTGGGAACATAAATGACCCGGTCATGGTGCTTATGCTTCTCATACCATTCCCCCAATGTGCCATAGAGTTTCTGCCCCCACGTACCAATGACATTGTGGGGTGGCCACTCTTCAAAATGGCGGTCGTCAGGCAGATGAGCGTCCATAGCAATCACCACGTAGTCCCCATTTTTCAGGGCATTATCAGCCTGATTCACGATAAATGGCACAATTTTCTGCGCCGGTTCTCCAGCTGTGAGGCTACCATCATCATGCACAAAATCATTACTCATATCCACAATGATGAGTGCTTCAGGTTTGGTATTTTCTGCTGTATTCACCATGATTAGTCCCTCTGAAATTTCAAGAATTACCGCCCCACAATATCCAATGACGGTGCACCCATTTCAACGGGCTTTTGCTCATCGTTCCGCACTGCCAGACTATCAAAGCAACTTGATGCTCACCTGAAGTTCTCCTTCCAACGCGGCGGTCACCACATCACCGGGTTGCAACGCTCCCACGCCTGCCGGCGTCCCGGTAAAAATCAGGTCCCCGGCTTGTAATGCCGTATATGTTTCCAGATAATCCACGGTTTGGTCCATAGGCAGAATCATTTTTTCAGTCTCACCGGTCTGGCGTAATTCACCATTTACATGCATGGTGTAGCGCAAAGCATTCAAATCGCCCAATTCCAGCGCAGGAATGAAATCTGAAATTATCGCGGCATGATCAAAACTTTTAGCAAGTGTCCAAGGCTTGCCGCCGGATTTGAGCGCTGACTGCAATTCCCGTAATGTGAGATCAAGTCCCAGTCCAACACCTGCAATCGTTGCCTTACCAGCCTTGCGCGTCATCAACAACACCAATTCCGTCTCGTAATGGATGGCGCCCAGGGACCAATTTAGCAGCACCTCACCGGTAAACGGCGTCAGAGCGTTCAGCCCTTTTTGAAAGACCAATGGCTTGCTTTCTATCGCATTTCCCAATTCCCGGGCGTGTTCCGCGTAATTACGTCCCAGGCACCAAATGGTCCGTGGGAGGATTGTCGTTTCCGGGTGGGTATTTAACCGTAATTCCACAATTTACTCCTGGGGATTACCCCTGCTGTGGCCACTGTAAAGCCTGCTGTAATTCGCTCATGCTCAGATTAATATCGTCATTCACAATAAATCGCTCCCCTCTGACCCGGCCGACGGTCGCACTGGGAACCTGATTGACCTGGGTGATTTTTTCCAGGTCCAAAAGATGCTTTTCAGCTAATGCCACGATGATGACGGACTGACTTTCACCGAACAGCAGTTGATCATTTCGAAATTTGCGGTGAATATGCAGCTCACAGCCTTTGGGTTGATTCGGGTCGGCAAGGCACGCTTTAACCATGGTTGTTACCAGACCGCCGGTATCCAGCGTGGTGATAGATTTAATAATGCCATCCTCCAGCGCTTCGCGGGCGGCGCGTTGGACCCGGTCTTCAAATATCATGTCCAATTCAGGTGGCTCCGTGCCCACCATGTTCACCATCTCCTCCAGATAGACACCACCGCTTAACTCACCTTTCAGAGTCCCCAGCATGACAAGAAAATCGCCCTCATCGCGCAGGCGTTGGGTCATGGGACGCTGTCCATCATCGGTACGTCCCACGGCACCAATGACCACATTCAATTCATCAGCAATTACGACTTGTCGGGAAATCACCGGCAGATTCAAAACGCGGGCGGCGGCAGCAACGCCCCGGACGGTTTCCTGAAATTGGAAAAAATTCTCTTCATCATTCAAATCCGGCGTCATGATCGCGCAGGTTAATGCCCGTGCTTCCACACCGGTGCAGGTGAGGCGACGCGTGGCAGTGGCAACTGACATGGCCGCTGCCCGGCGGGGGTTCATTCGCATGATAATGGGAAAAGAAGC
Organism: Fidelibacterota bacterium; assembly: GCA_021734045.1. Classification (GTDB taxonomy): domain Bacteria; phylum Fidelibacterota; class UBA8477; order UBA8477; family UBA8477; genus UBA8477. The sequence continues at coordinate 6,656 of JAIPJR010000093.1, forward strand.
CAGGGATGCTGCAAATCGCTCACCCGATTGGGATTTGGTGCGGGTCACCAGCGGTAAGTCCAGGAAGGGTAGTTGGTAATTATCTGCGAAGGGAACCGGGCGCACTCTGGGTGAGCGGAGAACCGTGAGAAGGGCTTGGCCATAGTCACGGGGCTCGATGAGTGTTTGGTAATCCAGGGCAGCAGATTTCTCAAATTTCCGCTCCGGCTTATCCACCGCTTCGGTAATGGTCATCCCCCCACCAGGTAGAAGTATTTTCACGGGGATATTGGCCAGCATACGCCTTCCGTCCTGTAGCGTGATATTGGCGTCATTCGTGGCTTGAACAAGTCGCAAGCCAGTCAGATCATGATGGTTTAGTAATTTCTGAGCTTCCGGCTCCAAATCCCCCGCCAGAGTTAGTAGCAAACCTCCTACGGATTGATTCAGGAGAACAGAATCCCAGGGTTCGGCGCGTACCATTAACGGCCAGGCGTCTGTCTGAATATTTAATCCTAATCCGGAATCTTCCACTAGCTTGACGAATGCCACTAGCAGCATTTCACCATCCACAAGCCGGGTTCCCCGGGCGATATCCAGGAGTGATTCATCGGCTAAAAGACGCCGGTATGCTTTCCGCTGGGGTGCTAAGAGTTTGGTGGGAACATCAGACCAGGTGCGTACCTGTTTTGGCAACACCAACAAGACCACTTCATTTGCTGCCATGAGCCGGTCAAAATAGGTGGCACTCAAATCCGCCTCTCCAACGACCTGTAAGATCTGATCATGAAACTGTGTCTCTTTCGGCAGTGACCATTGATGTGAAATTTTCGTGGTGGACTTCAATGGTTTTGGAAGATTGCTGGTCTGGAGAATTAATTTCTCCGCACGAGCCAGATCCAGTTCAGTCATTTGTGGTTGTGCCGCTGCGTTTCCAGCAAAAAGTTCCGCTACCAACGCATGCGACTCTGAAACCTCCACCCGCTTTAAACCGTCCAACACACCCCTTTCAGAACCATCCTGGGGCAGTTGTTTCAACTCGTTCCAAACCGCAGCCCGGCTTATCCCGGGCGACCACATCCATTCAATAATGCGGCGCTCTACTTCTCCGGGCGCATGCCCCAGTAATTCAACGAGCTGGTCATTTTTTGCATTGATGGATGGGTCAGAATTTTTTTTCATAATACTCACTTTATTCGTGTACGCGCATAGTCTGAATGCCTGGTCAGGGTAAATCAATCTTCTGTTTTATTATTTTCGTGAAATGTCTCCGGGAAGCATAAGTGGGTGTCAGTTTTACGTATACTTCCACTTCTTTAGCAGCGAATCCCCAAGGCGGTGACCATTGAAATTGGACGGGCTCAAACAATTTTTTCTCATCCGCTATTAGCGTTTCTACCAACTGACCTTCAGAGGAATGCATTTGAATGGTCACATAAGCCGGTTCGGTCAGCATAAAGCGCCCCATCACCGCATTTTTTAATTGGCTAAAACCAGCCCGAAAATTCAGCGTATCCGTTCCTATCCAGAAATAATGAACACCCAGGCTGTCACTCACCCACAATTGCCCGAATTGTTTATCAATGGCGAGTCCAGCCGGGCGATGCAACCTGACATTATCACCCTCTGTTCCCAAACTCACCTGATAATTCAGGTCAGAATCGAATTTGTGGACGGCATTGTTCAGCGGATCGGTTACATAAATGCTCCCGTAATAGTCCGTGGCTACCTGCCGGAATTCGAAGGATTGGAAAGGAAAATCCGGTTTGATAACCGCCAGAATACGGCCTGACAGATCCAATTTCACCATTCGCCCACCGTCCGCATCAATCACCACCAGAAACGACTGACGCAGATGGGTCCAGAACTGATTTCCATCGTGGAGTGTGAGTGCTACCGGATCATGAAGGGGATACTTGCGGGAAGGATAAATGGCTTTTTGGAATGTTCGGTCGCTATCGAAAATGGACAGACGATTGTTTAGCCGCTCAAGAATGTAGTACGCGCCCGATTCACTGACGGTAATATCCACCGGTTCGCCCAATTGGCCATCGGTTCGTCCCGGACTGCCCCACACTGCGGTCATTTGGCTTTTTCCATCCACGACACTGTACTCAGAGATGGTGT
>JAIPJR010000094.1 GCA_021734045.1 Fidelibacterota bacterium
GTTTACGATGAGAACACGAATGACAATTTTAGCACCAGCAGCACTGGCAGTAATCTTTGCGTTCACCAATCCGGTGTCGGCGCAGGGTATGGGAGGACCGGGCGGAGGCCACGGACACATGTTCGATTCTGATAGCATGTGCCACGATTCACTCACCAGTGTGACGGTTACCGGAACCATTTTTACCGAACTCATTCTGGTCGATCCGGATTGTGACTCCAGTTTCGCCGGACCTGGACAGCATCCGGGTCCCGGCATGGGTGGTCCGGGCATGTGTGACAGTCTGGGATTTGGTCATTGGGACAGCACCTTTTTCGACGGTTTTGGTGGTTATCATCAAGGGAGTGAATGGGGTGGTATGCACAACCATCTGAATCGTTGGCGGCATCAGGAGAATGACTCTGCAGATGCAGCTTACCGCTTTCGTGACGAAGGCCCCGACAGTCTGGTTTATCATGAAATCTATTTCCTGGAAGTAGATGGCGATACCATTATGGATTATGTCCTGAATTTCGGCCCAGCCTGGTACCAGCCTGTGGATACCACACTGACCCGTCCAGAGGCCGGGGACACGGTTACGGTTACAGGAATCCAGTTGATGACTTCACCCCAATGGGAAGTTGAAGTGCTGGTTGTAACTGAGCTCAACGGTGGGATTTGGCGCGAATTCGGATTCCAGGGACCCGGTGGACCCCCGCATGCCAATATGATGCAAGCCCAAAATCAGGTTATTGGTGAAAATTCAAACTTCCCCAATCCCTTTAACCCCACCACCACTATCAGCTATAATATTCTGGAAGCCGGCAATGTGACAGTGACTATATACGACATAACCGGTCGCATGGTGAAGACACTGGTGGCTAACCGGTACCAATCTCCGGGAATGTATCAGGTGGTTTGGAACGGAATGGATATGAAGGGTTCTTCGGTAGCTTCAGGGTTGTACTTGTACAGCATCTCTGCCGCCGGTGAGCGGGTGAACCGACTCATCACCTACCTGAAGTAGTCCTAAATAGACATTCACAGCCGTTTTTAGTGTAAAAGTGGGGCGTTGAAAAGCGCCCCACTTTTTTTGAATATAATTCTAAGCAAATCAGAACGGCCAGAAGACCGGGATGAGGAGCGATCCTATTATCCAGAATAAGAGATTAAGGGGCAAGCCGGCCCGCATGAAGTCCGCCATTTGGTAGTTTCCCGGCCCGAAAACCATCAGATTGGTTTTGTATCCCATGGGTGTGAAGAAACTGGCCGAGGCTGCAAACGCCACGGCAAAAATAAAAGGTCTGGGATCCACACCCATACCCAGAGCCGTTGCAATGGCGATGGGAGTCATAATAATGGCCACTGAATTGTTTGACAGATAGCCGGTAATCAACGCGGTGACCAACAAAAGTGTAGATAACACAATGTTAGGCGCCCATTCAATCCAGACCGAATTACCAATGTGTTGAAACAAGGCTGCGATCATGGTTGCTGCCTGGGTGTTTTCCATTCCCCGTCCCACCGAAATGAATGTGGCAATCAGGAAAATCACACTCCAATTGATGCTCTGATACATCTCCTGTGGTGTGAGAACCCGGAACAAAAGCAGTAAGCTCACACCTACCAGCGAGGCAGACATGATGTCAATGATTTCCAATGCTGAAAATATCATGATGGCAGGCAGAATCACCACGGGCAGCCACCAGAATTTGATTTTATGGAGCTGCACCGGCAGGACATCCAGCACGAAGACGTCCCGGGACTGGCGTAATTGATTAAACTTGCTGCGGTGTCCGAAAACCAGCAGTGTATCGCCTTCTCTGAGACGAATGTGGGAGACCTTGTCGCGCAGCGTGGTGCTGGCGCGCTGAATGGCCAAAACGAATAACCCATAGCGGGCGCGAAAGTTGATGTACTTAAGACTGCTACCAATAAAATTGGAGCCGGGGCTTACCACCACTTCCTGAACCATATTTTCCGCGTCATTCAAATCTTCATCATTCAGTTTGATATCGGTAAGGAGATTGACTTTCAACTCCGATTTCATTTTGATAATGTCGTCCAGTTTGCCCTGTACGATGAGCAGGTCACCCACCTGCAAAATGCGATTTCGAAGGTCGGTACTCATCTTTTCACCATTCCGCACAATTTCAAGGATGATGATATTGAATTGCTGACTCACATTTTGGGACAGACAGGTGGATCCCACCAGTGGTGAATCTTCCGAGATTTGTACTTCTGTAAGATAAGAGGACATCCGGTATTTGCGGGTTAGACTGGAAATAATTGCCCGATTGGGCATATATCGTTGGGCCAGAATAAAGACATACACCAGCCCAAAGGCGGTAAAAACGAGCCCCATCTTGGTGAATTCGAACATACCCAATGCCGGATAACCAGCTTTGGTCACCACATTGTTCACCAGCAGATTGGTGGATGTGCCGATCAGCGTCATGGTGCCGCCAAACATACTGGCGTAGGAAAGCGGCAGCAGAATACGCGACGGTGAAAGTTTGAACCGCTGCGCCAATTGCATCGCCAATGGGAGCGTAATGGCCATGGCCGCCACATTATTGATAAATGAGGACACCACTGCAATCGCCACCAGCAGAATGCCAATCACCAGCCATTGCCGATTCCCGCCAATATCCTCCAATTTTAGCACCAAAATATTCAGGATATTGGTCTTCACCAGAGCTGTGCTGAGTACGAATAATGCCCCTACCGTCACCACGGCGGGATTGCTGAATCCGGAGACCGCCTCGTTGGGGGTCACCACTCCGAACAGCACCAGCAGGACCATAGCGCTGAAACTCACCACCTCCATGGGGAACAATTCGCGAATGAACGCGATGATGGATAGCCCCAGGATAATGAAGAGTATTAGCGTTTGAAAATCCATAGACCACAAATCTCAGGCAAGGATTGGATTGAAACAACGGGAAGTTGGGGAATATTTTTTCACCGCACACCAAGCTTCCATTGACTGAAATCCCTACAAACGGTATTATAGGACAAAATGGCAGAGTTTAAATTACATACCCATTACAAACCCCGCGGTGACCAGCCCCAGGCGATTGCCGAGCTTACCACGAACCTGAAAAAGGGGCTTCCGTTTCAGACTTTACTGGGTGTGACCGGCTCGGGTAAAACCTATACCATGGCGCAGGTAATTAAGGCAACGCGCCGGCCAACACTTATCATTTCCCACAACAAAACGCTCGCCGCCCAGCTCTACGGCGAATTCAAGGCCTTTTTCCCCGAAAATGCGGTGGAGTATTTTATCAGTTATTATGATTACTATCAACCGGAAGCCTACCTGCCGGTAACTGACACCTATATCGAAAAAGATATGTCTATGAACGAGGAGATTGACAAACTGAGGTTGAAAGCCACCAGTGCCCTGCTGTCCCGGCGGGATGTTATCGTCGTTGCCTCGGTCTCCTGTATCTACGGACTGGGTTCACCGGAGGATTACCGCAAAAGTATCGTCATTTTAAAAAAGGGTGAGCAAATCAAACAGCGCGATCTCTATCGCAAACTCATTGACATTTTTTACGAGCGGAATGACCTGAATTTTGAACGGGGAAAATTCCGTGCTCGCGGCGATGTGGTGGAGGTATTTCCAGCTTATGATGATTTTGCCGTACGGGTGGAATTTTGGGGCAACGAGATATCGGATATTTCAAAAATTGATCCGCTAACCGGTGAAATAACAAGTACTGAGGATGTTTTCGTGCTCTATCCGGCGCGCCATTTTGTCACGGATGAAGAGAAGATACAAAAGGCGCTGATTTCCATCGAGAAGGAGTTACAGGAGCGTTTGCAGCATCTGAGAGAGGGTGGCAACCTTCTGGAGGCGCAGCGTCTTGAACAGCGCACCCGTTTTGATATCGAAATGATTCGTGAAATGGGGTACTGCAGCGGCATTGAAAATTACTCCCGCCATCTGACGGACCGCAAAGCGGGTGAGCGTCCCTACACATTGATCGATTTTTTCCCTGACGACTATCTAATGATTATAGACGAATCCCATGTGACACTCCCGCAGTTCCGCGCCATGTACCGGGGGGATCTGGCACGGAAACAAAATCTGGTGGAATATGGTTTCCGTCTGCCCAGTGCGCTGGATAATCGCCCCATGAAGTTTGAAGAATTTGAGAAAACCATGAAGCAGGTGGTTTTTGTATCTGCAACACCCGCCCCGTACGAATTGGAAAAGTCGGAAGGGTTGGTCGTGGAGCAGGTGATTCGTCCTACAGGGCTTATGGATCCGGAGATAGAGGTGCGCCCCACAGATGGTCAGATTGATGATCTCATTGAGGAAATCCAGCAGCGCGTTGCGAAGAAACAGCGTGTCTTGGTGACCACACTGACGAAGCGCATGTCGGAAGATCTTACCGACTACCTGGTGAATCTAAGTCTGCGGGTACGCTACCTCCATTCTGAGATCGATCCGTTGGAGCGGGTGGGCATTTTACGGGATTTGCGCCTGGGTGAATTTGATGTGCTGGTGGGCATCAATCTGCTGCGGGAAGGACTGGATTTACCGGAAGTGAGTCTGGTGGCCATACTGGACGCCGACAAGGAAGGTTTTTTACGCAGCGAAACGTCGCTCTTGCAGATTTCCGGTCGTGCCGCGCGCCATGTGGAGGGGAAGGTCATTTTCTATGCGGACAAAATCACCGACAGCATGCAGAAGGTTATTGATGTTACCACCTACCGGCGGGAAAAGCAGTTACGCTATAATACCGAACACGGTATCACGCCTGAAACCATTTACAAATCCACCGAAGAAATCATGGGGACGACCATGGTCGCGGACCAGCTGGCGAAAAAAGCCGAGCGGGTGAAGGAATCGGTGCGCCGGTACAGCAAGGCTTATGAAAAAAACGAATTGTTGGAGCTCATGCGCAAGGATATGCTGAAAGCAGCAGAGGATTTGGATTTTGAACGGGCGGCACTGCTACGCGATGAGATGAAGAAGTTGGAAAAAGAGATGAAAAAAGTGGGCGCAAAATGAGCATTGGCAAACCTTTGACGGACTTAAGGCAAGCGAGGGAAGACAACTTGGGCTGCAATGCACGACAATTGGTTGGCTGAATACTGAGCTAGAAATTGATAGATAAACTATTTATTCGGAGATGAAATTTTGAAAATTTTAGTAACGGGTGGCGCCGGATTTATCGCCTCTCATGTGAAAGATGCTTTTATCGCTGAAGGTCACGATGTGGTCGTGCTGGATAGTTTGATTACGGGACGGCAGGAACTTGTGAATCCCAAGGCCAAATTCGTTAAAATGGACATTCGGGACAAAGCTGTAAGTGAATTATTCGCCACTGAAAAATTTGATGTGGTGAATCACCACGCTGCTCAGATGGATGTTCGAAAATCGGTGGCTGACCCGGCATTTGACGCGGATGTGAATGTCATTGGCACGCTGAATTTACTGGAAAATGCCGTAAAACATGGCGTGAAGAAGTTCATGTTTGCCTCCACTGGCGGCGCGATTTATGGCGAGCAGGATTATTTTCCGGCGGATGAGAATCACCCCCAGCGCCCGCTTTCACCCTATGGTATTACCAAGCTAACCACGGAGAAATACCTGCACTTTTACCACCACGTCCATGGGTTACAGTACTTCGTCACCCGGTATGCGAATGTGTACGGTCCCCGTCAGAATCCCCATGGCGAAGCGGGGGTCGTGGCAATTTTTTGTTCAAAATTATTAGCAGGTGAGCAGCCTGTGATTAATGGTGATGGCAAGCAGACCCGGGATTATGTGTACATTGATGATGTGGTCCGCGCCAATGTGGGCGGATTGAATTATTCTGGCAGCGATGTGGTGAATGTGGGTACCGGTGTGGAGACCGATGTGAATCGTCTGTATCAGGTGCTGCGGGATGAGTTGGCGCCGGCAGTCGCGGAAGAACATGGACCTGCCATGGCCGGCGAGCAACAGCGCAGCGTCATTGACTATACAAAAGCCTCAAAACTGTTGGGATGGAAGCCCACCATGGATGTTGAAACGGGATTGCGAGAAACCGCCCGCTGGTTTCGCGACAGCGGTGGAAAGGGACGCTAAACGCGGAAGGGGATTGATGGTATCATGAGCGAAGTCAACGACCGTATTCGGACCCTGCAGCGCAAATTTGGGATTTTGGGGAATTCCGCTGCGGTAGAGGATATGCTGGAAACCATCGACCAGGTAGCGCCAACGGATATATCCGTGTTGATTACTGGTGAGAGTGGCTCTGGGAAGGAGTTGGTGGCGTCCGCCCTTCACACCCATTCACGCCGGGCACATAAGTCGCTGGTAATTGTGAATTGCGGGGCGATTCCGGCCGGCATTATCGAGAGTGAACTTTTTGGACATAAAAAAGGGTCCTTCACCGGTGCCAGCGATGACCGGAAAGGGTATTTCCAGACCGCTGACGGCGGGACGATATTTTTAGACGAGATTGGTGAAACACCGCTGGAAACCCAGGTAAAATTGCTACGGGTGCTGGAGCAGGGCGAATTTCTGCCGGTGGGCGCGTCCAAACCGGTTCGGGTGGATGTGCGCATCATCGCCGCATCAAACCGAAACCTGGCGGAAGAGGTGGAGGCGGGGAATTTTCGCAAGGATTTGTATTATCGGTTGAAAGCCGTCACAATCAATGTACCGCCTCTGCGAAATCGTCGTCAGGATATCGGGCTTTTAGCAGACAAATTTGCCCGGGAATGCGCCATTCGGAATCAGATTATCTTCAAGGGGTTCTCTGAAGGCGCCCTGAAGGTCATGCAGGACTACGACTGGCCCGGGAATATCCGGGAGCTTAAAAATTTTGTGGAAAGCATGGTGGTACTGGAAAAGGGTGGTGTTCTGAAAACCGACACGGTGCTGCGGTACCTGCGAGCGGAGAAGCAGCATGGTGATCCGGACAATCCCTTTTTACCGGTTCCCATGAACCGTTCCGTTGATCAGGCAGAACGGGAGCTAATCCTTCAGCAACTTTTCCTCATGAGGCAGGAAATTCGCGAGATGAAAGAGCTGCTGGCCAGCGGTGAATGGGCGGTTCAAGCACCGGAAAAACCACGGGATCAATTTCCCTCGGAGCTGGAGATTATCCAGCATTATCAGGAGGAGAATGAGTCGGAGGATGAGGATGAACCACCCATTTACAATCCCTACACCATTGGCAATGTGACCTCTGCGGAAGCGGAGCGGGAACTAATCTACAAAACCCTGCAAAAATTCAAGTTCAACAAACGCAAAACCGCCCAGGCGCTGGATATGGCCGAGCGGACATTGTACCGGAAAATCAAAGAATATGACATACCCAGTAAAAAACCGCGTTCGTCGTAACGCTCCTCACCTGATTGGCCTTGCGCTGACGCTGCTCATGGCCGGCCTCTGGACCGGCTGTGCCTATTACTCCTTCAAGGGAACGATTCCTGTCCATTTGAAGAATCTGCGCATAGAGTCATTTGAGAATCGCACAGCTGAATTCAATATCGACCAAGACCTGGATAACGAATTGAATAACAGGCTTTTACAGAGTCGGTTGTTGTCAGTGACATCAGCACCTGATGCGGATTCGCATATTGAAGGTATTATAACCGAGGTGGAAGATGTGCCTTCTACTTATGATAAGAGTGAAAATGTGCTGGAATACCGGCTCCAACTCAAAGGGCAAGTGAAATGGATTGATGACACCACCGGGAAACCGTTGTATGACAAGCGATTAAATGAATATGGGAGTTATTTTAGCGAGGTTGAAAACGCGAAATTATCACCGGATGCCCAGCGAACCCGCGCGGATGCCAAAGCGGAGGCCATCCGGAAATTTGTTGACCGAATTGTTGAATCTATGACTGAAGGATGGTAGAACCATGCAAGAATATTTCATACAGAATGTGCGTTATCACGAAGACGAAGTTGTTACCCTGAAGGGCTGGGTGTATAACCTGCGTAAAAGCGGTAAAATCTGGTTTTTACTGTTGCGGGACGGGACCGGAATTATCCAGTGCGTTGTCACCAAGCATGATTGTGATGAAACCAGCTTCGAGCTGAAGGATGTTTTGACTCAGGAATCGTCTGTTATTGTCACTGGATTGGTGCGGGCTGATGACCGGGCTGAGGGTGGATATGAGTTAATCGCCCACAAGGTGGAATTGGTGAGTATTTCCCAGGAGTATCCCATATCCAAAAAGGAGCATGGGATTGAATTTCTTATGGATCACCGTCATCTGTGGCTGCGCTCACGCCGTCAACATGCCATTATGCGGATCCGCCATACAGTGGTGAAGAGTATTCGGACATTCTTTGATCAGCGGGACTTCATTCTGGTAGATACGCCCATTTTTCAGAAAATGGCTACCGAAGGCACTGCCACGCTCTTTGAGACCGATTATTATGAAGACAAGGCATATCTGACCCAGAGTGGCCAGCTCTACGCGGAAGCCGCTGCATTGGCACTGGGGAAGGTATATTGTTTTGGCCCAACCTTCCGGGCGGAAAAATCCAAAACCCGCCGCCATTTAACCGAGTTCTGGATGGTGGAGCCTGAAATGGCGTATTACGATCTGGAAATGGATATGGATTTGGCCGAAGAGATGATTATGTACATTGTGGCGGAGGTATTGCTCAATCGCCGTCAGGAGCTGGAAACACTTGAGCGGGATATTGCCAAGCTGGAAGCGATTCGCACGCCATTTCCCAGAATGCACTATGATGATGCCATTAAGCT
>JAIPJR010000095.1 GCA_021734045.1 Fidelibacterota bacterium
CGGTCGCCATAATTGGTGGTGGACCAGCCGGATTGTCTGCAGCCTATTTTCTTATTCAGGATGGATTTGAGGTGGAGATCTTTGAATCCAGCGATACAGTGGGTGGAATGACGGCTCACGCCATTCCATCCTTCCGCTTGGATGAAGCCGGATTGCGGTCTGATGTGGAGCGGATTAAACGCATGGGCGTGATTATTCATACCAACGCATCCATCAATCAGGAGCGTTTTAATGCCTTGCGAAATAATTTTGATTACCTCTTCATTGCCGTTGGTGCCCAAAGGGGCGTCGTACCACAAATCCCCGGTGGTACCGGACCGGGTATCTGGGATCAGTTGGCGCTTTTGTATGCGGTGAATGCCGGTGAGCGCCCTGGTGTAGGAGAGTCAGTATTAGTGATTGGTGGTGGTAATTCAGCCATGGATGCCGCCCGGACTGCGAAGCGACTGGTGGGTGAAAAGGGGCATGTGCGAATTGTGTATCGACGCACCAGGGCGGAAATGCCCGCCGATCCTGATGAGATTGACGAACTTGAACCGGAAGGTGTTGAGCTGCTTGAATTGCTGGCACCACTAAAAGTATTGCGTGAAAATGGTGATGCCATCACGGCGCTACGCTGTCAGGTAATGCGTCTGGAGGGAACCGACAATTCGGGCAGACCACGTCCGGAGCCTGTACCCGGTGAAACGGTGGACATCCCTACCAGCGCGATTATCTGGGCGGTGGGTCAGCAAGTGGTGCTGGACTTTTTTCCGGAAGGGACACTGGAAACCAATTCCCGAACAATGGAAACCCAGCTCCGCGATGTGTTTGCCGGTGGTGATGCGGTTCGGGGACCGGCTACGCTTATTCAGGCAATCGGGGATGGCCGCAACGCTGCCCGGATGATTCGCAAAAAAGCCGAATTGCCACCACAACAAATGTTCGCAGCACCCGCGAAAAATTTTTCCATGACCGATTTTCAGGTTATGCAAGCGGTGCGTGATTACGGTCCCGCTCTAACATTACAGCGTGCAACCCACCAATTGGGATTTGATCTCCTGAGTCAGCCGCTGGATGCTGATACCGCCCTGCAGGAAGCGTCGCGCTGTTTGTATTGTGATGAATTCTGTAGCGTGTGTGAAGCGGTCTGCCCCAATCGTGCCAATATGACCATTAGGGTTGAACCAGGCGTCATCCAGGCTGTGGAAGGCCATTTTGCGAATGATGAATTCCATCCCGACCACCATCACCCGGTACAGATGACCCAATCCACTCAAGTGATAAATCTGGCCGATTTTTGTAATGAATGTGGTAATTGCACCACATTCTGTCCGACCCAGGGAGAGCCCTACCGGACGAAACCCCGGTTTTGGCTTTCGCAGACAGCATTCGAGCAGGAAGCCTCAGGCTATCATTTTACTGCTGATGGATCGCTGCTGCACAAACAGGATGGCACCCTGGCGACGCTTACACCTGAAGGTGACCGGATTCTGTACGAGGATGACGCTGTAAGGGCCGCGTTCGGAATGAAGAACTTTCAATTATTTGAGACCACAGCCCGCCGTGCAGATGTGACCAGGGTAAATTTTCACCGGGCAGCGAATATGTTTTTACTGTGGGAAGCTTTGAAATCACATGCACTCTTTTCTGTCACAGCGGAAGGATGATACCAGTATGCCACAAAAACGGATACTGATACAAAATCCCAAATTGGTCGCAACGATGGACGATAAGGGTCGTGAATTCACCGGTGGGCATATCCTGGTTGAGAATGGAGTAATTAGCAACCTGGGACCTGAACCCCTGCATGTAAGCGGGAACGAGGTCGAAGTCATTGATGCCAGTGAAATGGTGGTGCTGCCGGGATTCATCAATACCCATCACCATTTGTATCAATCGCTGACCCGCAATATTCCTCGCATGCAGGACCAACCGTTGTTCGGTTGGCTTAAAAATCATTATCAGGTCTGGCGTGAACTCACGGAAGAGGGCGTTTTCGTGAGTGCTCAGGTGGGTTTATTGGAGCTGATGAAATCGGGAACCACCACCAGTTCGGATCACCTATACCTCTTTCCGAAACAGGCTGGTACTCAATTGATTGACGCCGAGATTAACGCGGCCCGGCATTTGGGAATACGCTTTCATCCCACGCGCGGATCCATGACGCTGGGGGAATCAGCCGGGGGCCTGCCGCCGGATGATGTGGTGCAGAATGAAGCCCATATTCAAGCGGACATTGAGCGCTTGTTAGCGAAATATCACGACACGGCACCCGGTGCTATGACCCGACTGGCATTGGCGCCCTGCTCACCCTTTTCTGTTACCACGGAGCAGATGGCTCATACGGCAGCATTCGCGTACGAAAATGGTCTCCAAATACACACGCACCTGGCCGAAACGCTGGACGAAGAGGCTTTTTGCATGCAACAATACGGTATGCGTCCCGTGGATTACATGGAATCGGTAAACTGGTTGTCGGAAAATGCCTGGTTTGCCCACGCCATTCATCTCACTGACAGAGAAATTGTGCGATTGGGGACAGCCGGAGTGGGTATGAGTCATTGCCCGTCGTCCAATATGCGTCTGGGATCGGGTATTGCCCGGATCCGAGAGCTGCTGGATGCCGGCGTTAAAGTGAGTTTGGGTGTAGATGGTTCAGCCTCCAACGATTCAGGGAACATGCTTATGGAAATCCGGAATGCCCTATATTTATCCAGATTGCGCGAGCAGGGGTTCTGGCTGAATGCCCGGGATGTGTTTCGGATGGCGACCCGGGGTGGAGCGGCGATTCTGGGTAGGGATGATATTGGCGAACTCAGTCCGGGTAAGCAGGCGGACATCGCTCTATTCAGAATTGATGGCCTGGAATACGCCGGCGCTCAAGCAGACCCGCTGGCGGCATTGGCATTCACGGTGCGGATGAGACCGGTAGATTATCTGTTGGTGAAGGGTGAGATTCGTATCCGGGAGGGGAATTCCCGCCTGGTTGAAAAGGATTTAATTGCATCTCACAATCGCATTGCCGCTGAGATGCTCACCCGGGCTGGAAAACAGACGGGAATTGATTTTTTGCGTAGGGATTAATTTTATGTGGTCTTCAATCGAAACCGTTTACCACCCAAAATCGCTCACCGAGGCCTGGGAAATGAGTCGGACGACTGGCGCTGTCCTTATTGGTGGGGGAACATACCTGGCGGCGGAAAGAGATTCAGAGATTATTCGGCTGATTCCATTAAAGGCTCACCTGCAGGGTGAAATCACGCTGGCGAGGGATGCGGTGACCCTTGGGGCTGGCGTGGATTTACAGACCATGGTTGAATACGCTTGGCCGGAGCATTTTCAAGCCCTGGCGGAGGCCGCCCGGGAATCCTGCCCGTCTATGAATATCCGGAACCAGCGCACACTGGGGGGTGAGCTCGCCAATTCCCGCTTTGATTCGGAGCTGGTAATACTGCTGCATGCTCTGAATCCGCGGTTGAGCGTTGTGCAGGCTCAGGAGTCTACGGAATATCTGGTGGAGTGGAGTGGTGACGGTATTATCCGGGATGTGATGCTGGAAATCGCGCCGGAAATGCGGCTGAAATACCTGCGATTCGCGCCCATTCCGTCAGCTTTACCATTCCTTGGTGTAGCTGGTTTCAGTGCCGCCGACGGATGCCGGATCGTGGTAGGGGGAAATGTAGACAGCCTGAGTGTGTTGGAATTTGACACAAAGGATTTTGGCGCCAAGCAGCAGGAACTGGTTCTGGAGCACGCTGAAGACACACTGTTGCCGGATCACTTTGGTGGTGTGTCTTATAAGCGCAAACTTTTGATGACGGCGCTTACCCGACTGGAGGATGCATTATGCGGGTAGCCTTTCAACTGAACGGAAAACCGGTGGAGACTGAGGTCGAGCCAGGGATGAATGTATTGGAATTTTTGCGTTCCCTGGGTGTGTTCAGTGTGAAGCACGGGTGTGATCACGGTGAGTGCGGCTCCTGTACGGTTTTGGTGGATGATAAGCCGCAAAATGCCTGCCTCATGCTCATGGGTACACTGGATGGTGAACGAATTGAAACGCTGGAGGGGTTGAATGCCCGGCGTCGCATGGAATTGATGCAGGCAGCCTTTCTGGACGAAGGTGCCATTCAGTGTGGATATTGTACGCCCGCTATGCTTTTGGCACTGGAGAGTCTCCTGCGCGCGAATCCCAAACCTGATGAAGCGGCGATCCGGGAGGTATTTTCAGGCATTTACTGCCGCTGTACCGGATATGTGAAGCCGATGGTAGCCGCGAAAAAAGTGGCGTTGGGGGAGGTGGATGGATGAATTCGAGCCCCGAAAAAGTACTGGAGCGGGTAGGAAAAATCACCCGCCGCGTGGATGGTACAGCGCTGGCAAAGGGAAAACCGGTTTTTGCTGATGATATTCATCTGCCAGAAATGCTACATCTGAAAATTTTGCGCAGCCCCCATGCGCATGCCCGTATTCGGGAGATTCGAACAGAAAAAGCGCTGAAAATATCTGGTGTGGTTTTGATTCTCACCCACAAGGATTTTCCGGTTCACTATTTCACCACCGCGGGTCAGGGATATCCGGAGCCTTCTCCGCGTGATATTCGCATTCTGGATGAAACGGTACGATATGTGGGTGACCGGGTGGTGGTTGTTGCGGCGGAAACCCTGGCAGCAGCAGAAGCAGGCCTGGCAGCCATAGAGGTGGATTATGATATCCTCCCGGCCAATTTTGACCCGGAAAAGGCACAGGAGGGGAATCCCGTGCTTCACCCCGAGACCGGAAAAATTGACATTCACGATGCAGCTCACAACGTGGCTTCCCAACTGGAGGCATCGCTGGGTGATATCCAACAGGGGTTTGAGGAAAGTGAATGGGTTTTTGAGGGGCGTTATTCCACGCCGTACGCTCAGCAAGCCCATATTGAGCCCCACATTACCCTGACCTGGATGGATGCTGATGAACGCCTGGTGATTCGTACCTCGACGCAGGTTCCTTTCCATGTACGACGCATTGTGGCGGAGGTGTTGGATTATCCCATGCGCAATATCCGGGTAATAAAACCCAGGGTCGGTGGCGCTTTTGGAGGTAAACAGGAAATTCTGAATGAAGAATTGTGCGCTGCTGTCACTTTGCGAACCGGCCGACCGGCGCGGTTGGAATTCACACGCGCCGAGGAGCTCTATGCCGCTCGTTCGCGCCATCCTCAGATCGTATTATTCAAAATTGGTGTGAATGCAGATTACACCCTGAATGCGATCGATATGGATATTTTGGAGAATTGTGGCGCATATGGTCCCCACGCACTCACGGTTATGTCCGTGACTGCGCAGAAAGCACTTACGTTGTACCGCTCACCCCATGTCCATGTACGCGGCCAGGCGGTGTATACGAATTTATCAGTGGCCGGCGCCTACCGCGGGTATGGTGCGCCCCAGGGATTTTTCGCTCTGGAAAGCATCATGGATGAAATCGCCCACGCGTTGACAATTGACCCCATCGAATTTCGTCACAAGAATTATGTCACCACCGGTGAAGATGTGCCCATTGCCAAAATCCTTGGTGAAGGCCGGGAGGGCTTCCCGGTGGTGATTGAATCCACAGGCATGCGGGAATGTCTGGAGGAAGGCAAAAAACTCATTGATTGGGAGCTACTGCGCACTGCGGAAAAATCCGGACCGGAGCGCAGGGGTGTGGGTGTGGCTTGTGCTGCTCAAGGCTCCGGTATAGCCGGCATCGATATGGGTGCTGTATTCATTAAAATGAATGAAGACGCCAGTTTCAATCTGCTCTTGGGCGCTACCGATCTGGGCACCGGCTCAGATACAGCACTGGCGCAGATTGCAGCGGAGGTGCTGGAAGTGCCTGTTGAGAATATCCTGGTGTACAGTTCCGATACAGATATGACGCCCTTCGACACCGGCGCGTATGCTTCCAGTACTACCTATATCTCGGGCGGTGCCGTGAAAAAGGCGGCTGAAAAGTTGAAAGCGAGAATATTGGAGCAGGGACTTATTCTGTTGAAGGAGGAAAGCGGCCGCATTGATAATGGGCTGGTTCTGGGCAGCAATGGCGGACGGATTTCGTATCAGGAAATATGCACCCGAAGTTTTTACACGGAGAATCAAACCCAGCTCATGGCCACCGCATCCCACATGAGTTATGATTCACCACCGCCCTTTAATGCCACCTTCGCAGATGTGACGGTAGATGTGGAGACGGGGTTGGTACGGGTAAATAAAATTGTCTCCGTCACTGATGCGGGGCAGGTAATTAATCCACACATGGCGGCCGGTCAGGTGGAGGGTGCCATTCCACAGTCTCTGGGCATGGCATTATCTGAATTCATGATTTTTGATGATACCGG
Organism: Fidelibacterota bacterium; assembly: GCA_021734045.1. Taxonomy (GTDB): domain Bacteria; phylum Fidelibacterota; class UBA8477; order UBA8477; family UBA8477; genus UBA8477. The sequence continues at coordinate 6,347 of JAIPJR010000095.1, forward strand.
CACACCAGTGAATACCAGTTTCCGTGATTATCACATCTTTACCGCCATTGATATGCCGGAAATTGTCACCCGATTTATTCACACACATGAACCCACGGGACCCTTTGGTGCGAAAGCGGTGGCGGAAATTCCCATCAACGGACCAGCGGTAGCGGTGACTAACGCCATCTTCAACGCGTGTGGTGTCCGAATCCGAAATCTACCTGTCACGCCGGATAAAATTCTGTTAAAATTTACCGAGCCGGATTTGTAACTGAAAAGTTGGGCAAACTAAAAATCTACCCTTCCGATTAGTCGATAAATTTTATTATTATTGCGGCTGATAACGGGAAAATACTCACCGCACTGAAATTGGTTCACCACGTGATGATGATTTCGGAGATTTATCAACCCTCATGACCACTGAAAAAGTAAAACTGACGGTATTGCTGCTGGAAGACAGTCTGGCGGATCAGAATCTCATCAAACAATTTTTTAAGCGTGCCCTTGTTGCAGACTTCACATTGAAAATAGCGTCCGATTTGGCAGAAGCTGAGACGCTGCTGAAAGAAAATTCCATTCAGGTGATGCTGGTAGATTTGGAGCTGCCGGACAGTCGCGGTCTTCATGCCGTGGAATATCTGGTGGAGAAATGGCCGGCGATACCAGTTGTGGTTTTAACCGGTCACGATGATGAATTACTGGGAATCAAAGCGGTTAAAAAAGGGGCTCAGGATTATCTCATCAAGGGTCAGGTGACGCGGGAAATCATGGTTCGATCAGTCCGCTACGCGGTGGAGCGCAAACATTCCCAGCTTCTGCTGGAGGAACAGGCGATCCGGCAGGCTGGGATTTTGACCTTAGGTCAGCAGGCGCTGCAAGAGAAGCCCATCGATGATTTGTTCCGGCGTGCGGTTACATTGGTCCGGAAAACACTGGGAATTACAGGGTGCTGCATCAGCAGATATTCAGCTAAGACAGACCAGGTTGATCTGGTTGCGGTAGAAGGATTATCTCAGCTCGACCAGGATCCGGAGGAAACAGCCTTCATCCGCTGGGTGCTGAAGCGCTCAGAACCGGTGAATATTGAGAATGCGAGGGAGATGGATTCAGCGGAAATACTCCCGCTTTGGGCTCGCAACAATGATATCCAGGCAATGCATTGTATCACCATTCCCCAGGGCCAGTCTCCGTATGGTGTGTTAGCTGCTTTTCATAATTCGCCGCGGTCGTTCACACCGGATGAACAGGTGTTTCTGGTGGTGGTGGTCAATGTTCTTGCTGAAGCATTGCAACGCTTCCGGGCGCGTCAGGGACTGGAGAACGCCCTGGAAAAAGCTAGAAAATCGGAGCAGGTTAAAAATCTCTTTCTGGCCAACATGTCCCACGAAATTCGAACGCCGTTAAATTCGATTCTGGGGTTTATTTCCCTGATTGAGACAGCGGTGACGGATAAAATCACTGAGGAAGAGCGCTCCTTTTTTGGGTTGGTGAAGGAGTCGGGTGAGCGCCTCATGCGTACTGTCCACGAAGTGCTGGATATTGCCCAGATCGAAGCTGATTCCTTGCAGTTAGAGCCTGTGGCGATGAACCTATGTGCCTTATTGGAGGCAAAATCCGACGAGTGGCGCGAGCGGGCTGCTGCTAAAAATTTGTCTTTCACGATTCACAAGTATCCTACCAGCCTGTATGTGATGGCTGATGAATATTGTATCGGAGAGGCCCTGGGGCACCTGATGGATAATGCCATCAAATTCACTGACAAAGGTGGCATCACTATCCAGGCAGATGCGACGCAGGAACACATCATGCTGACGATTGAGGACACGGGTATTGGCATGTCACACCGCTACCTGCAGACCATTTTCCAGGCATTTACCCAGGAGAGCAGTGGTTACAGTAAAAAATTTCAGGGGGTGGGACTGGGCTTGGCGCTTACCAAGCGTTACCTGGAATTGAACGGTACTGCCATTGAGGTGAGCAGTGAAGTGGGGAAGGGAACCATCGTCACACTCACTTTTTCCAGAATACTCCCTTCATAAATAAAATAACTTTCAGGTGCTCTTCTACCCGTTTCTTGTTCCATAATACCTTCCATTCCCAACGCATGGACATATATTCTTACACAATAAGTAGTCGTCCCTGATAAAATCTAATTCACACACCTACGGGAACTGGACACGGGTGAATCGAGTCAATATTTCTAATGTTTTGCCAGATTTTGGTGATTTGGGCATAAATAAAATCGGGCACAAAAAGGATAGCCCTAAGG
>JAIPJR010000009.1 GCA_021734045.1 Fidelibacterota bacterium
CATCCGTTACCGAGGTTCCAGAACCTCTTGCTATGCGCTTTCTCCGACTGCCGTTCAAAACTTGTGGCCGACGACGCTCAAGACTGGTCATTGAGTTAATGATTGCCTCAATACGTGTCAACCTTTTTTCATCCAAGTTTACATCTTTCAGTCGATTCATTCCAGGGATTAATCCCACCAGATCGGTGAGATTTCCCATGGAGCGCATCTGTTTTAACTGATTTTTGAAATCTTCCAGGTCAAAGCTGTTTTTCCGTAGCTTTTTCTCCAGTTTTTCAGCTTCAGTCACATCAAAGGTTTCCTGGGCGCGCTCCACCAGGGAAATCACATCACCCATTCCCAGAATACGGTTTGATAACCGATCCGGGTGAAAAACCTCTAACGCGGATACCTGTTCACCCACACCAATAAATTTGATGGGTTTGCCGGTAACGGCTCGAATGGACAGTGCTGCACCACCACGGGCATCACCATCCAGCTTAGTCAACACCACCCCGTCATACTGAACGGCTTCCTGAAAGGATTTAGCGGCATTCACCGCATCTTGCCCAGTCATGCCATCCGCTACAAAAAGCGTCTCAGACGGTTTAACAGCAGATTTGATAGACTGGACCTCTTCCATCATGCGGGTATCGATGTGCAGCCGACCGGCCGTATCCACAATCACTACATCAGCGGGATACCGTACTGATTCGCGGATCGCCCGTTGGGCAATGCCCAACACATCCTGATTCCCGGGTTCAGCATATACGGGCAGGTCAATCTGTTTCCCCAACACCTGTAACTGTTCCACGGCAGCTGGACGATATACATCGCAGGCTACCAGGAGCGGATGCCGACCTTCCTTTGCAAGGTGGCGTCCCAGTTTGGCGACGAATGTGGTTTTTCCACTGCCCTGTAGACCCACAACCATGATAATGGCTGGTGATCCGGACAGGTTCAGGGGCTGGGCATCTCCACCCAGTAATTGGGTGAGTTCGTCGTTAATAATTTTAACGATTTGTTGACCTGGTGTAATGGAACGGAGCACCGATTCACCCAGAGCTTTTTCTTTTATGGAAGTGATAAAATCCCGGGCAACCTGATAATTCACATCAGCTTCAAGCAGTGCGCGTCGAACTTCCCGCATGGCCTCCGCGATATTCGCTTCGGTCAGGCGACCGTGTCCCCGCAAACGCTTGAGGACACCTTCTAAATTCTGACTTAACTGCTCTAACATTTCCGTTCCATTTTTAGCCGCGAAATGTATACGGACATGAATGGGAGCGCAAGCGTTTTAACCAGCGCAAATTCAGCGAATATAACACTTATGCCGTAAAGGAAGTGTACTCCCGGCACGTCACATTTCCCTGCCCAATCACGCGCCTTCGACAGCAGACATTGGAGGGTCAAAATTATTGCCCGTGGCATATAGTTTGCACCGCTGGGCTCCTTATGCGGCCGTTACCTGTTACGAAGATTATTCCTCGCGCCGCAAAAATTTCAGGAATCGCTGCAAAAGCGATAGAATTTGTTGAAGGTATTGAAATCGACTCTATATTTTGGCCGTCAAATGGATAAATGGAGTAGTGGTAAGTATGGCACATTTTAAAGTTAAGCGAGGGTACAACATTCCCCTGGCTGGCGAACCGGAACGTCTTGTTATTAAAGGCGCGCGTCCGAAACAAGCGGCCGTTCAACCTGCTGATTTTCGTAATTTTCGTCCGCAGGTTGAAGTGGAACCCGGTGCTGCGGTAAAGGTCGGTTCGGTACTGTTCATGGACAAACGGCATCCGGAAATCCGGTTTTTATCGCCCGTAGCAGGTACGGTTAACGAAGTCGTTCGCGGTGAGCGTCGGCGTATTATGCGGATTATTGTTGATGCTGCTGCAAGTGACGAATACGAAGAATTTCCCAAGTATTCAGACAGCGCGATAAAAAATCTGGACCGGGAAAAAGTCCGGTCGGCTCTCTTGCAAGGCGGCTTATGGCCAACGCTTCGCCAGCGCCCCTTCTCCAATATCGCAGGGCTGGATGCATCCCCGAAAGCGATTTTTATTTCAGGATTGGAGACTGCACCGCTAGCAGCTGATCCTAATTTTTACATGCAGGAGCTAAAAGCCGATTTCCAATCGGGCATTTATGCGTTGCAGCACCTGACAGAGGGAAAAATCCACCTCTCCGTAGCACCTGACCGGCATGATAGTTTTGATGGTGTCGAAGGCATCGAACTTCACACCTTTTCGGGCCCACATCCGGCGGGAAATGTGAGTGTACAGGTTTACCACATCGATCGTTTACGAGCCGGGGAAATTATCTGGTATATCTCTCCCTATGATGTAGCCCGGATCGGTCAATTACTGAAAAATGGCCGCTACCCCAATGAAACCATGGTGGCATTGGCAGGATCGGGACTGGAAAAATGCCAGTATGTGAAAACCATTACCGGTGCAGCCCTGGCCGGTATCCTTCCGGAAAATTTGAATGACGATGAACTCCGGGTTTTATCCGGAACGGTTTTGTCAGGTACCAACGCATCGCTGGAGGGATTTATTGGCTTCTATGACCATACGGTGACCGTTATTCCGGAAGTACAAAAGCGTCGACTTCTGGGCTGGTTAAGCCCCGGGTTTAACCTGGCCAGTTATGGCGGTACCTTTTTCTCTTCCCTGTTCAGGAATAAAAAATTCGTTCAAAATACAGACATTAACGGTGATGAACGGGCGTTCGTTAGCACGGGAAATTATGAAAAGGTCGTGCCCATGGACATTCTGCCGGTGCATTTAGCCAAAGCGACTCTGGTGGAAGATATTGAACTGATGGAAAAGTTGGGTATCCTGGAAGTAGCCCCTGAAGATTTTGCGCTGTGTACTTACATCTGTCCTTCAAAAATTGAATTCGGCGAGATCATCGAACACGGCTTAACACTGATTGAGAAGGAAGGTTAAGCGATGAGTATGGAACAATTCTTTAACCGGCTGGAGGAAGGTGTCTCAAAGAGCCCGCTGAAGTGGTTTTCGCCACTGGTTGAGGCAACCCATTCCTTCCTGTTAACACCCGGACGTGCGACCCGCAGGGGGCCGTTTGTAAGGGATAATATCGACTTGAAGCGCTATATGTTCGTGGTGGTTGTTGCACTTTTACCCGTTATTGCCATGAGCATTTACAATATCGGTCGGCAGGCAGGTATCACTGAATTTTGGCCGGCTATTTGGGAAGGCCTGCTGGTCATGGTCCCCGTGATCATTGTTTCCTACGCGGTGGGTGGATTCTGGGAATCCCTTTTCGCCAAAATCCGCGGTCACGAAATCAATGAAGGCTTACTGGTCACAGGAATTCTTTTCCCACTGACGCTACCGCCTACCATTCCCCTTTGGCAGGTTGCCATTGGTATCTCCTTTGGCGTGGTCATCGGAAAAGAGGTTTTTGGTGGAACCGGCATGAACCTGCTAAATCCAGCCCTAACCGCGCGGGCATTTTTATTTTTCACATACCCTGGCGATATGTCGGGTGACCGGGTTTGGGCCGCGGTAGATGGCTTTTCAACGGCCACACCCCTGGCAACGGTAGCCGCTTCTGATGGCAACGCAGTTGAAGCGTTACGCGCCGGTTCAATGGATTATTCCTGGCTGAATATGTTCAACGGAAACATTCCCGGCAGTATGGGCGAAACCTCCACACTTGCGATTTTAATCGGGGCTGCGATTTTGTTGATTACAGGCATCGGGAGCTGGCGGATTATGCTGGCCACGCTGCTGGGTGGATTTGGGATGGCCAATGTCATCTATTTCCTAGCGGGACCATCAGCCACGGGTATGATGTCTCTGCCCCCTGTCTATCACCTGGTGATGGGTGGATTTATGTTTGGAACCGTGTTTATGACCACGGATCCCGTTTCAGCAAGTGGGACGAATACTGGCAAGTGGATTTATGGCATATTGATTGGTGTGATGGTCATCCTGATTCGCACATTTAACCCGGCTTACCCGGAGGGGATGATGCTGGCAATCTTGTTCGGGAATGTATTCTCACCGCTGATTGATCACTTCGTGGTCCAGGCGAATATTAAGAGGAGACTGCGGCATGTATAGTAATGCTTATATCCTGCGATTCGCCGCAATCGTTACCATTGTATGCGGTGTTCTCCTGGCCTCTGCGGCTACACTGCTGAAACCCATGCAACAGGAAAACATCCAGACCGATATCAAAAAGAACATTCTCAAAGCGGTGAGTCTGCTTGAGTCTGAAAAAGCTTACACCAAAACGGAAATTCTGGATCTCTTCGATGAGCGCATGACCAGTATTGTGGTTAATCCAGAAGGAGAGGTGCTTGAGGGATTGAAGGCTGAGGATGTGAATCCGGCGGAGGAACCAGATCATCTGCCCATCTACCTATTGAAAGACAAATCTGATGATGTCATCGCCTACTGTATTCCCATTGAGGGAAAAGGACTATGGTCAACCATTCATGGCTATCTCGCTCTGGAGGCAGACTTAAATACCGTACGTGGTGTGACATTTTATGATCACGGCGAGACACCGGGATTGGGTGGTGAAATCTCACAGCAATGGTTTCAGGACAATTTCAGTGGTAAGAAAATCCTGGATGAGTCCGGTAATCTGGTCTCTATAACGGTTGCAAAAGGCCAGGTACGGGACGATGCCAAGGGGAAAGAACATCTGGTGGACGGCATTAGCGGCGCGACACTAACGGGAAACGGCATTAATCAATTCCTGTTCTCAGACCTGGAGCGCTATAACCCATATTTTGAAGAAATTCGTAATCAAGACCAAAATGAGGTGGTTTCATGAACATCCTCAGTGCAAAGAATATGAAGTTCGTCAAAGACCCTTTGATGGACAACAATCCCATCTCCGTGCAAGTCTTGGGAATTTGTTCGGCATTGGCGGTGACGGTACAGATGAAGACAGCGGTGGTGATGTCATTAGCGGTAATTTTCGTCATCTCTTTCTCGAACCTCACCATCTCGTTAATCCGCAATAAAATTCCCTCTCAGATTCGAATTATCGTCGAGTTAGCGGTTATTGCTTCCCTGGTGATTTTAGTCGATCAAATCCTGAAGGCTTACCTGTTTGACATCAGTAAGCAGTTGAGCGTTTTTGTGGGGCTGATTATCACAAACTGTATCGTTTTGGGCCGGGCGGAAGCCTTCGCGCTCCAGCAGAAGCCCTTTGCCTCCTGGCTGGATGGCATTGGTAATGGGCTGGGTTACAGTATGTTTCTGCTGGTGGTGGCATTTGGTCGCGAGCTCCTGGGCAGTGGGACATTGTTCGGTTACCACATCATTCCAGAGAGCTTTTATGCCGCCGGCTATCAGAATATGGGATTGATGGTATTGGCGCCCGGGGCATTTATCCTGCTGGGGCTCTTTATTTGGTTACAACGTACCATTACCGGTACTGTGGACGAGTAAGGCGGAAGCGTATTATGGAACATCTAATCAGTTTATTTGTCAAGTCCGTTTTTGTGGAAAATATTCTCCTGGCGTTTTTCCTGGGGATGTGCTCATTTCTGGCTGTCTCCAAACGGGTTGAAACGGCTATCGGACTTGGATTCGCAGTTATTTTCGTTCAGACCATCACAGTTCCCACCAACTGGGCGATCCATCATTTTCTGTTGGCACCGGGAGCGCTGGAATGGGCAGGGTTGCCGGGCGTGGATCTCAGTTTCCTGGGCTTCATTTCATACATCGCGGTAATCGCGGCCATGGTCCAATTGGTGGAAATGATTTTGGACAAATACAGCCCGTCGCTTTACGCCGCGCTGGGCATATTTCTGCCTTTGATTGCGGTGAATTGCGCTATTCTGGGTGGTTCACTGTTCATGGTAGAACGGGAATATAACTTAAGTGAATCGGTGGTCTTCGGATTAGGGTCCGGGACAGGTTGGGCGCTGGCAATTATCGCCATGTCCGCGATTCGGGAGAAAATCCGCTATTCCAATATTCCCATGGGATTACGCGGACTAGGTATCACCATGTTAATCACCGGGCTCATGGCTATTGCGTTCATGAGTTTTTCCGGTATTGCTCTTTAAGGGGGACGACGCGTGAATAGCACCGTTGGATTGATTGTCCTCAGTACAGTCGTTTTCACAGGCACCATCCAGATTCTGGTCATCCTGCTGAACTATGCTTCATCCAAGCTCGTGAATAAAGGTAAAGTAAAAATCCTCATCAATGCTGATGAGGAAAAATCCCCGGAAGTTGAAGCTGGCGGAACGCTGCTCAACACGCTGGCGGCGCAGAAAATCTTTCTGCCCTCGGCATGCGGGGGTGGCGGTACCTGCGGCATGTGTAAATGTCAAATTCTGGAAGGTGGCGGCGATGTGCTGCCCACGGAGAAAACCTTGTTAAACCGGGCAGAAATGAAAGATGATGTGCGGTTGTCTTGCCAGGTAAAGGTGAAAAATGACATGACGATTCACATTCCCGAGGAAATTTTCAGCATCCAGAAGTGGGAATGCGAGGTCATGAGCAATAAAAATGTGGCAACATTTATTAAAGAGCTCATATTGAAGTTGCCGGAAGGTGAAAATTTGAACTTTCGTGCAGGCGGGTATATCCAGATTGATATTCCACCGTATGAACTCGATTACAGTGAGTTTGATATCGATGAGGAGTACCGGGAGGATTGGGACAAATACAACATGTGGAAATACCATTCCAAGCTGGATGAACCCATTTTCCGGGCTTACTCAATGGCCAATCATCCGGCGGAAGGCAACATCGTCATGCTGAATGTGCGTATTGCCAGCCCACCGCCGGGAATGGATGTCCCGCCTGGGAAAGCCTCTTCTTACATATTTAACCTGAAACCCGGTGACCGGGTAACCGTCAGCGGTCCCTATGGTGAATTTTTCGCCCAGGATACTGACAATGAAATGCTGTATATCGGTGGTGGTGCTGGCATGGCACCCATGCGGAGTCATATCTTTGACTTGTTCTATACGAAGAATACAAAACGCAAAGTCTCATTCTGGTACGGCGCGCGCTCCGTGCGTGAAATGTTCTATGACGACGAATTTAAAAAGCTGGCCGAAGAGCATCCGAATTTCAGCTACAATGTGGCATTGTCCGATCCCCTACCCGCAGACAACTGGAAAGGACCGGTCGGCTTCATCCACCAAGTCGTGCTGGAAAACTATCTGAATGACCACCCGGCACCAGAGGATATCGAATATTACATGTGCGGCCCCCCACCCATGATTGCAGCAGTGAATAAAATGCTCTATAATCTGGGTGTTGATAAGGACATGATTTATTACGATGAATTTTAGCCGGCAACACCTGTTTAACCGGAACGATAATCATCATCTTAAGCAGACCCGTATCCTTGCGGGTCTGTTTTGCATGTGGGTGTTGGTACTGGGAAATTGCAGTCGCAGCAGTGAACCAGCATTACCGGAGACCTCCTTCTCAGGTTTTACAATGGGCACAACTTACCACATCCGAATCGTGGATACAGTGCTTACGGATCTCCAGGCTCGCCGGCTCCATCAGGATGTGGATAGTCTCTTGCTAACCATTAATCTTTCCATGTCCACCTATATTGATTCCAGTGAAATTTCACGCTTTAACCAATCTACTGAAACAATACCACAGCCGGTTTCGAAGCCGCTGGCCGATGTATTAAAAACCAGCCTGGAAATTGGTCACAGCTCCGGTGGGGCACTGGATATTACGGTGCTGCCTTTGGTGAATTTCTATGGTTTTGGTCATGAAAGTGGTGCAAGGCATCTACCTACAGAACCCGAACTGAATTCGCTCAAAGCCCTTGTTGGATTGCAGCACCTCGTCGTTACGGACACCACTGTTCAGAAAAAAATCAGTCCACTCAAGCTGGATTTGGGCGCGGTTGCCAAAGGGTACGGTGTCGATGCAGTCGGTCAATTTCTTACGGCGGTTAAGATTGAGAATTTTATGGTGGAGATTGGTGGAGAGGTGTTGGCGCGGGGTGTGAATAGCCGTGGTCAATCATGGAAAATCGGGATTGACCGGCCGCTCTTTGACCAGCAGCCAGGACGGCAATTGCAGCATGTGGTTCAGCTGGAAAACATGGCTATTGCCACCTCTGGTGATTATCGAAATTACCGTGAAATGGATGGGAAGCGGATCTCCCACACGATTGATCCGCGTTCTGGAAAGCCGATTGAGCACCATCTGGCAGCCGTGTCAATCATTGCACCCATGTGCATGATTGCTGATGCCAGCGCCACTGCGGTGATGGTTTTGGGTGAAGATGCCGGATTAAAATGGATAGAATCGCGTCCGAATATTGAGGGACTCATTATTGTACGGGAGGCGGATCAGACTTTCCGTGAAATACAGACCAGCGGATTTTCCCAATATATTGTGGATTAGCCATTCAAAGCACCATCTAACCGTTAAGACAACTTTTGCAAAAAAAAAGACCGCTCTTACAGCGGTCTTTTTTAAAAAACGATGATAAGCGGGATTGCTACTCCTGCTTCGGTCCCTTCAAATGATCCCAGTACCGTAAATTCTCAATTGCCCGGTTGCGGGGCTTGCCTTCGTAGGCTTCCTCAGAGATGATGTCCTGTCGATTGGGATATCCAACTTTGGCAAGAGTCGTGAAGTAATCCTGTTTTTCCACTGCTTCGTTGGGACAAAATGCGCAACTTACCTTCTCCCCGTTTGAATCCAGTTTTGCAGTAGCGGAACATTCCAGGTGAATATTATTTTTCCCCGTGAGGACATAGGTAATGCCCATCAGTGCCAGCGCGGTGGCAAAGATGATCAGGGTTAACAATAATTCAGTCATACTATTCACTTCCTCCCGTTAGTGTAATATATACACAGGTTGCGAAAAGGTTCACCCTTTTACCTGAAAACCCTCCGAAACCAGATACGCCCGGACACGATCCCGGTGTTCTCCCTGAAGTTCAATTGTACCTTCCTTAACAGTTCCACCTGCGCTTACCAAATTTTTCAGTGTGCGACTCAAGGCTTTCATGTCCTGGACTCCGGAAAGTTCGTACAACACAGTGGTGGGTTTTCCCTTGCGCTTTTCCATGCGCAATTTGGCAATTTTCATCAAACCGGTGTCCGCAGTATCCAGGTCATCACACAAACATTGACCGGGAAGTTGACCACACTTCGGACAGGGCTCCACCAGCGCCCAGCCTGTTCCACGTGTCTGCTTTTTGGATTTTGCCATGCCCTATAATAAACTGCGTGGTTTTGAATCAAACAGTCATCCTCAGATAAAATGCCGGGTCAGTTAACACCAACCCGGCCAGTCCGTTCACAATTTCGGGTACCACCGTGGGTTCTATTTCATCAGCCCCGTTTTAAAGGCATTGGAGATGATGGATTCCAGCGTGGGTTCACCGATTTCCTGCAGTTTATACATAACCCGGGTGGAGGGCTTATCAATTTTAATTACCCGGCGCAGATCAATTGGCGTCCCAATAATCACCGCGTCACAATCCGTATTGGCAATTGTGGTTTCCAGGTCCTTCATCTGCTCCGCACCATATCCCATCGCCGGTAGCAGATCGCCGATATCTTCGTATTTCTCAAAGGTTTCGGTGATTTTCCCTACGGTAAATGGACGCGGATCAACCAACTCTGCAGCGCCGAATTTATCCGCAGCCACCACGCCAGCGCCATAAGTCATTTCTCCATGGGTGAGTGTGGGACCGTCTTCCACGACCAGTACACGAGCATTCCGAATCACATCCGGATCATCCACATAAATCGGTGAAGCCGCATCAATGACCACGGCTTCCGGATTGACCCAGTCAATACTATCGCGTACTTCCTGAATACCTTCCATGTTAGCCGTATCCATCTTGTTAATGACCACCACATCGGCCATCATCAGGTTGGTTTCACCGGGATAATAGGAAATTTCATGACCCGGACGATGTGGATCCACGACGGTAATCATCATATCCGGAATATAAAACGGCATGTCATTGTTGCCGCCATCCCAGACGATAACATCCGCTTCTTTTTCAGCCTCCCGAAGAATCGCTTCGTAATCCACTCCGGCGTAAACCACCGTACCATTCATGATATGTGGTTCGTACTCCTCCATCTCTTCGATGGTACAATCATGCTTTTTCAGATCTTCCAGGGTCGCGAACCGTTGAACTTTTTGTTTTACCAAATCACCATAGGGCATGGGATGGCGAATGGCCACCACCTTTTTTCCCTGTGCCTTGAGTATGTCACACAATCGTCGTGTGGTTTGGGATTTACCACACCCTGTCCGAACCGCGCAAACTGCAATAACCGGTTTTTCCGATTTTAACATGGTGCTCTTGGCGCCCATCATTCTAAAGTCAGCACCGGCTGCATTCACGAGAGCTGATTTGTGCATAATGGTATCGTAGGAGACATCACTATAGGCGAATACCACCTCGTCAATATCCATCTCGTCAATGAGTTCTTCCAGGTCATCTTCCGAATAGATCGGAATACCATCCGGATACAGTGCTCCGGCTAATTCGGCCGGATATTTACGGTCATCAATATCCGGAATCTGAGTTGCTGTGAATGCCACAATCTCATACGCAGGATTATCACGATAGTACACATTAAAATTGTGAAAATCCCGACCTGCTGCTCCCATTATGATCACTCGGATGCGTTCGTCATTCATCGTATGCTCCTTTACCAGCTTGCATAAATTTCATATCGCCATTCCCGGAAATTGCCGCTCGGTCATGGCCATATTTTTTCTGAATTGATTGCTCGGCACGCCCACCCCGGGTGCAAATTACAGGCCAGCAAAGGATTTAAGGTAATGTCTCAGATCGCGCATCTGCTCAAATCTATCCGTAATTGACATTCGTCATCAGCGCATCGTCCATGCCCGGCCGAACCTGTCCCTCATCGGGATGATTTTGGAAGTAACTGATCATGTTTTGGATATTGGCATACATTTCAGACGCGGACTGCATCCGCACCAGTTGCTGCCGGTAATTGGACGCGTTGTGAAAACCCTTGAGATACCACCCCAGATGTTTTTTCATGAAATTGGCACCGGCGCGTTCTCCCCGGTCCCGCATTTCCAGTTCCAAATGGTATTTGCACAATTCCAGCCTGTCCAGCACCGTCGGTGGTGGTGGCGTTTCACCCGTTTTCAGGAAGTGGTTAATTTCCTGGAATATCCAGGGGTTACCCAGGCTGCGTCGTCCCACCATCACCGCATCACATCCGGTTTCGTCCAGCATGCGCCGGGCATCCTGGGCGCAGGTGATGTCACCATTCCCAATTACAGGGATAGTCACTTTGGATTTAACCTCTGCAATCAGTTCCCACTTCGCCTTCCCAGTGTAAAGCATTTTCGTGGTACGGGGATGGATGGTTAGCGCGCTGATCCCTGCCGCCTCCAGCAATTGCGCCGACTCAGGGGCATTAATACAGGAAAAGTCCCAACCAGCCCGGATCTTGGCGGTAACCGGTATGTCCACAGCTGCAACCACCGCCCGGGTGATTTCATCCATCCGAGGCAGATCTTTTAAAATGGCTGAACCGGCACCCTTTTTCGTGATTTTCGGCACCGGACAACCGAAGTTCAGATCAATCAAGTCCGGCTTCACCGTATCCTGGATAAAACGAGCGCTTTCCGCCAGCACATCCGCCGATTCGCCGAAGATTTGTACACCAATGGGGCGTTCTTCTTCCTCGTAGCGCATCATTTGCAGGGTTTTGTCATTTCCCCGGATGATGCCATTGGCACTGACGAATTCTGTGTACACCATCCCCGCGCCCATCCGCCGGCAAATCATGCGAAATGCGTGGTCAGTGACCCCGGCCATAGGTGCCAGGACGACCTTACCATCAACCCGGATGTTTTTAATTTGAATCATTGGAGGAAAATAATTCTCCGGTTCCCACTCACAACGGTATTTCACATCATATTTTTTCTTACAATCCCCTGGGATTTATCCTATACTACCAATGGTCCCAACACATTTTTTACATCTTATGTTTACCTATAGGAGGGGAAAATATGAGACAATTTTTAATCGCCATGAGTGCATTAGGCGCAATCCTTTTGACCAATTGCACCTACGTACCGATTCCATTGCCCCAGCAGTACAAACTCGCCAGTGAAGCCTATGTGAACGATCAGGTCAGCGCTGCCATGAGCAGCGAAATTGGAACCATGATCGACTCCATGCGCACGGAGACCTCAAAAATGGTGGGGCTGGCACTGGACAGCCTGCTCTCCAGTCAGACGGAGCTCCGGGAAATGGTGCTGGCAAATCAGGCATTACAGGCTGAATTGGAAATAATTGTCAAAGAACAACGTGGTGGTGTCATGGACAATACCAAACGCTTGAGTGAGATGGATCGGCTTATTGAAGAGATGAATATCCTTCAAAATGAATTGATCAAACATGTGGAGAATATGCCGCTGGTTACCCTCACCACCGTTCAAAAGGCAATTGCCAGCTACCGGGCGCGCCCCATTCAGGTGTCCAGACCCGAACCGGCTAAGATTCCAGCTCCGGTGGTAGATAAAGCATCCGCAACGAATACCCAAGCCGAACCCCAAACTTCAGCAGCGGAAGTAATCCATGGTGAGCCGGAAAATACCTCTGCCGATTCAGACTCAGAGGAGCTGATGGCGCCCGATACGCTTGGTGAAGCGGGGAATTAAATTCCCCGAAAGCAAAATATTGACAGGGTTGGTATTGCCGTCTATATTTGCCGCGCTTTAATGACAGGAGCTAATGATGGCACAAATTTGTAAAATATGCGGTAAGGGTCCTAAGACAGGTAACAATGTGAGTCACTCACACAAGAAGAGCCGGCGCCGCTGGCTACCCAACCTGCAGCGCGTTCGCATTATGCTGGATGGACGCCCCGTGCGGGTTCGGGTCTGCACCACCTGCATCAAGTCCGACCGCATTGTAAAAGCCGCCTAATTAATTTTATTCCCGCCCTTTGGGTCGGTAATACAATCCCAAGTAATTGAGAAGCCTCCGTGCGAGGCTTCTTGACGTTATAGCATAATTTCCTCGAAATTCTGTTTAACACACAACCCTGCCTGGTTACATTTCTGAATGCCAATTTCAAAGATGGAGTCCTTTGATTACATCATCATCGGTAGCGGGTTCGGTGGATCAGTTTCAGCTTTGCGGCTGGCTGAAAAAGGTTACCGGGTGGCTGTATTGGAAAAAGGTAAGCGCTACCAGCCCCGGGATTTTGCGAAAACGAACTGGAATCTCCGCAAGTATTTCTGGATGCCGAAACTGCACTTTTACGGGATTCAATGTCTCACATTGTTGCGAAACGCCTTCATTCTGCACGGCGCCGGTGTGGGTGGCGGCAGTTTGGTTTATGCAAATAACTTGCTCGTACCACCCGACTCGGTTTTCCAAAAACCGGGCTGGGGACCGGGTGACTGGCGATCCCGTTTAGCGCCCCATTACCAAACCGCCCAAAAGATGCTGGGTGCAACACCGGCAAAAAGAACGGACGACGCTGACCGTTTACTGGCAGAAGTTAGCGCTGAAATTCGTGGTAAAGATACCTTCCATATCAATGATGTTGGTGTTTTCTTCGGTGAGTCTGGTAAAACCGTTCCGGATCCGTTTTTTAGTGGTAAAGGTCCCGCGCGCACCGGCTGTACATTTTGTGGTGCCTGCATGGTGGGTTGCCGGGATGGCGGTAAAAATACACTGGATAAAAACTATCTGTATCTCGCTGAACAATTGGGCGTACAGATTTTCCCGGAAACAGAAGTACTGGATGTTAAACCCGAGGGTGATTCGGGTTACCTGGTCACTACATGCAAATCCACCGGGTTCCGACATCCGAAAAGGGTTTTACATGCCGGCGGTGTCGTGTTTGCCGGTGGTGTCATGGGCTCGGTAAAACTACTGTTGAAATGCAAAACAAATGGCTCACTCCCCAAACTCAGTCAGCAGTTGGGGAACTTTGTCCGAACCAACGCAGAAGCATTGCTGGCGGTGAATGCCCGGGACAAAAATGCTGACTACAGTGGCCAAATCGCCATCACCAGTGGCGTCTATCCCGACGCGGAGGCCCACATGGAAATCGTACGGTACCCGAAAAAATCAGATGCGATGGCACTATTATCCACACTCCTGGTGGGTGGTGGAAAACCCTGGCCCCGACCTGTGCGACTTTTGGGGAATATCGTGCGGCATCCGTTGAGATTTCTACATTCACTCTGGCCTTTCAATTGGGCACAGCGTACCCCAATCGTATTGGTGATGCAAACGGTAGATAATCACATGCGACTGACATTCAAACGGCGGTGGTGGCGACTTGGAACGCGCAGTTTTAATTCTACCATGCCGACGGAACACAAAATTCCCAGCTATATCCCCATTGCAAACAGAGTCACCGAGAAATTGGCCGAAAAAATGAATGGACGACCGTTGAGCATTCTGCCGGAAGTTCTGTTTGATGTGACTTCTACAGCACATATTCTTGGCGGTTGCCGAATGAGCGAAACACCGGAATCCGGCGTGGTGGATTTTCACGGAAAAATCCATAGTTATGACAATCTGTATGTGGTGGATGGTTCTATCGTCCCGGTAAATCTGGGTGTGAATCCCAGCCTGACCATCACGGCCCTGGCTGAGTATGTCATGTCGCAATTTCCGGAAAAAGCCGCCACCGCGCGACAATAAAACATGCATTGAATGAAAATAGATAAAAGTGCCACATGAATAATTCCACTCAACTCGCGATCCAGACCGAAGGACTTACCAAGCACTTCGGTGCTATACACGCACTGCAGGATGTGTCGCTGCAGGTACCCAATGGGACAATATTTGGTTTCCTGGGCCCAAATGGTGCTGGCAAAAGCACGCTAATCCGTGTATTAACCGGCCTGATTCACGCCTCCGCCGGTCATTTTGCCATTCTTGGACGCAGGTCGAAACACAATTTCCATCTCCGGCGGGGCATTGGTGCGCTGGTTGACCGGGCTGATTTCTACAAGCAATTGTCTGGATATCATAATTTGGAAATGCTGGCACGCCTGAGCGGTCACAATAAACCATCCCATTTGAACGATATTCTGCACCAGGTGGGACTCTATAGCCGCCGACACGATAAGGTGAAAACTTACAGCCAGGGCATGAAACAACGCTTGGGATTGGGTCAGGCATTACTGGGTGATCCAAAACTTTTGATTCTGGACGAACCCACCACCGGACTAGACCCGATTGGGATGGTTGAAATACGGGATTTCATCCGGAAAATCGCTGAGGAACGAGAGGCCACGATCTTTCTCTCTTCTCACCTACTCCATGAGGTGGAAGAATTATGCACCCACATCGGACTTATTTTTTCAGGTGAGTTGGTGGCGCAGGGTTCAATTGAAGCGTTGTTTCAACACATGGGTGAGATTACCCTGGATCTGGACGTCACACCTACGGCGGTTGCTGAAAAATTTTTACAAAACCATGACTTGGTAAAATCCTGTGAACAGACTGCCACCACCTTGCGCATTTCTATTTTATACGAAAATGTCCCTGAGTTGCTGCGCCAGCTAGCCCGGCAGGATGTGAATATTTTCAGTGCATCCCAGAAAAACCGATTGGAAGCATTTTTCCTAGCCCAGGCGGAGGGGAAATGATGATTTTTACACTGATTCGGAACGAGCTGTTCAAAATTTTCAGCTATTGGCGCACCTACATGAGCTACTTCTTCATCTTGTTACTGGTGCCGCTCTTTTTCTGGGGTTTTAGTGTTGGTGGTAGCAACATAGAGCGTCAATTGACCAATGCCATGGGAAACCATTTTCTCATGGTTGGAAAATTGGTGAATGCCTTTACCGTGGCTTATTTTGTTCTGAATTTCCTGTGGATTCACATTCCCTTCCTCATCGCCTTGGTCGGCGGGGATGTACTGGCCGGTGAGGAGGCAGCCGGAACCTATCGTGTCTATCTCACGCGACCGGTTTCACGCTGGAAAATTTTTCTCTCCAAAAGCATTGCCACGCTGCTGTACACCTTGTCCGTAATCCTGTTTCTGGGCATCATGAGTATCGGGGTGGGCGCGATTTGGATGGGATTGGGTGATTTGGTGGTTTTACAGGATGGCATACTGGTTCTGCCGGCGGGAACGGCAGCTATACGGTTCGCCCTGGCCTATGGATTGTCATTCCTTAATATGTCGCTGGTCGCCACGCTGGCTATTTTCTTTTCAGCAATGGTAAAGAATGCTGTAGGACCCGTTATCGGGACCATGGCGATTGTCATCATTTTCTTTGCCATCAGCTCCTTACCACTAGATTTCTTTGAAACAATCCGGCCCTTCTTTTTCACCACCTATTTTGATTCATGGACCAAAGCTTTCTACGATCCAATTCCCTGGGACTACCTGTGGTTGTCCACCTGGACGGCATTACTCCATATTGCACTATTTTTGGGTGGAGCCTTCCTTATTTTCAAGCGAAAGGACATCCTGTCATGATTCGCCTCTTGTCACTTTTACTATTGGTTACAATGGTATCGTCGCAACCGCTGAAATCTCCAGATGAGATTTTTAAAATGGTACGCGACAATCTAAGCCATATTCAGGATTACCAGGTAGAGATGAAAATCAAGGTAGCCATGCCTGGATTTCGTATGCCTGGGAAAAAGGTCAGCTATGCATTCAAAACACCAGACAAGGTGAAATTAGAGACCACCGGCTTCGCCGTGGTGCCGCGCCAGGGGATTCTGCCTTTCTACAACGAAATAATGAACGATTCACTTCAGATAAAAGTGGAAACTCTGGAGTACACGATTCTGGAGGGGGAGAATGTTTGGCTGGTTGCATTTCAGGATTCACTCTACGACCAGGATGCCTTAATCAAATTGTGGGTTACCGACCCGCAGGGAACCATTTTAAAAGGCATTGCAACTATCGGTGGGGAGGATGTCTTAACCCTCACCTCCCAGTACGCCCATGTGGAAGGTGTGGCTTGGATGCCGGTAGAAACTGAGATGGAAATCGTGCTCCCGGCCAGGATGAAAACGATGCAGCACTTCAACAGCACTCCCAAAGCCAAAATGGAAATTATGAACAGCATGCGGGATACGACCGAAACACCGGTTACTGGCAGCATTCAGCTGGAATTCTCCAAATACAAGCTAAACCGAGGCTTGCCTGACAGCTTTTTTCAGGAAGACTGAATCGCGATTCTTCCGTTTTATCACCTGATTTCAAGTTGAGTTTTCACCCCTCGAAACCTACATTTCGCGGCTCATTAAAAAGTTGAAGCTGAAGGAGTTGATACTTGAAAACAGCGGTTGTTGCGCTGGGCGGAAATGCCATCTCACCGGTGGGTGAAGTAGATACCATTAATAAACAATTCGCTCAAACTCGAAGAAGCCTGAATGCCATTATACAGTTACTGAAAAATGGTATTCTGCCCGTTATTTCCCATGGCAACGGTCCCCAGGTTGGCAATGCATTGTTGCGTACTGAAATGACCGCTGACAAACTCATGTACCTACCCTTGGGCATTTGTGTTGCAGATACCGAAGGCGGTATGGGATATATGATTGAACAGAGCCTTCAAAACCGCCTTCAGGCAGAAAATATTAATCGCACGGTGGTGACCCTTGTGACGCAGGTGGTGGTATCCAAAGATGATCCGTCCATCGCCGACCCCAGCAAATTTATCGGTCCGGCATTACCTGAAGGTGAAGCCCGCAAAAAGGCGAAACGGTTCGGTTGGCAAATCAAACCATACGGCGAAGACAAATGGCGCCGGGTAGTGCCATCTCCGGAACCCATTGAAATTGTTAACCGGAAAGCGATTCGACATCTGGTGGAAAATGGTCATATCGTCATTGCAGCCGGTGGTGGCGGTGTACCGGTCTATTACGATGAAAATGGGAATTTGGAAGGCATGGATGCCGTTATTGACAAAGACCGGGCTTCTGCGCTCATGGCAAATCAAATCGGGGCGGAAACGCTGTTTATCCTCACCGCTGTTCCAAAAGTAGCACTGAATTTTGGTAAACCGAACCAGGTATTTCTCGACCATTTGACCATCGCTGAAGCTGAACGCTATCTGGCAGAAGGACATTTCCCCGGTGGCAGCATGGGACCGAAAATTGAGGCGGCTGTGAACTTTATCAGGAATGGCGGTCAACGCGTTGTCATTACAGATATTGAAACACTAAGTGAGCAGTTTAATGACTCGCTGGGAACGGTCATCACCTGGGTCTAACAACACGATTGAAACGATAATGCACAGAAACCGCTCCATGCCTCTCAACCAAACCATTTTTTTCATTACAACACCGTTATTTCGTTAATCATAACAAGGGGACATCATGAAAATTCATGAATACCAGGCCAAGGAAATTTTCCGGAAATATCATGTTCCGGTTCCCGATGGCCATGTTGCATTTAATCCTGATGAAGCAGTAAGTGTCGCTAAATCGCTAGACGCCCAGATCTATGTGGTAAAAGCACAGATCCACGCTGGTGGCCGCGGAAAAGGCGGGGGTGTAAAAATCGCCAAATCCCTGGATGAAGTCCGTTCTCTGGCGGAAGCTATGTTGGGTATGACTTTGGTGACACACCAAACCGGTCCCGGTGGGAAGGAAGTTCAGCGCATCCTGGTGGAGCAGGGTGTGGACATCAAGCGTGAATTGTATGTGGGTATCGTGCTGGATCGACAAGCCGGTAAAGATGTATTCATGGTTTCCACCGAAGGCGGCGTGGAGATAGAAAAAGTGGCTGCCGAAACACCTGAAAAAATTATCAAGGAATGGGTTGAGCCCGGTTTGGGACTTCAAACCTTTCAGGCACGCAAACTGGCGTATGCTTTGGGACTTGAGGGCAATCAGGTGCGCAGTGCGGTAAAGTTTTTCCATGCCCTGTACAATGCTTATTCAGCTTCCGATGCCTCTTTAGCCGAGATTAATCCGCTGGTTGTCACTGGTGGTGGTGATGTGATGGCACTGGATGCCAAGATGAATTTTGATGACAATGCCCTGTTCCGTCATAAAGACATTATGGAATTGCGGGATTTGTCCGAAGAGGAACCTTCGGAAATTGAGGCCACCAAGCACAACCTGAATTACATCAAATTGGATGGAAATGTGGGCTGTATGGTGAATGGCGCCGGCCTGGCTATGGCCACCATGGACATTATCAAATTACACGGCGGGGAACCGGCTAATTTCTTGGATGTGGGTGGTGTGGCGAATGCCGAGACCGTGGCCAACGGTTTCCGAATCATTATGAATGATCCCAATGTAAAAGCCGTTTTAATCAACATTTTTGGTGGAATTGTGCGGTGTGATCGCGTGGCTCAGGGGGTGATTGACGCACTGAATCTGGTGAAGGTTAATGTCCCACTCGTCGTGCGTCTGGAAGGCACCAACGCCCGGGAAGCTGCTGAATTACTGGAAAATTCAAACCTGGACTTCCTCGTTGCCAATAGCCTGGAAGATGCTGCCCAAAAAGTAACCACCGCCATCAAGGAGTAAGTCATGAGCATTTTAGTAAGTAACGACACGCGTCTCATTGTTCAGGGCATCACCGGTGGTGAAGGCTCCTTTCATACCCAACAAATGATTGAATATGGCACACGGGTAGTGGCTGGTGTGACACCCGGAAAGGGCGGGCAAAAAACCGAACACGGTGTTCCCATTTTCAATACGGTTTCAGAAGCCAAAGCCGTTACAAACGCCAACACATCTGTTATTTTCGTTCCCCCACCCTTTGCCGCTGATGCCATCATGGAGGCTACCGATGCCGGATTGGATCTGGTCATCTGCATTACAGAAGGCATTCCTGTTCAGGACATGGTGAAGGTAAAAACCTACATGGCAGATCGGAAAACGCGTCTGGTGGGCCCCAACTGCCCCGGTGTTATTTCCCCCGGAAAGGCGAAAATTGGTATTATGCCAGGTTTTATTCATAAGGAAGGTCGGGTGGGTGTCATCAGTCGTTCGGGTACACTGACTTATGAAGCCGTACATCAGCTCACCACGCGGAATATTGGACAATCAACCTGTATCGGAGTTGGTGGGGATCCGGTGAATGGAACGAACTTCATCGACCTTCTGGAAATGTTCCAAAATGACCCCAACACAGACGCAGTGGTCCTGATTGGTGAGATTGGCGGAACTGCAGAGGAAGAAGCTGCTGCCTGGGCACAAGCGCATTTTACAAAACCCATCGTCGCCTTTATTGCCGGACAGACAGCACCTCCGGGACGCCGCATGGGTCATGCCGGCGCCATAATTTCAGGCGGAAAAGGTACTGCTGAGGATAAAGTCAAAGCGCTACGCGATGCTGGTATTATTGTTTCTGACAGCCCAGCGACAATCGGCGAATTGATTGAAAAAGCGCTACAGGACTAAGAATCCAAAAGCGAATCGAGAAACAGGAGAATTGGGTGCAAACTCAAAAAGAAACTGCAAACTATGAAGGAATACAGGAGTGACTGAATTGGGAAATCGAACCTTTGCAATGATTAAACCGGATGCTGTTGAGAGTGGAAAATGGGGTCAGATTATTGATCACATCATCGCCGAAGGGTACAAAATTCTGGGTGCCAAGATGAAACGGATGTCTGAAGCCGAAGCCCGGGAATTTTACGCTGTACATCGTGAACGCCCGTTTTATGGGGAATTGGTGGAATTCATGTCCTCCGGTCCCAGCATTTTATTAGCGCTGGAAAAAGCTAATGCAGTCAGTGCCTGGCGTGAGACAATTGGCGTCACGGATCCGGCTGAGGCAGCCGCAGGGACCATCCGGGCGAAATACGCTGAAAACAAGGGCCGTAATGCGGTACACGGCTCCGATTCTGACGAAAATGCACAGAAAGAAATTGCATTTTTCTTTAGTGAAGCTGAACTTATTTTAAACCAATAACTTCAGGTGAATTCAGTTGGGAGGCTGTGAATGTCCAGAGAAAAAATTCTTGTACTGAGCGCCACGATAGCCATTGTGTTGAGTGGTTGTGACCTCTGGAATAAATACCTGGGACGCGAAGATATCGCGCTTGGTGAGTACGTCACCATCGAGCATGATGGTCTTGGCAGTGTTCAATGGACATTCACGGCTTTTCCCGACAGCAGTACGTTGACTCCCAACGACATTTTGCCTTCAGATACGTCGGCAATCATTTCCTTTCTGCCAGATGTCGCTGGAAAATATGACATTCAGCTCACCATCGATGCGGACGGCAGTACAGACCTGAAAAATTTCTATTATTCTGTTGAAATGCCGGCCAGTGGCGAAATGGTATTAAGCGAGATTCCCGAGCATTTGAAAGCTTATCTGAGTACACGCGATGCGCTGGATTCGCTGGGTCTTAATCACAATGGTAACGGCAGGGATACAAATCAGGGTAGCTATCTGGATAAAGTTGTAACGCCGGAGGAATTTGCTGCTAGGCAAACCAAGCGCGACTCCCAGCCTGCTGCAATTCCCAAACCGGCCAGCAAACCGAAACCGATTGCCAGAAAAACCACGACCACGAAAAAGTCAGCGCCCCGCAGCGAACCGAATCGTGGGAATATGGTACCCCGGGCAAACAAGAGTTTCACTATCCAAATTTCCTCGTGGGAATCATTGGAAGAAGCACAGGCAGCTGTGAAAAATCTCCGGGATACCTACGGCCTGGAAGGCTATATCCAGCGGGTCTTCTTCAAAGATACTGACCAGGTATTTTACAGAGTGCGTGTAGGAAATTATAAAACCTACGCGGAGGCGACCGCTGCGGCAAAAGACGTTCATCGAACCACAAATTTACCGGTCTGGGTCGATTATGTACGCAAAGAGATGTAATGGCGTTGTCAGCTATTATTTCTTACCCGCATCTACTTCTTTTCAACAAAGACTTTTTAGAATAAGCCAACCGGCGACTGCGCAAGAATATGCTTGCTGTAATGACTTGTGCCAAATGAATCTGAAATTGAACTGAATATATTTTTAGGAGGATGAGTCGTGTTAAAAACTGCTTTACACTGGAATTTTAAAGATGTCTTTCGCGCACCGCGCCTGGGATTAGGGAAACGCATGCTGGTCATGCTGGAAGCTAATCTGATCGGCTATTTGTTATACCTTATTCTGATTTACCTGGGGCAAATAATGGATGGTCAGAGCTTCGGTCATATCTGGAATACCTACGCATTACTGCCGTTCATGCCCTTTTGGAAGCTGGGTCCCTCCACCATGATTTTGGGTTGGCTAGCCAGTTTGATCTGGTTCATGGCTGTTTACACAGGTTTTGGCGCCATCGCAAAAATCACCATCAAAGAATTCAAAGGTGACTTGTTCTACTCCTCAAATGATGGGTGGAAGTACGCCCTGAAAAAGGCATTCCCTATTTTTATGGGACCGGTTTCAATTCTGCTGGTTATCGCCTTTTTCGTCGTTTTAGCCGGTGTGTTTGGCTGGCTGGCGCATTGGCCGGTGCTGGACATTCTTATCTATGGTCTCCTGTTTGTTTTGTTTCTACCCACTGCAGTATTTCTGGTCTATTCACTGCTGTCTTTCTCCGTCGGTATATTATTCTCCCCCAGTATCGTAAGCTGCGCAGAGGAAGATACCATGGGTTCCATGTTTGGCTCCTTTACATTGCTGTGGAACCAGCCTTGGCGGCTCATTGTATATACACTGATTCTGGCAGTTTTGACCTTCATTGGGTACCATCTTCTCTTACTCTTTCTGGTACTTGGGTTTCAATTCCTGGAACTCGTGTTCGGGCAGCCGTGGCTAATGGGTGAAACATTTTTTGAGGTGAAAGCTACCGTTCTGGGACTCTTTCCCAGTTTGGGATTCAACCAGATCGCCTGTTATCCGGACTGCGTTTATGGCGAATGGATGGTCTCTCTTCAACAAATCTTTGCCGGTGATATGGCCCCTAATACCGGTGGTGTTACCACGACGATTACGGGTGTACTGGTTGGCATCGTGAGCTTCATCGCTATGCTGCTGGTGCCGTCCTATGGATTGTCCATTTTCGCGTCCGGTTTAGCCACGATTTTCATCGTTCTCACGAAATTCAAAGACGATGACGACCTCATCGAGCGCAAGGATGAGGATGAACGGAAGGAAGAAGAAGAGAAGGAAAATGAGGACGAAGGCGATGACGCTGACGAGGATGATAGTTCTGAGTCAGAATCTGAAGACGAAGAACAGGACGTAAAAGATGGCGATTCAGAAGATGATGACGCTTCTAAAGAAGATGAAGATGAAGATGAAGATGAAAATGAAAAGAAATCTGAAGAGTAGTTAGCCTGATAAAAAGCTAAAAGTGGAATAAATCAGAGCGGCTCCCTAAAAGGAGCCGCTTTTGATTTCACACATTAATCAGAATCAGTCTCTGTTTATTTGTCTTAATGCCGGACTTTACCAGTATTCAGAGGAAGAAAAAGCTCGTGGTTTACCCAAGATTTCAGACATGAGAATTCCACGGACCAGGATGGACCGGTTCTTGAAAATCGATTCCAACCGCTCTTCTGTTGAGGCTTCCCGCTGATCCAGGAGATATGAATCCAACGAAACCGCGTAAGCTTCTGACTTAGGCTGATCGAACGCCTCCCGGAAAACACTCTGCCCTTCCCTGATCGTCGCATCAGACGGCATTTGTGTATCTGCTGGCCGGGTCGCCGGTTTTTCCTCCTCGTGAATAACTTCAGTATCCATCTCAATGGCATCATCCTCAATCACATTTTCCGCCTGGGTCAGATCCTCCGCTTCATCAAAGGCTCCCAGAATCTGCTGTAACAGCGAATCCCGGGTGGATTCCTGCGCCCGTTCAGACACATTTGAGAATATGCTTTGAAAATCAGTGTACCCTTGCTGCTTCCCCTCTGACTCAGAATCAAATGCCTGTTCTGGTTCCCGGGAACGCACAGATTCTGAGCGTTTAGTAGAGGGTGAATCAAAGGTTTCTGATGGCGGAACATTCTGGCGGTGCGGTCGGGCTGGCCGGGGAGCCTTACGCTCCTGATTCCGCTTCCGGAGTAAACCGGTCAGCAGGAAGTAAATGACCAACCCGATGATGGGAAATAGATTTTCCATTTAGCTAACCATCAATCCGTGTTATTTGTCGCCAGAAGGTGTGCCGCCACCGGATGATTCGCCACCGGAAATGCTGTCACGCATATCGGTGTCGGCCTGGATATTCTGCATCCGGTAATAATCCATTACACCCAGATTTCCCTTCTTAAAGGCTTCCGCCATAGCCAGGGGTACCTGTGCCTCGGCTTCCACCACGCGTGCCCGCATTTCCTGCGTTCTGGCCTTCATTTCCTGTTCTGAGGCTACCGCCATGGCGCGCCGCTCCTCCGCTTTGGCCTGAGCAATATTTTTATCCGCATTGGCTTGATCCATCTGTAACTGCGCACCAATGTTTTTGCCAACATCCACATCCGCAATATCAATGGAGAGAATTTCGAAAGCTGTCCCGGCGTCCAATCCTTTCGCCAGCACCTTCTTTGAGATAATATCCGGATTCTCCAGCACCGCTTTGTGGCTGTCCGCCGAACCAATACTGCTCACAATGCCCTCACCCACACGGGCCAGGACTGTCTCTTCACCAGCACCACCAACGAGACGCTCAATATTGGCGCGTACGGTGACACGGGCGATACTGTAGAGCTGAATACCATCTTTCGCGATGGCAGATACTTTTGGGGTCTCGATGACTTTGGGATTCACAGACATTTTCACCGCTTCCAGCACATCACGACCAGCCAGATCAATGGCAGCCGCCCGCTGGAAAGGTAGGGGGATATTCGCTTTGTCTGCCGCAATCAGGGCTTGAACGACGCGGGAGACATTCCCACCAGCCAAAAAGTGCGCTTCCAATTGATCAGTATTGATATCCAATCCGGCTTTGCGGGCGCTGATGAGTGAATTCATAATCAGCGGTGGCGGAATCCGCCGCAGACGCATACCAATCAGAGAAAAAAGACTGATGTAAACCCGCGCTGCAGCAGCGCTTACCCACAATCCGATTGGGATAAAATAGGAAAACAAGAACAGTAAAAGGATGATACCTACAATAATAAAAATCAGTGTGAGAGACATAGAACCTCCAGTTCATTTAATGAATAATATTTACCAGACAACGCGTTTCCCTACGTTGTTTGATTCGGTTTTTCAGATTTCAATTCACGCACCACGATTCGATTGCCGTCAACGCGGACAACTTCGATGGATGTATCTTTTTCGATATAATTCCCCAACGTGACCACATCCAACCGCTGATCGCCGATAATAGCGGTGCCGGCAGGTCGTAGGGATGTAATAGCAGTACCCGTGGCACCAGCCAGATTTTCCAGACCTAAGCTGCTGGAATAACCACCGGTACTCAGTTCAGATGTCTGTAACGATATTTTCTGCCAGAATTTTGTCCGGCCGATATTCCGCACCAGGAGAACCACCCCGGCGATCGCACCCGACATGGCAATTAGAATTCCAATCAGCGCGCGATTGATCTCACCCTGGGTGGGAATTTCCGGGATCATGGAACGGAATAAACCAAACATGAGCACGATAATCCCGGCAATGCCGGTCACACCGAACCCGGGTACGACGAACACCTCCAATCCCAGCAGAATAAAGCCAATCAAAATGATAATCAGATCCGTCATGCTGGCTAGATCCGCAATGATGGAGGTGGAGAAAAAGAGGGCCAGGGCCACCACCGCAATCGTTCCGCCAATTCCCCAGCCTGGGCTCTGCAGTTCAAAAATCAATCCCAGAAATCCGATGGTCATCAATAATGAGCTAACCACCGGATCGGTAAGAAATCGGACAATCTTTTCGGACCAGGTCGGCTTGACAATTTCCAGCATGCCGGCTTTGAAGCCAAAATGGTTCAGGATTTCTGCTTGGCTCTCCATTTGATAGTCCGCCATGCCATATTTCAGAGCCGTTTTGGTCCGTAATGTCAATAATTTCCCGGCACGAGCGCCCTCCACATCGGTCAGAAATAGCGTATCACCGCGTTCAGTCACCAGCGTATCCACATCCAGTGATTCATCTACCATGGCCATGGCAATCTGACCATTCCGGCCTTTTGCTTCTGCAGTGGCTGCCATTTCTTCACGCATGTAGGATTGGGCTTTTTCGTTGGCTTTATTGGCTTGCTGGTCCACAACCGTTGTGGCACCAAACGTGGCGCCGGAGTGCATAATTATTGTATCACAGGCCAGGGAAATTAAGGAGCCGGCGGAAATTGCCTTGGTATTGATGTATGCAATTGTCATGACATCGGAACGCAACAGCGCATTTTTCATCATGGTTGCCGCATCCACCCGGCCACCGAATGTATCAATATCCAGCAGAATAGCGTCCCCGCCACGGGTATTCATTTCCGGGATGGCTCGCTCAAAAAAATGGGCCAGTCCCATGTCAATCGTACCATGCACTTCAAGCACATAGACTTGTGCCCACATCAGGGCTGGGAGGAATAATAATAGAAACAACCGCTTCATAATTTTATCTCGTTTTTTGTGTTAGAGAAAGTACACGGGATAGGAAATTTTTGCAAGCTGAAAGCCTTTTGCTAATGTGCCCATTATTCACCCTGCAATGTCATGACAGCATCTCCGTAGCGCGTGTCCACGGACAGTTGTACCGGGATATGTGGTTCGGCTGCCGAAAGCCAAATCGTGATGAACAGCTCATTTTCCTCGGCCTTTTCAGAGCGTTCCAGTGGTCGTAACTCATAGGCGGCGATTTTTTCTCCATCCACCTGAATACGCTGCATGGTTTGGATGTGCAGCGACAGCCGACCGGTCACACGCCCGTCGAAGAGCATGTAAACCAATGTATCTCCCACTTGAAGGGGAATCGTGCGCAGATGATAAAGCAGACTGGGGATGTCCTTGAGACGGTCATGGTGCATCGCCCGAGGATTATTGTTGATTAAAATCAGACTATCCTGCCAGTTGAAGCTCACCTGGTAATCGCGTTTGTACTTCCCTTCCCGAATCCGTTTGCTATGGGTCAGAAGTTGGTCCGTATCCAAATCATAGCTCGATTCAATGGCATCATCCATTTTCCACAGGCGCGATAGCCAGGGTGAAGATTGAATGGTAAAATGACTCTGTAAACGATTGTCGTGTCGGCTAAACTCCAACCGGGCATGCCCCGCTTTGATAAAACCATACTTCACAGTATACTCGTAGCGTGCCTGTGCTACCAGCGCTCGAGGCGTCCACAACATCGCCAATAAAATGAGGGAAACCATTACTCTCATCGGAAAACCCTATCAATTTGCCCCAATAAGTTCGTGCGATACCCGTTGTGAAGACTAAATTTTTTAAGGGATGTATACTTTCGGTAAACGGGTTGTTTTGTTTTCTGCGGTGGGTATTTCCGGCATTGTTGTGAATATGGGAACACTGTGGTTACTAACCCATTTCGCAAGTATTCATTACGCATTGGCATCGCCCATCGCTATTGAGATATCCATTATCAACAATTTCATCTGGAATGACCGGTTCACTTGGCGCGGGCGCCGGCGTGCCAGAAATTTAAATATCTGGTATGGCCTGTTACGGTTCAATATCGTGAGTTGGATTGCAGGCAGCATGAACTGGCTTTTACTCGTTCTTTTCACGGAAGTTGCCGGAATTTACTATCTCTGGGCAAATTTACTGGCCATTGCTATCGCCGCAGCTATGAATTTTATCCTCAATGAGAAATGGACATTTAAGGCCATGCCCGATTGGGAGGACCATTAGTATGCCGCTAATCCGTGGTAATTTTCGCACCGAAAAACCCTAATCCGGCGGGTGTGCTGTCCAAAGTTTTCAAATGTCAAATCAGCAATCATTTCCATCGAATCAAAATAGGGCGCGATTTTGTCCTGTTTGAAGCGGTATTCACGCCGATCATCCACGACTAAAATCCCGGTTCTACCGCGTAATTCATTCGGACTTTTCCAATAATCAAATTGAAGTGCACCCTCACCAAACACGTTCTGGGCAAATGTTTCCGGCTGGCCTGGGAGATAAAATCGCAGGAGTGAACTCACCTTGTAATTGGTACTGAATACGAATGCTTTGGAATTAGCATCATTTTCTCGCTGTAAAATTTCATCCACACGCGCGGCAGTCTTTTTCCAACCACTCCAGGTATTCCCATCCCCCAGCGGTACATTGGGAATTAGAATCACCGCCAGACCAATTCCAAAGAATATCAACGCGGATGCAAGTCCTGTTTTTAAGACCCTCAACGAGCGATTCTCGGCCAGGTAATATTTCAGAAAAAGGATCAACCATGCCCAGTAAGCCGGCACCAGCCAGTTCATTTTCACCAGCGTTTTAAAACTTACCAACACAAAAAATGGCAATAAAACCCCGCCACTGGCGAACAATAATAATTCTCCTGTGCTAAAAGGCTTTTTTAACACGTTTGGAATAACCCGCACAATCCCCCATATGAGAAATCCAAAGAAAAAGGGCGTAAGCATAAACATCTGGGAACCAATCAACTCACCGAAAAAGCGCAATCCCCACCCATCCATACTACTCACGCGTCGGCTCCCCTGAAATGCCAGCGACACCCACTCATGGGAGGCATTCCAAAACAAAACCGGCGAGAAGACCACCACCGCTACCAGACTGGCCAGATAGGGATGCGGTGTGGCCAGCCAACGGCGGTTTTCCCGGGAAAGGAGTAGAAACAGGAAGACGCTGGGCACCAGGAAAATTCCGGAATATTTTGACAGCCAGGTTAGTCCCATAGCTACACCCGCCAGGTACCAGTATTTTACCGAGCCTGTCTTCGCCACCCGCCAGATCAGGAAAATGGTAAGAGACCAAAACATGAGCAGCGGTGAATCCGGTGAAATTACGAATCCGTACAGCTCATAGATAATGGTCGTATTCAATGCCAGCATGACCCAGCAGGTCAGGCGGTCATCCTTAAATATCTCCTGAACCAGTTTACCCCAAATGATGTAGGTTCCCAGATAATAAAGCACCGATGCTGCTTTTATCCCGAATATGGTCTGACCAAAAAGGTGTGTGGTTACCCAGATCAGCCATGTCGCCATGGGCGGGTGATCAAAATATGACCAGTCCAGCGCCCGGGACCAGCTCCAATAGTAAGCTTCCTGGGGTGTTAACGGGGTGATGAAAGCCAGAATCAGGCGTAGCAGGGTAAATCCTAACAGGATTTGCCAAACCCGGTTACTCAATCCCAACTTTGTCATAAGTTTACTAAGATTCGAATTGCATTTGATAGAGCTTTTTGTACAGACGACCGTTTTTCAACAGCTCTTCATGATTTCCGATTTCGACAATTCTGCCCTTCTCCATCACCGCGATCCGATTTGCGTTCAAAATAGTGGTTAATCGATGGGCGATAACAATGGCCGTCCGATTTTTCATGAGGCGATCAATAGCCTGCTGTACGAGACGCTCTGATTCCGTGTCCAGAGCTGAGGTGGCTTCATCCAAAATGAGAATTGATGGATTTTTTAACAATGCCCGGGCAATGGCGATTCGCTGGCGTTGACCGCCGGACAGTCGGGTTCCCCGCTCACCGATAATGGTGTCATAACCCAGGTCCATCTCTTCGATGAATTGATGGGCATGCGCCAGTTTCGCAGCCTCCACAACCTCTTCCCGGGACTTTTCCATGGCGTAGGCAATGTTGTTATGAATCGTATCGTTGAATAGAATCGTTTCCTGGCTTACAATACCCAGTTGCTGCCGCAAGGAATAGCGCGTAACCTCCCGAACATCATTCTCATCGATTAAGATTCGACCGGCAGTCACGTCGTAAAATCGCGGTAAAAGATCAGCCAGGGTGGATTTCCCAGCACCACTGGCACCTACCAGGGCCAACACTTCACCTTTTTCAATGGTGAGATTAATGGCTTTCACTGCTGGTATCTGGCTCCCCGGGTATTGAAAGGAGACGTTGTCGTATACGATTTCTCTCTCAAAAGGCGGCAGCTCTCTGGCATTGGGAAGATCCCGAATGTCTGAAGGCGTGTCCAGTATGCTAAAAATCCGCTCCCCGGCAGCAATTCCGGTCTGAATCGGCACATTCACATTCGCCAGATTACGGATGGGCTGAAACATGGCAAACAGAAGAACAATAAAGCGCAAAAAATCTTCACTTGTGATAACCTGGTATTTCAGCACCTGAACACCACCATACCACAACAAAAGGACGGCCATGGTTACACCCAGCATCTCGGTGATGGGCAGGTTTGTACCCTGCAACCGAATTTGGCGGAACATCAATTTCAACAGCTTAAAGGTCTCTTTGTGAAACCGGTGAGATTCCACCGGTTCGGCATTGAAAGCCTTTACAATCCGGATTCCGGAAAAGGTCTCGGTCATACGCGAAGTGACTTCACCCAGTTGCACCTGGGTCCGGTTTGCCCGGCGGCGCAGGCTTTGACTGATTTTGTAAATAAAAAAGCCCGTTACCGGCGCGACTAAGAGGGAAATCAGCGTCAATTTCCATTGAATCACAAACAGCAATCCAAGCATCACCACGATGTTCAACGGCTCGATAATCAGCGGACGAAAGGTCGTGGTCAGGGCGTTATTCACCATCATCACATCGTTCATCGCCAATGAAATCATATCGCCGGTTCGGCGGGTGTTGTAAAAAGCCAGTGGCTGGCGGAGAAAATGGTCAAAAATCATATTCCGCAGATTGCGGATCACCCGCACCTGTACCCAGCCATTCAGCAACCAGGTGATGTAATAAGTGACGCTTTTGATGAAATAACTCACCAGAATCACCACCACCACTGTTTTCAGAGCTGAGACTTTATCTCCGCCGGTGAAATATTTATAGGTTAACCATTTCAAGTATTCATTGATATTGGACCAGTCACTGCTGAGCACGACCTGCTTCATTTCCTCAGGGGTGGCATTGAATAGCGTAGAGACGAAGGAAGCGGCAAACCACAAAGCTACGCTGTTGGCTGCCACATTCAGGATCGACGACAACATGCCGCCACCGATATGCGGCCAGTAGGGTTTGACTAATTTTAATAAACGGGCATACATATGAATCAGCTCAGGAATCCTGCCAATTTATCTGCTGGTACCGCGCCTTCCCTTAGAATCTCGAAAGGGAATTGGGAAATGTCGATGACCGTACTGCCCGGGGATTTTGATAGGGTTCCGTAATCAAACAACAGGTCTATCTGATCACTGAAATAGGCTACGATAGTTTCAATATTCAGCGCGCTGGGATAACCGGAGAGATTCGCCGAGGTGCTGGTGATGGGATGACCAAATGCCTTCACCAGACTGATATTCAAAGGGTGGTCCGGAACCCGCAGCCCCGTTAACCCCTTCTCGGATGCGATACCGTCCGCCAAAATCAGATTACTCTGGGCGACAATCGTGAGCTGCCCCGGAAGAAATGTGCGAATGAGTTTCTCCGCCGTCGGTGTCCGGTTTTCAATCGATCGCAGCAAGTCCTCCACAGACGCCAGCATGACCGACATGGGTACTTTGGCGCGTTTTTTCAGTGATGATAGGTGCTCAACGGCATCCGAGTTTGTCCCATCAACGCCCAAACCATATAGTGTATCGGTGGGATAACCGATAATCCCCCCTTCAGCGAGAACCTGACAGGCGTGATCAATGGCTTCACGGGTAGGCTTTTCGCCCGATTTTACCTCAATGATTGGCATTCGGAAATGATACGCTCCCAAGTGGATATGTTCAAGCGACTTAGTGGGGATGGGAACCAGTTTTGCTGGCGGCTGCTTCCTGTTTTTCAATGTTGCGCCACCGTTTGTGAAACCACAGATATTGATGTGGGTACTTTCGAATGACTCCCTCCAGCTTTTGCAGAGCGGTACCCACCACCTCCTGAATGAATTCCTCGGTCAATCGCTCTGGCAGATCGATTTTCAACGGCTCCCAATCCAGGATAAACCGCCCCCGGTGAACATGCATGGCGATGAAAATAACTTCTGCAGGCGTCCGGTGTGCAAGAATCGCAACACCTTTTGGGCTGGGTGACGGCAAGTCAAAAAATGGCACGGTCACCCCCTGGCGACCTTTATATTGGTCTCCAACGATACACATATTCCCCACATCCCTGAGTCGAGCCACGAATGCCGGCATTTTTGACCACGAATCCACCAGAATCATGTTTTTGCGTGTTCGGAGCCAGGAAAGAAATCTATCCACCAGGGGATTGCGTTGAATCCGGTAAATAGCTGAAGTTTTCCCCGCCAGAATCGCCATATAGCGTCCGGCCATCTCCCAACTGCCGAAATGACCGGT
The DNA here is from genome assembly GCA_021734045.1 of Fidelibacterota bacterium. GTDB lineage: Bacteria > Fidelibacterota > UBA8477 > UBA8477 > UBA8477 > UBA8477. Next base: position 32,222 of record JAIPJR010000009.1, read on the forward strand.
AAACAACAGCATTGGTTCTCCGGCAGCCTGTTTGGCGATAGCGTACTGGTCGAATCCGGAATCTTGGACGAGACGTTGTACGGTTCGATCTGGCATAGTCCAAATTTTCATGGTGGTAATAAAACTCTCTCCCCAGTGGGCATAAACCCTCCGGGTTGCGTTATCCACCTGCTCAGCCGGCCAATCCGGGAAGGCGCGCTTAAGATTTGATTTGACCACCTGTTTGCGAATGGGAATCCAACGACCTAAGAACAAACCCAGCCCGCGACCGAAACGCCACACCACAGCCCAAGGCAAAAGCGTCATTAAAATGGTGAAGATCACCAGCGCGATGAATTCCACACCGTAGCGTATCCATAGCAGCAAACCAATCTGTGGTGAGCCGCTGGGTGGTTTAGACGCCATAGATTAGACTATTCCTATTTACACCAAACGGGATTACAGCTTGGCGATGTCCTGAATGGTGACATAAATGATGAGTCCCAGTAAGAGGACCATTCCCACTTGCTGGATAGCGACTTTAGCTTTAAGGGGCAGTGGTCGCCGGATCAGCCCTTCAATGGCAATAATAATAAATTGACCGCCATCCAATCCCGGAATGGGCAGGATATTGATAAATGCCAGGTTCACCGAGAGAATCGCCATGAAATAAAAAACATCCAGCCAGCCCTGCCTGGCCATGTCACCAGCCATTTTAGCAATGGCAACGGGGCCTCCCAGTTCTTTCATGGAAGCATCACCGGAAATCAGCATTCCCAGACTGCGTACCATGAGCGTTCCGAAGCTGTAGGTATTCTGCGCACCCAGTTTGGCCGCTTCCACAATCCCTACATTCCGCTGATAGGTTTCCGGACCAATTCCAATCATCCCATAGGTTTCAACACCATTTTCGCTCGGAACCGTCTCCGATACCGTGGTCAATGTGGCGGATTGGAGTGCGCCATCCCTATCCCAGGTAATATCCACTGTTTTACCGGGCATGCCATGAATCACCTGAATCAAATCATCCCAGGTTTTAATTCGCTGTCCATTTACTGCAACGATGCGATCACCGGGTTGAATTCCTGCCATTTCTGCCGGATAAACCGGGCGTGCCTGGCTGCCACTAAGACTCCCCACCACGGCTGAGTTGGTCATTTCGGGTACACCATTAGTTAGGAAAATGGTGCTGAATAAAAACCACGCCAGAATGGTATTCATAATCACGCCAGCAGAAATGACGAATAACTGCTGCCAGCGCTTTTTGCTGGTGAATTCCCACGGTTTACCCTTGATAGTGGTGTCCAGCGACTCATCAATGGTACCCGCCATTTTCACAAACCCGCCCAGCGGCGTCCATGAAATGTTGTACTCCGTGTATCCGGCCTTGGGTTTTTTGCGACGGAATCGGTACTCCACCAGGGCGGCATTGAATAATTTCTGCAGGAACCATGGGATGTGAATTGTCATCCAGAGCCCGTCCACCTTGTTTCGGAAACTCAAGAACCTGGGCGGAAAACCGATGGAAAAGCGCTCCACCCGGATACCTACCGACCGGGCGGCCAGGAAGTGGCCTAGTTCATGGATTAAAATTAGGATACCCAGCGTGAAAATAGCTGCCAGGATGGAAATCAGCGTGGTGTTTATTGTTGCTAACATTACCGTCTCTTATAGTTGATTAACATAGTGTTGTGTCCAATTCTCAAGCGATAAAATATCCTCCATTTGAGGATGCTCTATCAAATCATGCGCTGCCAGCGCTTTTTCAATCATAATCGGAATTTCGGTAAATCTAATCTCATTTCTCAAAAACCGATACACCGCTGTTTCATTGGCTACATTCAGTACAGCCGGCGCACTCCCCCCCTCTTTCAGCACCTCAAAGGCCAGTTGAATGCACGGAAACTTTTCCAGATCAGGCGCTTCAAATGTTAGTTGCCCCACACGAACCAAATCCAGCGGTTCCCAATCTGCCGGGCGATGACGTGGCCAGGTGAGTGCGTACTGAATGGGAATTTTCATATCAGGGACGCCCAACTGAGCCTTCACCGATTTGTCTCGAAACTCCACCATGGAGTGAATAATACTCTGGGGATGCACGACGATGTCCAATTGATCGGGCCCCAGATGAAAAAGCCATCTGGCTTCAATTATTTCCAGTCCCTTGTTCATCATGGTGGCGCTGTCAATGGTGATTTTATTCCCCATTTTCCAGTTGGGATGCTTCAGCGCTTCTGCAACCGTTATACTGTCAAAGGTCTCTTTATCACGGGTTCGAAATGGCCCCCCGGACCCGGTGAGAATCAGCCGTTCCACATCTACCATATCTTCGCCAGTGAGACATTGCCAAATTGCGCTGTGCTCGCTGTCCACGGGAAAAAGTTTCACGCCGGTTTGGGTCAGCAGCCGATCAATATAATCACCGGCCATGACCAGACTTTCCTTGTTGGATAATGCCACATCCACACCAGCATTAATCGCCTGCACAGTGGGTTCCATACCCGCACTTCCCACCAGTCCGTTCAGTACCAGGTCCACATCGTCCCGACCCGCTAATTCTAATAGCCCTTCACGCCCCTGTAAAACCTCCGTGTCCGGAAGTGCAGCAGCGACTTTCCCGGCAGCGGCATCATCTACAATCGCCACCGCACGGGGATTAAATTTGCGGGCCTGTTGAATGAGCAATTCGGCATTACGATTCCCAGATAAATAGGTCACCGTCAGCTCATGCGATAAATTCTCCACGACTTTCAGGGCATTCACACCGATGGAACCGGTGCTGCCCAGAATGGAAAGTCGTTTTTTCTGCTGCGATGCGGTCAATTTCCAATGCCCCAGTTCAACCCCACCCGACCTGCCGGGCGTGTTTTGTTAAAAATCAAGCATACATCCAATTGTAGGTCGTTAAAAAGGTTTTTCGACAAAACACCGCTGAATAGCCAATAGTTGCGTTCGTGGTTTGTAAGATTCGGCAGATCAACATATACGGTCTTTTCCATGTCATAGGTGGCCTGTAGATGAAAAACACTACCGAAAAACACGCGGGTGTACTGTTGCGTCAAACTCAGATTCCGTTGCGAGAAGGTGTTCTGTCCCCTGAGTTCGTTGTTCTGAACGCCAAAACTCCAGCGGTTTCTACCCTGGAAAAACCAGATATAGTTTGCCCCCATGCCGTACCCTACCACCGGGTAATTTGACGGCGCCGACCAGAGTTGTGCGGTGAATACCCATTCCGGAATCGGTTGGACAGCAAATCCCACTCGCTGAACCTGCCCCACTCCCCCGGCGCTCAGGGGAATGAAGTGGTGGAGGTACGCCACATGTCCGAATGTGTACAAAAAATCTCCTGCGGGAACAGCCATCACGCTGGCCAGGGCACGCATATCACTGGCAATATCAGGGGCTGATGAGCGCTGCGCCAAGTCAAGCCATCCGGCAGCTGAGAGCCTTGCCACGAGGATGATGAGCGTTATGCTGCGCAAATAATGCATTATAGGAAAATTTCTTACTTATGCTTCAAAATGGGGAAGTGGCTGCGGGTCGCGGTAAAAATGAGACAAGCTGACCGGTTCAGATAATGCCGCGCGCACTGTTTTCGATGAATTCCAGGATATGGCCGATTTCTTCGGTCTGAGGAAGATCCTGTTTGATTGCCAAAACTGCCTGGGAGACATTGAGCTTGGAACGGTAAATCAGATGATACGCTTCCTTGATTTGTGCCACGGTTTCCGATGTGTATCCCCGGCGCCTTAGCCCCACGGCATTCAGACCATTATAAGTCAACGGGCTATTAGACGCCCGAATGTAGGGCGGTACATCCTTACTCACCCGGAAGCCACCACCGATGAAGCTATGGCGGCCAATGGTTACGAATTGATGGATGGGTACCATTCCACCAATAATGGCATACTCCTGAATCGTCACGTGTCCGGCCATGTTGCAGGCATTGCTTAAAATGACGTGGTCACCAATGATACAATCATGTGCAACGTGGGTGTAGGCCATGATGAGACAATTATTTCCAATGGTGGTCTGCCACTTGTCTTCAGTACCCCGGTGAATCGTTACGTACTCCCGGATGGTGGTATTCTCACCAATTACAGTCAGCGTATCCTCATCGGCGTATTTCAAGTCCTGTGGCCTGCCACTTACCACCGCACCGATAAAAATCCGGGCATTCTTATGAATACGGGCACCCCGCCCTATCTGGACATGACTGGCGATATCCACACCATCGCCAATCTCAACATTGTCCTCCACGATTGTATAGGGACCGATAGTGACATTTTCACCAATCTTCACGTCCTTATCAGCAATAATCGCGGTGGGATGGATATTATTGGCCATGAATCAAAACCTCACTTGTCCACGACGGCTGCCATGAGGTCAGCCTCCATTACCAGTTCCCCATCTACAAATGCCCTGCCATGGATTTTGGCAGTTCCCAGACGATATTTTACCATATCCACTTCAAAAATAATCTGATCGCCGGGCTCAATCAGCTTCCGCCAGCGAACATTATCCGCCGCCGAGAAATAGACCAGCTTTCCATCGTGATCATCAATGGCATTCAACAGCATCACACCACCCGCCTGGGCCATACTCTCCAGAGTGAGTACCCCGGGCATTACCGGCTTGCCGGGAAAGTGTCCCTCAAAGAACGGCTCATTGAGCGTCACATTCTTCACAGCGATAATTTTTTCCATGGGCACCAAATCAATGATGCGGTCAATGAGTAAGAACGGATACCGGTGTGGCAAAATGCGTTTTATCGCTTCCGTGTCTAAAAAGATCTGGCGTTTTCGGGGACGGCGCTGGTAGCGTTTCGACAAAATCTGTTTTTCAAATTCCTTCTTGAGCAATTTCACCAGAGCCACATTGGAAGCATGGCCGCTACGGGCAGCGATAACGTGTCCCTGAATCGGCATTCCCAACAATGCCAGATCACCAATCAAATCCAACACCTTGTGGCGCACCGGCTCGTTGGGAAAGCGCAGCGATTTTCCGTTCAGAATACCATTCTCCCCCTGCACAATATCATCCTTTATCCCAAAAAGAGATTTCAGACGATCCAATTCTTCCGCCTCAATTGGCCGATCAATCATGACCAGAGCGTTGTCCACCGATCCACCTTTGATCAACCCCTGCTGCTTCAACTCATCCACTTCGTGGAGGAAGCAAAATGTCCGTGCTGGCGCAAATTGCTCTACAAAATCTTCCTCCAGGGAATAAAATGATGTGTATTGCGTCCCCAGTGACTGAAGCTTGTAATCAATCATGAATGTGGCCCGGAACTGGTTGGAGGGCAACACATGGATATCCACACCCTTCTCGGGATTGGTATAGGTAATGGTGCGCTCCACCGTGAGGAACACCCGTTCCGCCTCCTGTTCCACAATACCGGCTTCCAGTAATTTCTCTACAAATGGCATGGCACTGCCATCGGCAACCGGCGGCTCTTTATTATCCAGGTCAATAAGAATATTATCAATCTCAAGCCCACTCACTGCCGCCAGAACATGCTCGGTGGTGTGAATTCTCACACCATTTTGCTCCAGCGTGGTTCCCCGGGAAATGTCCACGACATGGTCAATATCCGCTTTGATCTGGGGAGCGTTTTCAATATCGGTGCGCTGAAAGACATAGCCGGTATTCTCAGGCGCCGGCCGGAAGGTCATGGTTGTATTCACACCTGTATGTAATCCAACACCGGAAATGGAAATGGGACGCGCGATGGTACGCTGTTTTGTGTTATCCATGGGGGCTTGTGTTCCTCTATTCGTTTTCTGACTTCCCTAACTGTGCTTCCAGAGCTTTGATTCGGGCCATGAGATCAGGAATTTTCCCAATATAGGCATCCCGCTTTAAAACTTCCTTGTGCGGGCGCGACGGGAATCCGCCCACTGTCTCACCATCAGGCACATCGCGTGTCACACCGCCACGGGTGGCAACCGAAACCCGATTGCCTACATTTACATGACCAATCACACCGCTCTGTCCCCCCATTTGGACATAATCACCCAGCGTTGTACTGCCGGCTATGGCAATCTGGGCGGTTAACAAACAGCCTTTTCCAATGCGAACATTGTGGGCGATATGTATCTGGTTATCCAATTTGGTCCAGGCTCCGATTTCGGTGGGACCGATTGTCCCCCGGTCAATGGCGCATCCAGCACCAATTTCCACATGATCGTGGATAATGACTGTTCCGGTTTGGGGAATTTTCACAATTCCCTCTGGGGATGGTGCAAAACCAAAACCGTCACTACCGATGATGGTGCTGCTGTGGATTTCCACCTGCTTCCCAATATGGATTTCATGATAAATAGTCACGTTGGGGTGCAGCCAACTACCCTCACCAATCCGGGATTTAGCCCCAACGGTCGTGTGGGTTTCCAGAATGGCATCATCTTCCACCACGACCTCCGGCCCAATCACTACATACGCCCCAACTTCAGCAGATGAAGCTATGGTAGCGGTTGGGTGAATTATTGCCGTAGGATGAATGCCGGGACTTGGAGTCCGGGGATGATGATTTAACAGGTACAGCGCTTTCACCATTCCGGCATACGGGTCACGCAACCGGATTAGATTTGGAAAATCAACCGCCAAATCTTCAGCAACAATCAGCGCTGCAGCATTTGTGGTTTCTGCATACTTGCGGTATTTGGGATTGGCGATGAAAGAAATTTCATCGTTACCAGCGACCTGAATTTCATTCACACGCCGGATTTGAAGCGTCTCATTACCCTGGAGTTTACCGCCCAGGGCTTGAGACAAGGCCAACAGATTCATGGCCAAACCTTATTTCGCTCCACCTTTGCGCAACTCATTGAGCACCACATTGGTCAGGTCATAGGAATCTTTGGCGTAGAGAATGTTGCCCTGTACGGTGTCAAAAATGAAATCGTACCCGTACTCCTGCCCGACTTTTTTAATCGCCCGGTTAATTTTGTCCAGAATTGGCGCTGCAATTTGCTGTTGCTTCTGATAAATCTCGCCCTGGGGTCCCAGTTTTTCCACCTGAAAACGACGCAGCCGGTCACTGAGATTTTTAATTTCGGTTTCTTTTGCCTTTCGGTTTGCTTCGGTAAGAATGAACTTCTGACGTTCATACTCCTGCTGCAAGCTGTCCAACTGGCCGGCCATGGCGTAATACTCTGCCTCAATCCGGCGTCCTTCCACTTCCAGCTTGCTCTGTGCCTCACGAAATTCCTCAAACTCTCCCAGGATTGTCTCCGAATTGATATAACCCAGCTTTTGTGCAAACACACCGCTGACCCAGAACAATCCGATCGCCAATATTAATGTTGTTTTCCGACCCAAAATGGTCCCTCCTTGTTTTCGCTAAAATTGCTGCCCAAAAATGAAGTGCACTTCCGGGGATTTCCAGGATGCCTTATCCAGTCCCAGCGACTCCCGGTCAAAACCCCATCCCAGGTCAATGCCTAACAGACCAATGGGCTGCATGATAATTCGTCCGCCAACTCCCACGGATCGTTTCAGATCATAAAAGTTGGTTTCGTCCCAATCCCGCCAGGTATTTCCGGCCTCTGCAAAGAGCAGTAGGTAAAGCAGCGGATTCGGTGATAGTTTAAACCTAAGTTCACTGGTTACCTTGAATAAACTTTTCCCACCGTACCAAATTCCGGCAGTCGTGGGTGGTCGCACCGAGCGCTCCGGATACCCGCGCAACGCGGTTCCCCAGATAAGACCCGCACCGCCCATAAAAAAGTATTCATCATAGGGAATGATGTGCGACAGATCGTCATCCAGTGGTGTCAAATAGCCTAACTCACCCCGGTTACGCCAGGTAAGGTTCTCGTGCCCCAACGGACTGTACCATTCCAAGCTGGCTTCCTGCTTGAAAAAACTTTCGTTCCCGCCTAAAAGACCGCCACTGTAAGTAGTGGAAAGATTCAGAACCGACCCGGCGGTGGGAAATTCCGGTGCATTACGGGAATCACGGGTAATAATCTGACGCAGACTTAATCCGGATGTCGTTTCCAGATTGGCGGGGTTTACCTGGTTGAAAATGGACCAGTCATACACTTTATTCAGGTCATATATATTTCGCATCGCCTGGAATATCCAGCGGCCACGAAAATAGTTATCCGGCCAACGGAAACGTCGTCCGAACGTGAGTGAACCTCCCGTAGAGTGCATATCGTAAGGTGTGTAGGCATAACTGGATGTAGTCGTGCCAAAATAGCTATTCAAATCCCCGCGGGTACGATCGGTATCAAATAAGGAAATACCCAAGAGATTGGGTGTATCGAATAACCATGGTTCAGTAAAACTCACTGAGAATGAACGGTAGCTGTAGGCACGTTGCAGGTTGAAGGACAACTGCTGGCCATTCCCAAGAAAATTGGGGAATTGCATACCCAGCGTTCCAATCAGACCATCCCGCTCGCTGTATCCGGCGCTGGCGGTAGCCATGCCGGTCTGCTTCTCTTCCACGGTGAATTCCAGGTCAATTTCATCATCATCCACCGGAATCACATCAGGCACCACGTTGTTGAAATAGTTGAGAATCATGATTTCGCGCTGACTGCGCATCAATGCAGTCCGGCTGAACTGATCACCTGGGAAAACCCGCAGTTCCCGGCGAATCACATTCTCCTTGGTCTTATCGTTCCCCACGATATTGATATGCCTGACCTTCACCGGGCTGTACTCAACAATGTCCAGTTTCAGATCCACCGTATCTGCGGCAACAGGAATTTCCACCGGATTCACCTGCGCATAGAGGTACCCGCGATCCATGTAGGGACCACGCACATTGGTCTCGATTTTCTCCAGCAGTTTCTCGGAATTATAAACATCTCCCCGCTCAATATTCAGCGCTTTTAAGATATTTTCCGTTGGGAAAAGTGTGTTTCCTGAAATGGTGATATTTCCGTATTTGTATTGGGCTCCTTCGTAAATCCGGATATCGACGAACATCTTTTTCAAATCATCAGAATAGTAAATGCTATCCTGAATAACCTCAGCATCCCGATATCCCTGGGATTTATAATAATCCACGATTATGGATTCATCAGCTCGTAGATTTTCCAAACTGTACTCGGCCTCTGCCCAGAATTTCCACCAGCGCTCCTGCTTGATTTTTTCCATCTGGCGCCGCAGTTTCCGGTCACTCAATTCTTCATTCCCGATGAAGTTGATATCATAGACTTTTACTTTTTTGTTTTCCTTGATATCGAATTGGATTCCGCGAGTATTTTTCTTCTCCCCCTCGTACGTGGACGGTGTTACTTCCGCCAGAAGATACCCTTTATCCATATACATTTGCTTAACTTTGCGTTGTGCTTCATAAACAGCATTGGGAGAGAGAACCTGACCGGTATATAATTTCAGTTCGTCTTCAATGTCATCATCTTTGATTTTTTTGTTTCCCGCCAGGACAATTTTATCCAGTCGCGGGTATTCTTCCACGGAGATGATGAGGTAAATGCCGTCCGGCGTTTGGCGATCCGCGATGAGTTTTATGTCAGAAAAAAGCCCCAGATTCCAGAGTTGACGCACAGCATCGCCGAAAGCGTCTGCGTTGATTTCCGTGCCAGGTCGCAAACCCGAATTCTGGATAATCACATCGGGTGAAGCCGTGGTATTCCCAACAACAGTGATATTGAAAATTTTCACCTTGGTAGCCTGGCCGGGTAATGCTGTGGCCATTAAAAGGAGTAATGAAAACAGGATAAGAATTTTGGAGGAATAATTCCGCATGATATAGAGAACTTTACTATCTGTGATTATTGAATGAGTTGTTCACTGACTTTGCCAAATCGTCTTTCCCGCAGCTGAAAATCGCGAATGGCAAGGAGGAGTTCTTTTTCACGAAAAGCCGGCCAGAACACCGGTGTGATATACATTTCCGTGTAAGCCATCTGCCAGAGTAAAAAGTTACTGATACGCGTCTCTCCACCAGGACGAATTAACAGGTCCGGGTCCGGCATATCCGCCGTGTATAACCGCTTGCTGAAATCCTCGGCAGTGATTTCACCCGGTTTCAGTTTACCAGCTTCCACATCTTTAGCAATCTGATTTACTGCCTCAAGAATTTCCTGCCGGGAGCCATAACTCAGTGCCAGGTTAAGAACCAATCCTGTGTTTTTGGATAATCGTTTTATGGCATTCATCATGCCTTGACGGGGTGCTGCGGGTAAATCCATCATGCGTCCAATGACTGACAGCCGAACATTGTTCCGCTCTAAATCTTCTGCCTCGTGATTGATGGTATCCAGCAGCAATTCCATGAGTGCCGAGACTTCCAGCCGGGGACGCTGCCAGTTTTCACTTGAGAAGGTGAAGAGTGTGAGGTATTGAATGCCCAGCTCGCCGCATACTTGGGTTACAACCCGCACGGACTTAATGCCTTCGGAATGCCCTGCCACCCGAGGAAGCCCCCGTTCTTTGGCCCAACGGCCGTTGCCATCCATGATGATAGCGATATGTTGCGGCAGGTTTCCGCGCTTTAAAACTTCAGCTTTTAATGATGAAATATCCTGGCTCATTGAATCCCAATTTTCCGTGCTCAAAAGCCCGGCAATATAGACGGCGATGCTACCCCTGTCAAGCGCGTTGGAGCGGGTCTGCGCCTGCGGAAAATAAGCTATTCCATGCCCAGCGCACGGCGACCAGCAGGTGTTATCATCTCCGGTGACCACCGCGGCTCCCAGACAATCTCCACATCCGCCGATTCCACCCCGTCCACGGCCAGAACTTTAGCTTTGGCGTCGGCGCTGATTTGTGATGACATGGGACATCCGGTAGCTGTGAGCGTCATTTTAATATCCACCCGGGAATCGTCCACCTTCACGTCATAGACCAGGCCTAAATCCACCACATTTACAGGAATTTCCGGGTCATAGCACTTTTTCAAGGCATCCATGACTATTTCTTCAGTTACCATGCTTAACCTCCTGTTATTGAACTGATCCCCGCCTGATTCAGGCTTCCTGGGTCACTTTTGCGATTAATTGGTCTGCAATATTCATGAATTCCTTGGAAAGTTCGGATGATTCATTATAAATGGTCATGGGTTGACCCTTATCACTGGCCGCCATCACCTCTTCATTCAATGGAATTCGTCCTAATAATGCCACATTCAAACGCTTGCTTTCCCGTTCACCTCCACCATGTGAGAATATCTCTGAGCGATGGCCACATTCGGGGCAGACATAATAACTCATATTTTCTACTATACCCAAAACTGGCGTGTTTACCTTATTGAACATATTGGCGCCACGCTGCACATCCAGTAAAGCCAGATCCTGAGGTGTTGTAACAATCACGGCACCTGTGAGGGCTAATTTCTGTACCAGCGTGAGTTGAACATCACCTGTCCCGGGTGGTAAATCCATAATGAGGAAATCCAGCTCACCCCATTGCACATCGTTTAGAAATTGCGTCACCAGTTTTGCAACCATTGGTCCCCGCCAGATTACCGGTGAGTCATCACCCAGGATGAAACCAAAGGACATGAGTTCCATGTCATATTTTTTGATGGGTAGCAGCTTATTGCCAGGCAGGACCTTGGGGACCTCTGTGATGCCCATGGTGAGCGGCAGACTGGGACCGTACACATCCAAATCCAGTAAACCCACTTTGAATCCACGCTTCATCAGGGCCGTTGCAAGATTAGCAGCGACCGTGGATTTTCCCACGCCGCCTTTACCACTGGCCACAGCAATGGTGTGCTTCACGGTTGGCAACAAATTTTCTTCGGTAGCAGCACCATTACCCCCGGATTGCTGTCCCCCTGATATTTCCGGCGCGGTGATGAGAACGCTGACGGTTTTAAAATCCGCACCCTTCAGACGACTTTCCACAGATTGTTTGAGCTGTTTTTTAATATTATCATCGGTAGAGGTGACGCGCAACTCCACCTTCACCGAATCATCGTCCACAAACACATCTTTCACCATACCGAACGAGACAATATTCCGGCTAAACCCCGGATATTTAACCTCTTCCAGCATCTTCAGAACTTGATCTTTATTCACAGGATATCTCCTCTTTAAATACTTCACATTTGCGCCCCAATATAGCGGCTGGGTAACCCTATTTGAAGCCCAAAACCCGGTACATTTCCAGGATTATTTCGTATTGTCAAATCACTACTGTCCCACTTAGATAAAAAAGTACCACTGTAACTGCCATAATATAATGAAGATAAGCCCTCAAATAAAATTTATCGACTTGAACATGCAAAACGGTACTGCGTATGCCCTCCATCCAATTAAGAAGGAGGGAT
>JAIPJR010000096.1 GCA_021734045.1 Fidelibacterota bacterium
CTTACTATAAAGTCTCGGCAACTGATAATGTAGATCAAACCTCAAATTGGTCAACCACGGTTTCAACTGAGGGACTTATGGGAATGGCAAAACCCGTCCCGTTACCTGATAACTTCAGTGTCGAGGCGGCATTCCCCAACCCCTTTAATCCCAGCACCACTCTGGAATACGGATTGCCGGTCAATGCTCATGTTGATTTCCGGATTTATGATTTGGCTGGGCGGTTGGTGTACCAGGAGATCATTGTGAATCAGCCGGCGGGTTGGTATGCGCTGACTTGGCATGGTGAGAACCAGCTGGGGCAGCAGGTTCCCAGTGGTGTTTATCTGATTTCACTAACTGCCCACGGTACTGAGTCCCGGGAGGGGTATGACGGCAGTATGAACTTCTCAAAAACGCAGAAAGTGATTTTGATGAAGTGATGCTTCGTCATTTCAGTTAAATTCTGGTTTGTTAATAAAAGAGGCTGTTTCCAAAGGCAGTCTCTTTTAAATAGTACCAAAACCCACCGGGGGATTTCATTGCCAGGGGCTTTCTGTTTGAGCCGGACAGGTAGGTCGTGTATAGCCCTCCCGCGTCACCTTGAACTCGTTTCAGGGTCTTGTATTTCATGTGAACGAAGATCCCGAAACAAGTTCGGGATGACAAAACAAAGATGTTCCGCTCTCCTAAACCACGTTTCGGAAATTGATTTTTGGAATTTAGGATTTGTTTGTTATTTGATGATTGGGATTTGGGATTTTGCCGACAGGGGCAGGGAAGTTTTTGTTACTTTCTTATGGAGCCGATTTGCATAAATTGACCGCAACCAATATCAGGAAGATCTATGCTGTATCGTAAAATATTTTTACTTCTGTCCCTTTTACCATTGGCGCTCGTTCATGCCCAACCCCTGGCCGATCCCTATGCCGGGATGGTTTACAAAGAATTGCGTGGTTATGAATCAAGCGCACGCGCCCTGGCGCGACCGGTTACCAATGACGCCATGTTCGATTACGATGTGAAGCATTACGACCTCGCTTTCAATCTGGACCCGGTGAATCAATCCATCACCGGTACAACAACCATTCTGCTGGAATCTGAGGTGAATGCCCTGAGCGAGGTGCAACTGGATTTTTCCAATGTTCTCACGGTGGATTCCCTTGGCGGTGACGGTGTGAGCTACACGCATGATGCTAACCTGCTCACCGTAATACTGGGGGATACACTGGCGATGAATGCGCTGTCGGCAGTGACTATCCATTATCACGGTCAGCCCCAGCAGCAGGTTGGATTCCAGGGATTCGATTTCTCCTCCCACAGTGGTCAGCCGATTATTTCCACGCTGAGTGAACCCTATGGTGCCCATACCTGGTGGCCCTGTAAGGACACACCCCGGGACAAAGCCGATTCTTTGTCCGTGACCATCCGCGCGCCGGGCAATCTGGTGGCCGTTTCCAATGGGGTTCTGACGGACACGCTGGAACATTTTGACGGCAGCAAATCCTGGGTTTGGAAACACAATTATCCCATCACAACCTACCTGGTCCATCTGGCGGTTACCAATTACAGTTACTGGAATGATGTTTACCATTTCACCGACGGGGATTCCATGCCGCTGGCGTACTGGGTCTATCCTGAAAACTATTCTACATACTATAACCGCTGGCAGACCGACACGCCTTACATCATGGACGCCTTCAACGCACTCTATGGCAAATATCCCTTCGCAGCAGAAAAATATGGGATGGTACAATTCAACTGGGGCGGTGGCATGGAACACCAGACCTGCTCCAGCATGGGCGGTGCCGGAGAAGTTTTGAATGCCCACGAAATGGCGCACCAGTGGTGGGGCGATATGATTACCTGTGCCGATTTTCATCACATTTGGTTGAATGAAGGATTTGCAGCCTACTCGGAAGCGTTGTATGCGGAATATCGCTGGGGCAGCGCCTCGTTGCATGCCACCATGCACAACAAAGACTGGGATTTTTACGGCTCCATTTACCGGGCAGACACATCCACTGTTGGCTCTATTTTTAACCGGATTGTCTATGATAAAGGCGCCTGGGTGCTGCACATGCTGCGTCATGTGGTGAGTGATTCCGCCTTTTTTCAGATACTCCATGAATACCGTGAGACTTACCAATTTCAGTCCGTCACCACGGCCGATTTTCAGGGAATTGCTGAAATGGTGTATGGCCAACCGCTGGAATGGTTTTTCCAGCAGTGGATTTACGGGTCCGGCCGACCGGTTTATGACTATTGGTGGAGCATTCAGGAGACGACCGACGACACCACCACAATTTTACTCCACATTGACCAGACCCAGGATATGAACTATCCCACTTACACCATGCCCATGGATATTCGGGTCAGAAATGACAGCCGGGACACAACGCTGGTGGTGTTCAATCAGAACCGGACCCAGGAATTTGCTATCTCCGTACCGTTTGTGCCAACTCATGTGGATCTGGATCCCGACAAATGGATTTACCGTCGGGTGAACCAGGTGACCGGCCTGAGTGACGATCCCCAGGTGGCGGACGATTTTTCCGTAAAGGCCGGCTACCCCAACCCATTCAACGGAGCGGTCACATTTCCTGTCCATACATCAAACGCTCAGGTTGTGTCGGTGACCCTCTTCAACCTGCTGGGACAGGTGGTATTCCAGGATCAGTTCACAGCAGATGGCGCATACCAGTATGTGTGGCGTGGTGTTAACAATAATTTCCAGCCACTGGAGAGCGGCATTTACCTGGTTCGTCTGAACAATGGTCATCTGCAGCATCATCAAAAGATCAGCTATATCAAATAGAATTACCGTCCTTCAGTTGTTTAAAAAAAGCCACGCCTGCGGGCATGGCTTTTTCATATTCAGGCGCGTTAAAAACAGGTAAAAAACTTATGCTCCCGTTTTGGCAGATTATTTGCCGTATTCCAGTCTGTGCAAAACAAAGAAGACATGAAAATGACAGAAACCCTATTAGAGCAGCCCGCATCCCTGAACCGGAAATCGGAAGTACGGAAAATCGGTTATGGCTTGATTCTCATCGGCATTGTGGCCCTGATCTATGCCTGGGGACATATTATTCAAAATGACGCAACACTATGGGAACTATTGTTTTTATTCATTGGTTTGGTAGCAACGCTGGGTGGGATAAACCTGGTGATTCGTCAGTCTGCTCAGGGGGTGAGTGCCCTAAAAAAAGCCGATGGTCCACCGACGCAGTAATTAAATGTGGGTAGAATCAGTATTCTTTATAATAAGACTAAACTTCTCATGAATAGTAAGCATCTTTATCACACCATCATATCATCACTGTTAATCTCGGCCGGTTGGGGGGCTTCTACCGAACGAAAGTTTGACATGATTGGATGCCACCTAAGGACGAGGTAAACCATGATCCAAGTGACCAAAGCAGGCGAATATGGGTTACGGGCAATTGCCTATCTGGTGAATCAGGGACCAGATGCCAAGATTAGTATCGCCGAAATTTCACAAGCCCGCCAAATCCCGGAGCCCTATTTACGGAAATTACTGAAACCGCTTATCCAAAAAGGTATTGTGATCTCCATTCGCGGTGTCGCCGGTGGTGTCCGCCTGGCCCGCCCTCTGGAGAAAATTACACTATTGGAGGTGGTAGAAGCGTTGGAAGGTCCCATTAACCTGAACACCTGCCTGATCCATGGCGCCTCTTGTCAGTATATTGGAAGTTGCGGCATGCATCCCGTTTGGGAAGAAGCCCAGGCTGCCATGTTTGAAGTCCTGCGGAAAAAGAATCTTACAGCACTTCTGGAAACAGATTGAGTTCCCGGGACAGGGGATTTTTTACAACCGGCAAGAAATAATTCCGCATACGCTGCTGGATATCATCAACCAAATTCATCGTTTTTTAGTATAATGCCCTATCATTTCCGTCAACGGCCATGTGAACACCCTACTCCATTGAATTTATTTATTTGGGGTTTACATATTCATTTACGCCGGTATCCTCAACCATTATTCACACCCAAAAAGGACAAAGTATCATGAATCTGAATTATGTGAATCTGGAGCAACAATTTCCGCACTGGGAAAAAATCAAAGATATGATTGACCAGTCCATTGATCTCATGCTCAATCTGCGCCAAAGTGGTCATCCGGGTGGTTCCCGGTCGAAGGTTCACATGATCACCGCAACACTTTTATCAGGCGCTATGCGGTGGGACATTCGCCATCCCGAAAAAAGATTTGCAGACCGGTTCGTGCTGGTTGCGGGACATACGGTCCCGCTGATTTATGGTGCCCTGGCAGTACTCAACGAAGCCATGCGTTTAAAATATGAGCAAACGGGTGATGAGAAATACAAGATTCCCGGTGAGGCGGTCTATTGGGAGGATCTGCTTACCCTGCGTCATAATGGTGGTCTACCGGGTCACGCGGAGATGTCAGGTAAAACGCTCTTTTTCAAGTTCAACACCGGTCCTTCCGGTCACGGTTCACCTGCAGCAGCCGGGGAAGCAGCCGCGCTCAAATTAGCCGGTCTGGATGATGTGAAGGTCTTTGCCGTGGAAGGCGAAGGAGGCGCCACGGCCGGTGCGATTCATGAGACCATGAATTCCGCCTGGGGACTGGGGCTGAATAATTTGCATTACCTGCTGGATTGGAATGATTTCGGAATTGACAATCGCCCCTTCAGCTCGGTGGTTTATGGCAAACCGGAAGATTGGTTTAGCTCCCACGGATTCCGGGTCTTCGGTGCTGAGAATGGCATGGACTGGCCGGATGTAACCCGGGCAATCGTGGAAATGATTTCCACAGATAATCCGGACCAGCGACCCAATATGGCCTGGTTTAAAACCCGTAAGGGTCGCGAATATGAAGTCTATGATAACATCTCGCACGGCTTGCCACATAAATTCAACAGTGAACCCTTCTGGAAGACCAAAAAACGGTTCATGGACAAGTATGGGGTGAGTTTCACCGGCTTTGGAGAAGCCGGTCCGGCAGATGAAGCGGCGCGGCGAGAGCAAACCGCCGATCATCTTCAAAAAGTACTATCCCTCTATGAGGATCAGGAATTCCTGAACTATGTAGCTGATACGCTGGTGGCCATTGGTGACTCGGTTCCGGAAGAGAAAACCACCACATACTTCAACTTCACGGAAAATCCCTTCAAAGATACGGTTATCACGGATTATAAAAATTACCCGACTGATTTATTCGCTGCGCCGGGAGAGAAAGCACCCAACCGGGCTGGCTTTACCAAATTCGGCGCTTGGGTGAATGCCTACACTTACCAGAAATACGGCCGGCCGTTGGTCATTGCCATGTCGGCGGATTTGGCGGACTCCACCAATATTTCCGGCTTTGCTAAACCCTACGGTGATTTCAAAGGACTGGGTTTTTATGACCGCGTTCACAACCGTAAAGGCAGCCTGTTACCTCAGGGCATCACCGAGTTCGCCAATGCCGGAATTTGCGCTGGAATTGCCACGGTGAATCTCAGTGACAAACCCTTTGAAGAGTTTAACGGCTATTATGCTGCCGCGTCCACCTACGGATCATTTTCTTACCTGAAGTACGGCCTGATGCGGCTGTTCAGCCAGGTAGGACAGGATTCTGAAATCAAGGTGGGGAAAGTTATCTGGGTGGCGGGACATTCTGGGCCGGAAACGGCCGAGGATTCGCGTACCCATTTCGGGATTTTCGCGCCGGGTGTGACCCAGCTCTTCCCGGAAGGCCAAATTATCAACCTCTATCCCTGGGAACATAATGAAGTTGCGCCCATGCTGGGTGCGGCCATGGCGACTGATGTGCCCATTATTGCGCTCCATTTGACCCGCCCGGCAGTAGAGATTCCGGACCGGAAAGCGCTGGGAATCGATGATTATATGAATGCGGCCAAGGGTGCCTATTTGATTCGTGATTACAAGCCGGGTCAGCCAAAAATGGGATGTCTTTTTGTCCAGGGCACCAGCACCACCGCCAATGTGATTAAAATTCTGTCTAAACTGGACGAAGCCGGATTGAATGTGAAGCTGGTGGCAGCCGTAAGTCCGGAGCTCTTTGCCATGCAACCGGAGTCCTACCGTCGCAGCATTGTTTCCGACACCGATTGGCTGGATTCCACCGTCGTTACCAACGCCGCCCGGCGGACCATGCACGATTGGCTATCCAATAAAATCGCAGAGGAATATGCCATCTCTTCTGACTGGGATAATCGGTGGCGCACCGGTGGCTCGGTGGAAGAGGTGTGCGAGGAAGCGCATATTTCGCCGGACTGGATCTTCAAAGGCATTCAGCGCTTTGTGAATGACCGGGATCAGCGTCTGGGACGACTTCGTGACATGTTGGACGGTGCTGTGAATTAATGAGCAGGAAATACGAATGAAAAATCAACGGGGTGGCTGTCCACCCCGTTTGTGTATGTGACGGATGATTTGCGGAAATTCTGAATGCATTCAAATGTTAAAAGTTTAACATTGGCAACTAAATGAGCACGAATTTCCATTCCCGGTTTTGTTTCAGTCACCCCTCGTGGACGCCTGGAGCAGGTTCGTATTGGCATATTATTTGTGCAATGACAAATAAAGGGGGAACTGGTCACAAAAGATTTTTTTTAGTTGTGATCTTCAGGCAAATGTCCATTTCGTGGAATACTGATTTTGATTCAAAACTTCCGGAATTCACAGGCCCCGGGAGTTTTGTCACAGAATGGGTATCCTGCCTGAAGTACCATTAAAAATAGAGGTATATCATGCGAAAATTTTCAGAACGATTTAACCGGTTGGGGACAGAGACTGCTTTTGCTGTCGGCGCGGATGCAGCGGCCTGGGCAGCGAAAGGGCACACGGTTTATCCGTTTCATCTGGGTGATATTAATCTACCCACGCCGCAACACATCGTGGATGGGGCTATGGCAGCCATTAAAGCGGGAAAAACCGGCTATGCGCCTGGTCCGGGCATTCTGCCGCTGAGGGAAGCACTGGCTGAAGATGTGGGCAAGGCCAGAGGCATTGAATACACATCCGAGAATGTGTCAGTCCAGCCGGGTGGGAAGCCGGTCATCAGTAAGTTTTTAGGGGTGATTCTGTCAGAGGGCGAATCGGTCCTTTATCCCAATCCCGGCTACCCGATTTATGAGTCCCAGATCGAATTTCTGGGGGGCAAAGCCTTACCGTACGGGTTTAGTCCCACGGCGGACGGTTTTGCCATGAACCGGGAGGAGATTGAAAAACAGATCACCGACAAAACTGTGGCCATTATCTACAACAATTACCAGAATCCCATCGGCGCGGAATCTACGGATGAGGAGATGCAATGGGTAGCCAACCTGGCACTGAAGCATGACCTGTGGGTCATGTCGGATGAGGCTTATTTTGATATTCGCTACAGTGGAAAGGGCAAGAGTATCGCCAGCCTGCCCGGCATGGCGGAACGCACGGTCATCTTATACACTTTTTCAAAAAAATTCGCCATGACGGGCTGGCGGTTGGGCGGCGCCATTGGTCCCAAAGAACTTATCGCGGGGATATCCAAATTCAACACCAACTATGAGTCCTGTTCTAACCATTTTATCCAGCATGCCGGTGTGGTTGCACTCACCGGTCCGGATGAACCTCAGCAGGCGATTGTCCGGGAACTGGAGCGCCGCCGGGATGCGCTGACCGCGGCATTACAAAACATCGACGGGGTGAAGGTGACCAAGCCTAATACCACCTTTTATCTCTTTCCGGATATAACCGAAATTTATCACCGTAAGGGTTATACCCGTTCGGCTGATTTTCGCAAAGACGCCTTGGAGAAGACCGGTGTTTCGTTCTGCTCTCGGGAGCATTTCGGCAGAGCTTTGCCGGGGGAGGACAAGGTCTTTGTTCGCTTCGCCTATTCGGGCATTGAGGTGGATCAGATCGAGGAGGGACTAGCCAAACTGAAGGATTTCTGGGAAGCATGACCCGCAGATGGAGCATTTCAATAAAATTTAACCTGAACACCAGAGCCGTTGCCGACTCTGACCAAGGAGAATGAATCGATGATTACAAAGCAGGATGCCCTTGAGTATCACAGCAGAGGTCGTAAGGGAAAAATTGAGGTCAACGCCACCAAACCTTGTTCCACACAGCGGGATTTAAGTCTGGCTTACTCGCCGGGTGTGGCACACCCTTGTTTGGAGATTGAAGCCAATCCGGCATTGGAGAAGGAATACACAGCCAAAGGAAATCTGGTAGCCGTTATCTCCAATGGAACAGCTGTACTGGGATTAGGGAATATTGGCGCCCTGGCCGGGAAACCGGTGATGGAAGGCAAGGGCGTTTTATTTAAACGCTTCGCCGATATTGATGTGTTTGATATTGAATTGGATACGCTGGATCCGGAAAAA
>JAIPJR010000010.1 GCA_021734045.1 Fidelibacterota bacterium
ACGCGGGTTCCTTATTGGTGGCCATCTCACTCACCATGAGCAATATCTGGCGCCTGCGGTGGATTAACCTGGGTGGCTCCATATTATTTATGCTCTACGGTCTGGTGATTCAATCCTACCCCGTGGCTGTGGTGAATGCGTTTATTGTGTTGGTGAATCTCTATTACCTGCGGCAAATGGCTCGCAAGAAGGACTATTTCTCACTGCTGCCGGTAGATGCTCATAATTCCCGGTTTATGCAGAAGTTTTTGGAATTCCACAAGCGGGAGATCAAACGCTATTTTCCGGATTTTCGTTATGAACAATTAAATGGAAGTGAAGCCGTCTTTATTCTCCGGAATCTCATCCCGGTAGGGTTGTTCGTGTTTCATGCCCATGACAATGGCGAAATCCATATTGATCTGGATTATGTGATTCCCGCCTATCGGGACTTGAAAAACGCCCATTTTATGTTTCACCCGGACAATACCTATTTCAGCAAATACAACGCCCACACATTTCTCTTCACACCCCAAAGCCGTTCCATGAAAAAATACGCCCTTCAGATGGGATTCCAGGTTGATACCACCAATCCGGAACAGTACCGGCGTCCTATTCTCAAACCCCTGCACTAGTCATTATGCCCCTTATCCAGCCCTCTACCTATCATCCGCCGCCGTTGATGTCCAACGGGCATTTTCAGTCGGTATTTCCAACGCTGGCGCGTCGAATAAACGGTGTGCAGTATGTGCGGGAACGCATTGATACACCGGATGGCGATTTTCTGGATTTGGATTGGTCCCGGGCGGGCAGCCGGAAAGTGGCAATTGTATCGCACGGCCTGGAAGGGCATTCCCGGCGGCATTACGTGCTGGGAATGGTACGGGCGCTGAATGCCCACGGGTGGGATGCCTGTGCCTGGAATTTTCGCGGCTGCAGTGGCGAGCCCAACCGCACGCTGAAATTTTACCACTCTGGTGCCACCTATGATCTGGAAACGGTGGTGAAGCACATCCGGAACCTGAAATCTTATACGGAAATCGCGCTCATCGGATTCAGTCTGGGCGGGAATCTGACGCTGAAATATCTGGGGGAACAGCGATCGGCCATACCGAACCAGATTTCCCATGCCGTGACATTCTCCGTGCCCCTGGATCTCAGCTCCAGTTCCCGAAAAATTGGCCATTGGACCAATCGGCCATATATGATCCGTTTTCTCCGCAGTCTGCACCAGAAAATTCGTGAGAAAATGGTGTTATTCCCCCATGAGTTGAGTGACGCTGACTATGGTTCGATTAAGAATTTTAAGGATTTTGACGACCAGTACACGGCGCCGTTGCATGGTTTTAAAAATGCGGAGGACTATTGGGAGAAATGTAGTGCCAAGCCGGATTTGAGGGAAATTTCCATTCCTACGCTGATTGTGAATGCGCAGGATGATCCCTTCCTGCCGGAGCCGTGTTACCCGGTGGAAGCAGCGCAAACCAATCCCAATTTGTTTTTGGAAATGCCGTTCGCCGGCGGTCACGTGGGCTTCATGTCATTTAATGACGATGGTGAATACTGGTCCGAGCGTCGGGCGTTGGCATTTCTGGAGATTGGCAGTTGAGCCATCGTGTCTTTGATAAACCGCCCGATCGCTTACCCGCGTGTCATGCTGGACTTGTTTCCGCATCTAAAAACCAGACCCTGGAATGAGTCCGTAGTGACCACACAACCCGAATGCTGAGGTATTCATAACATGCATTTACAGCCATTCATTTCGTATTCGGACTTCGAGAAAGTAGATATGCGCGTGGGGCAAATCGTGCAGGTGGAGCCATTCATAAATGCCCGCAAACCCGCGTACAAACTGTGGATCGATTTTGGCGAAACACTGGGCGTGAAACAATCCAGCGCCCAAATCACTGATTTTTACCAGCCGGAAGATATGCTGAATCGGCGGATTATCGGAGTGGTGAATTTTCCTCCAAAGCAGATCGCAGATTTCATGTCGGAAGTGCTGGTGTTGGGGGTGGATGTAGCGGGAAAAGGGGTGGTCCTGCTCCAGGTAGCTGATGACGCGGTGGTGGGAAGCCGGGTTTTTTGACTGGATTTTCGTGGAAAATGCCGACTTACAGGGCGCTGGTCAGTTCCGCAGGTAACGGATTCAGCGGATCAAGTAAATGGCGAAATTCATGGAACGGGATGACGAATTCCAGTGTCCCGAAACTGTACGGCGCTATTTCATACGGGTTATAGAGGAAGAGGAGTCCCTCTGAAACCAGGGCATAATTTTCACTGAGCCTGAACCGGTTATTTTCGAACCAGAATCCGGCTTCATCCAGATCCTGATCTGAAGGAACTTCCCGCTGTCGACGGAAATATTTTTCACCAATCGACCGTAATTCCTGCTCAAAATTGGGAATCAAAATATCTGACAAGGAGATTTTTTCACCCGTGTCGGTCCAGTAACTGGCTAACCGGGTGGCACTCATGCCGTGGGCGCCACCGGTGAAGGTGTATTCCATACTTTTCAGGCTGACTACAGCCGGCAGGTTCAGTAATATCTCCACACGGCGGATCATCTCCCAATTCACCATATAATCGGGAATGTCCTCCCGCATCAGTTGGTAGTCATGAAAGAATGATTCACTGAAGACATCCAGACCGGTGGCCATCCCGGCGCCGTCGTGAGTTGCCAGAATAAACCGCTGGACAACATCATTTAGAATGCCCAGAGCCGAATCCTCTAACGGCTCCGTAAAGACCGGGTATTGCATTTCCACACGGACGCAGCCAGTCGTGAGGCTGTCACAATCCCCCATATTTTTGGTGTAATCCAAATAATGATAGACCAGGGTATCGGGAGCGGTAATGTGCTGTTGCGTTTGCCGGGGAGCCGATGATGCATCTGCCGGTGCGGCGTCTGGTGCCGAGGTTTGACACGACCAAATCAGAAAAATGACAATTCCGGGTAGGAGAAGTCGTGTGAATCGAGATAAATATATTGGTAGCATCATTTCAATCCCCCGGTCGAATAATTAAAAGTGATAGTTGAGGGTGAGGGAGAGATTCCGCTCGGGACCCATATTGCGTTCCAGCTCCACATAGTAGTATTGGAAAATGTTCTCAATACGCATTAAAAAATCCCAGTCGTTCTTCGAATATCCAAATCCCGTATTCCAAACATGAATCGGTACGCGACGATCCTGACCCGTGCGTGGATCCTCCTGGAAGAGCTGGGTTTTTTCCATGCGGCTGGCGTAACGGTATTCCAGTTTCAATGAAATCCCAAACACCCGCGTCCCAATTGTGGAGACCCACTGGTGGCGGTATCGGTAAGCCAGCGTGTCTCGAACAGCATCGGTGTTATCCAGGGCTACCGGGTCCAGATAGGTATAGCTGGAACCAAGTGTCAGTCCCTGATTCAACCAACTGGTTACAACACCGGCTTCGGCGCCCCGCACCCGGGCTTTGGTGATATTTTCAAAATGGATGATGCCATTGGCGTCCGGTGTGGGTTCTATCAGATTATCGTAATTGTTTTGAAATACCGCCACATCCAATTTCATCTGATCCAGTAATTTTCCGGATGCCGGAACCACCCAGGTGCTGCCAACTTCATAGGAGATGCTGCTTTCGGAGGTGAGATCCGGATTGGGTTCCACCTTGAAAATACTGAGTTGTGAGCGGGTGAACATTTCGGCGATGGTGGGCACCCGGAAGCCCCAACCAACACTGGTTCGAAAGGCCAGTCCGCTCACTGGTCGAACATTGAGTGCGAATTGAGGGGTAATCATTTTGTCCAGGAATTTGCCATCCACGCTGTATTGCTCCCAGCGGCTGCCAAGGGTGAGCATAATTCGTTGACTCAATTGTTGCTGGGCCAGAAAGTAGAATGCTGCGGACAAACTGCTATGATTACCGAAAATGTCCGCATCAATTGCGGCGTGTTGGAAGGTAAGTCCGGCCGTGGTGTTCAGCCGGTCGGTCCAGCTGGCGCTTAATTGGTAATCACTGTACAGTTTTCGTTCCGAGGAATTATCCGTGTTTGACCCGTGATCCTGCCAATCCACCTGGTAGAGAGCGCCCCGGGTTTTCAACACCACTTTCGGGGAATAGATGTAATTGTACATGGCATTCAGATTGAATTTCGTACCATCAATGCGGTCATTTTCCAGCCCCACCGGTGCTTCAAAGGGGTGTGCGGCGCTGCGCCATTGTGAAGAGAGGCCGCCATTATCTGCGAGAAAATTGGCATAGAGGGATGCGGAATGGTGGGTCCCAAAGTTGAGCTTAACCTTCCCGGTCAGATTCACGGCATCATACCAACCCAATTCATTATAGCCGTCGTCGTGTTGGCGCTGTACACGAAACCAGCCATTGTGGGCGGCCATGGATCGAGCGTGACTCAGTTCAGCTGTATAGAAATAGCCGCGCGTATCCCGCCACTGCCATTCATTAAAAGCAGGATTGCTGTAGGTACCGCCTTTCAATCGCAGCCGGGTCTCTGGCCGGTAGGTTCCACTTCGGGTGATGATATTCACCACACCGCCCATGGCGCTGGAACCATAGAGCGCGGAACCGCCTGCTTTGACGATTTCCACCTGCTCGATTTCAGAAGTGGGTACAATTTGCCAGGTCACATTTCCCGCAGCACTTCCCAGGAGCGGAATGCCGTCCAGTAGGACAAGGGAGCGGGACCCGGCGCCCAGGGTGTACCCGCTTGCACCCCGGATATTCAACTGACCATTCACCGTGCTAATACCTGGCTCGTAGGGCAAAATATCCACCAGATCGATCGCCGCCTGCTCCTGGATTTGCCGGGCACCAATGACGCTAACGGTTACCGGGGATTCCAGAATATCCTGGGTTTTGCGGGAACTGGTCACCACCACCTGGGGTGAACTTAATACATCCTGATTCAGTGCCACCAGTACATGCCAGTCAGTGTCTGATACCACCGGGATGTCCCGGATGGTTTCACGCCGGTAGCCGATCATGCTGATGGTGATGGTGTAGATGCCCGGGTTTAGGCCGGTTACCCGGAAATGGCCATCAGGTCCCGTAGTGGTTCCCAGGAAGGTGTTTTGCACCAGGATATTCACGCCGGGCAGGGGATCACTGGTTTTAGCATCCACAACCTGTCCCGAAATACTGCCTCTTTCCTGAGCAAAAACCGTTGTGCCCAGTGAGAGGCTCAGACTAAGCATGGCGCAGAGTTTCCAAAAGTAATGGTTTTTTAGAACCATACGGCGCGATCCAGTGGGCGAATGGTTTGCGGTAAAATGGTAACCGGCTGGCTTATGGTGGCCAAGTCCGTATCCAACAGCACCACCGGAAGATTTCCGCTGGTTTGAAAGGAATCCAGCTTGGTTGCGAAAACGGCCGGCTCAATGGTGAGACCCAAGGTGAGGAAATAGTACGTTCCCGGCAGCAGTTGGATAAAGTGTTCGATGGAGTCGGTGCGGAATGGGGCAGGGGTGCTGTAATTCACCAGCAAATCGGCGGCCTGACTCACGTCAGACGGAAAACTGCTCAGGGCTACCAGGGCGGCTCCCTTTATCGAGTCTGGCCAGGCTCCGTTGAAGGTCAGCGTTCCTTCAACACCGGCTACCGGTTCCAATCCTGAAGGCATTTCGCAGGCAGTGATAACCAAAACAGCGACGATAAGCAGCTTCCTTATCCGGATGGGCAAACTTTCTTCCCGCTTGTGTGAGTTCATGGCTAATATTATTGGAGATGGGTGAGTTTCACCAGGGGAATACTGGCGGAAAAGGTGACATTCATGACCTCAATAAACGCATTGGCGATGACAGCATATCCCAGACTGTTGGGGTGGAGGCCATCCAGGCTGAAAAGTGTGGTTGCCAGTTTGAGCTGAATATTACCTGAACTGTCAAATCCCAGGAGATCTGGCGTGTAGGTCAAACCATTTTCAAAGTTATATCCCGCCGTTCGCAGCTCATCGAAAAGGGTATGAATATCCACCAGCGCGTTAAATTTCCCATCGGTGAGCGCGTTGGCGAGGGTCTGATTATAAGCCAGGATAATGTCGCGCACCTCCTGCGCCTCACCAGCATCCAGCACCAGCGTATCGCTAATGGCTTGCTGTGGTCCCGGCAGGACGCCGTTATTCAGGGAGTCTTGCAGGGCATAAAACGCAGGCAGGGCGAAAAACAGCACATAGTCATCTTCGGTGAGTTGTTGCGGTACGCCATCCACAACACCGTAGATGTAAACTTTTTCATGTGTTTCCGGATGCCTCAAATAGGGCGGAATGCTGGTGAAATAGGGTACCTGTGTGATATCCGGGATATTCGCGGCAATTAACGGTGCATCGGTACCGGCGTTAATTCGCATCAGCAAGGTATCCAATTGTGCTGCAAAAAGTTCCGGTGGTGTGTAACCTGCACCACTCATACCCTGTACTGCGGCTTCCAGGATGTCATTATTCCCGATCCAGATTGTCATCACAGTCGGATCAAGCGTGAGCGCTTCGTCCACAGCACTTCGGCCGTGATTGCGCAGAATTTTATCCACAAAATGATTGTCATCTGCTTCGCCTGCTGTGGTGGCTGTGTACATCTGCCGGGTCCGGATGGCCGGAATGCCCAGATTGTTAAACGCGCGATCCAGATCCCCATTGGCCTCTGTACCGGCTTGTGAAAAGCGGATGTTCATGGTCAACGGATTGATAACAATCCGGCCTTCAGTGGGTAAAAAGCTGAACCCGGAATCCGCCATGAGAGGTTGCTGGAAATCCGCCATCTCCACTACCCGGGCAATGAGATTGGGGAAGCTGTTGCGCTGCGCGGCTTCGTACAGTGCGCCATTGGAAACGCCGGCCGTGAGGGAGTTGCCCAATGCCACGTAGTGGGTAAAATCTAGATCACCGGTGGCCGGAGGGTCATTATCCCCAGGATTTTTTTCGCACCCCGAGAGCATGATCAGACCCGTTAAGATTGTCGCCAGAATAAGTAGGTAACGGAATCGGTATGGAAGCATGAGTAAAAATCTCCTGATTAGGTGAAAAATTACAGTCGGATGGGTATGCAACAAAGGGAAAGGTATCAGCTTAGGGGCTGAAGTTTCGCGTTTGAGAAGATGAGGTCATAGGGGTCGCCGATCCCGGATTTATCCGTCACCATGAACAGACGAGCTTGTTTACCCGGGTCGATGGAACCGAGTTGGTTTTCAAAACCCAGTGCCACGGCACCATTAATCGTCGCCATTTCCAAAATTTCGTCAGGCCTGAATCCGTATTCGGCCAGGGCCGACCGCATCTCCTTGCGCAGATCCAGGTGCTCGGCAAAGGTTCCCAGGCACAGGTTGAACCCCTTCTTACACATGAGAGCGGCCGGGGCTGTACCCAGTTCCCAAACCCGATCAAACCGGGGGTGAAGGCAGATGTGGAAATCCACGGGGTACTCGGACAGGGCGTCCAAATCTTCTTCGGAAATATGAATCAGATGGCTCAGGATGTTATCAGCCACGGCAAATCCTCCGTCCAGAAGATACTGGATGGGGGAAACCTGTGGTGGACGCCAGCGATAGTCCATGTCATCACGGCTCAACAGGTATTGATAAATAGCACCATTCCGCCGTGTGAGGAAATATTCTTCGTCGTGACAGACGGCAATCGGCAGGGCAATTCGTTTTTCCATTTTCGCAATTTCCAGGAGTAACAGCGGTGCGGTCGTGAAGAGAAATTCACCAGACAGGTGGTGATGTGTGTGCTGTGTATTTTCCCAGTTTTGGAATTTTCGTTTGCTCTGTCGCCAAATCTCGCCGGCATGATAGCCTTTAAAACCGGCAATCGTGTGAAAAATAGCGGAGTAGATGCCGGAGTTTTCCAAATGACTCCCGATTTCCGGATGGTGCGTGCGAATGCCAACGGCTGCGGTCCCGGCCTCCAGAATATTGCGCAGCGCGCTCAAAGCCTGACTCTGGTAATCGCTGGCACTCTGACCAGCGGAACGATTTTGGGCGGCGTGGAGCCAGGTAATGAAATTACCCTTGGGGATTTGACCCCGTTGGCCGGTGGAAAAATCGGGATGGAACAAGGTATTAATCAGTGCGGGGAATACCACCGCATGGTCCAGCGTCGTGACTTTTGACGGGTCGCCGGTGAAGTCAGATTGCGCACCTAAATCTTTAATAATGCCGTCTTTAATTGAAATAAATCCCCGCTGTACCGGGGGACGAGTAATGGGGACAATCCAGTCAGCGAAAAATGTTTTATCTCCCATGCGACCAATTTAACCGCCCCTTGAGTAAAAGCAAAAAATGCCGTGATGTGGTGGAAAAAACCCGGGTTTATTCGGTGGATTGCCTTGCACACAGCCGGGATTCATGGTAAAATGGCATAAAAATTGAACACATCAATTGCTGTATCCGGCAAGGAAATTTAAACGTATTGGAGGCTCGAATGGGCAGAAAAAAAATTGCATTAATCGGCGGTGGACAAATCGGTGGCATTCTGGCATTAATCGCCACCCAGAAAGAATTAGGCGATGTGGTTATTCTGGACATCCCCGATTTTGAAAATCCGGTGAAGGGTAAAGCCCTGGACATTATGGAATTGCGTCCCCATGATGGCTACGATGCCGAAATTATCGGTACCAGCAACTATGCGGATATTGCCGATTCTGATGTGGTGATTATTACCGCTGGCGTTCCGCGCAAACCGGGAATGAGCCGGGATGACCTGTTGGAAATCAACCTCAACATCATCAAAAATGTGGCTGAGAATGTAAAGAAATATGCCCCGAAGGCATTCGTCATCGTCGTATCCAATCCTCTGGATGCCATTGTGTACGCCTTTTACAAAACCAGCGGATTCCCGAAAAACCAGGTAATCGGTATGGCCGGTGCCTTGGACAGTGGTCGGTTCCGGGCATTCCTGGCTATGGAAACGGGATATTCTGTTCAAGATGTCCAGTGTCTGGTGCTGGGTGGTCATGGTGATACAATGGTTCCGCTCACCCGCTTGGCTACCATTGGTGGTATTCCGGCAACTGAACTGATTTCCACCGACCGTCTGAAAGCCATTGAGGACCGTACCCGCATGGCGGGCGGAGAGATCGTGAAGTTGTTAGGTAATGGCTCGGCATTTTTCAGCCCAGCCCAGTCGGCGATTGAGATGGCCGAAGCCTACCTGAGGGACAAAAAACGCATTATTCCCAGCGCAGCCTTATGTGAAGGGGAGTACGGTGTGAATGGCTTGTTCATCGGCGTTCCCACGGTAATCGGTTCTGGCGGGATTGAAAAAATCCTGGAAGTTAAACTCACAGATGAAGAAAAAGCCGCGCTGAAAGTGACCGTGGAACATGTGTCTGGTGTGGTAGCGGAGACAGGCCTGTAGGTTCATCTCAGTTAACCCAATTGTCTGCTAAGACGAATAAGCCCTGGTTATCTAACCGGGGCTTATATTTTTTTTAAAAAAAGGAGAAAACCTAAAGGCTGTTTAATGTGAATTGTGGTCAAATAAGAAGCCCGGCAAAATTGCCGGGCTTGTCTATTTAAGGAGGGTCTATGATATTGCTGCTGTGTGCTTATAGCACATCGGAACCAAAAGGTTCCATAAAAAAATCCGGTTTATAACAATTCTTTGATATCCGCTTCAAAAACACTATCAGCGCGGTAGCCCACATACTTGCGCTGGATGTTACCCTTCCGGTCAATGACAAAGGTCGTGGGAATGCCGTTCACCCCGCCGTAGGCTTTCACAACTTCACCGTTTCCGTAAACCACCGGATAGTTAATCTTGTATTCCTGGGCGAAAGGTACAACCGCTTTGGGACCGTTTTGGTCCAGGGAAATGCCAATGATAACCAGATCATCCTTGTATTTCTCCTGCAGTTTTACAAACCCCGGGATTTCCATTTTACAGGGACCACACCAGGTTGCCCAGAAGTCCACAATGACGATTTTACCTTCAAATTCGGAAAGCGAAACCGCCTTACCGTTGATATCGGGCAGGCTGAAATCGGGCGCTGTTTGGGCGCTACTTGTGGTGGTACCTAATATGGCGAACACGCCGATTACAGCGATGACGCTGACGACGGCGGTTAACATTTTTTTCTTTTTCTGCATGAAAGGCTCTCCTGTTCTGTTGACCTTTGAGATGGGAAAAATGCATTGGGTTACAAAATAATGTTCGTGTTACCGACTGAAAGCATAATGGTTCCCGGTAGCCCTTAACAATTGGCGAGACGGTCTGTACGGCTTATGTTAGCCCTCAAAGGCAGGAGGAGATATGTCCGTTCCCCACACCGGAGCCAGCGTGCTCTCAGGCATTTCACTCATTTTTCTAATGGCCTGTCAGCCTGTTCCGGAAACCGATTCCCATACAGCATCTCACACAGGAGTGCCACCCTTGACCAAACCGCTTTTCCAATTGCAATCCGATAAACCGATGGGGCTTACCCTGACGGATGACATGGCCACATTTAGAGTATTTGCCCCCAATGCCACCCAGGTATCTCTGGTTCTGTTCCAACAGCACACAGATAAGGCCGGGAATGACATTCCCATGCACCGGGATGAAGACGGCGTATGGGAAACCATGCTAAGCTGGCCACAGGACTGGAAATTTTATGGCTACCGCCTGGATGGTCCCCGCACCAATATACACATGTACGATCCATCGGTGGTTGTGGCTGATCCTTACAGCCAGGCGGTGGTGCGCTTTAATCATTACACCTATCCTTCCAAAACACTGATTCCGGAGAATTCCCCGTACGATTGGGAAGGAGATTCCTGGATCCGGCGACCGTGGGAAGACTACATGATTCTGGAAGCCCATCTGAAAGATCTGACCGCTCATCCATCTGCGCAAAGCTCCCAATCAGGTTCCTACACCGGCTTGCTGAACAGCTCCCTTGGCGGTCTGAAGCACATAAAAAAAATGGGCTATAATGCGGTGGAGTTTTTGCCCTTGCACGAATTTGGCTATCTGGAGGTGGATTATAAAAATCCTGATGCGCCGGTTTTTAATGATTGGAATCCGTACGCCAAAAACCACTGGGGATACATGACCTCCTACTTTTTCGCGCCCACCTCACGCTACGCTTCCGACGGTTCGGAAGTCAAAGGTGAGTACACCGGGACGACCGGGAAAGCGGTCACCGAGATGAAGGACATGGTGAAAGCATTACACCAGAACGGTATCGCTGTGATTATGGATGTGGTGTACAACCATGTATCCCAGTATGATGCTAATCCCCTGAAATACATTGATAAACAGTACTATTTTCGACTGGACGAAAATGGGGACTTTCTCTCCAAAAGCGGTTGCGGCAATGATTTACGCACCGAGAGTCCCATGGCCCGCCGGCTCATCGTGGAGAGCATTCTTTTTTGGATGAAGGAATACCATATTGATGGATTTCGATTCGACCTGGCGGCAATGATAGACATGGAAACGGTGCAGGCGATCACCGAAGCAGCCCGGGCAGTGAATCCGGATGTGATTCTTATTGGCGAGCCCTGGGGCGGTGGTGGATACAATCCGGCTGAACTGGCTGAAGCCGGCTGGGCGTCGTGGAATGATCATTTTCGCAATGCCATCAAGGGGCGTAATCCCAATCCGGAAAACCATGACACCGGATTCATTTTCGGTCAGCTCTGGGACCACCATGATTTGAAATTTTACCAGGCGCTCATGTCCGGATATACGCGGGAATTGGGCGGGCATTACCAGGAGCCCCGCCAGAGTGTGAACTATCTGGCCTCCCATGATGACCACACCCTGGGCGATTTTATTCGGATTGGTCTGGGGGATGTGGGTATCCATGAAACCGTACAACGTCAGGCTATGGCGGAGTTGACCCGCGAGCAGATACAGACGCATAAACTAGCTGCTCTGGCGCTTTTTACCAGCCAGGGACCGGTGATGGTTCACGAGGGACAGAGTTGGGGTCGCGCAAAAGTCATCGCGGAAACCGATGTGGATGAATCGCGGATTGGGCAGTTGGATCACAATTCCTATGACAAGGACAACGCGACCAACTGGCTGAACTGGAATGACGCGGCACTGAATCATGAGCTGGTAAATTATTACGCCGGCTTGATTGACATTCGTAAACGCCTGGATCTGCTGCGCGATGCCACACCGGGAATACGGCAATTTTTACCTGCTGAAAATGGCCAGTCACTGGCGTTCATGATTCCTGAAAATTCCGGTGGAGATCCCGCTGTGGTGGTGGTTTTGAATGGACATCCTACGGAAAAAACAGCAGTGACTTTACCATCCGGTTCCTGGTTGATATTAGCAGATGAAAAACGCGTCGAGACCGGTGGTTTGGGTGTGGTGAAGGGTCGTGTGAGCGTCCCGGCCGGGTCGGGTAAAATTTTACTACACAAGCGATTCAAGCAGGGCATTGAATAATGGATGTACTCCGCAAAGGCAGGAGGAGGAGATTGTGAAATCATTACGCGAATATTTGTACCTCAACATTCCGGAGCGAATGGGCTTTCTCAACATCACCTCCAGGGTGGAAGAGGTCGTGGCAAAGAGCGGCGTGAAAGAGGGCTTATGTTTGGTAAATGCCATGCACATCACCGCTTCGGTTTTCATCAATGACGATGAGCCGGGCCTGCATGAAGATTACAAGCGCTGGCTGGAGTGGTTGGCGCCTTTCGATCCCAGCCCGGAGAAATACCACCATAATCGAACGGGTGAGGACAATGGCGATGCCCACCATAAGCGGCAGATTATGGGTCGGGAAGTGGTTGTGGCCATTACCGAGGGAAAACTGGACTTTGGCCCGTGGGAGCAGATCTTTTACGGGGAATTTGACGGCCGGCGCCGGAAGCGGGTACTGGTGAAAATCATCGGTGAGTGAAAACCTCATCAGCGCCTTCGAACGTCACCCTATTTTAACCCACCAGAATTAATCCCGAAACTTTTCACCGGTTTGTCCAATAACCGGTTATCCGATAAAACCGCGCACAAGTTGTACAAATGCTTCCGGTGCATCCGCATGGACCCAGTGGGTTGCATTGGAAATGGTTTCGATAGTGGCCGATGTGAAATGGGAATGGATATGTTCCTCATCTTCCGGTAAAATGTAATCTGATTTTCCTCCACGGATGAAACAGGTCGGGATGGTTATCGGCGAACCGGGAAGCGTGGTAGCATTCAAATTATCATAATTGTCACGCAGGGCGGACAGATTCAGTTGCCAGAAAAACTCACCAGCGGCATCGCGTTTTACATTCTTGAGCAAAAATTGTCGGATTGCCGGATTGGGGATTGCGGATTTAAGTGCTTGATCCAGCTCTCTGCGATTGGTATAGGTTTGCAGTTCCAATTTTTCCATGGCTGACAACATTTCCAGATGACGCGGTGGGTACGCTCGCGGTGCAATGTCCACAACAACGAGCTTCTGCACATAATCAGGATAATCATCTGCCATGACCATGGCGGTTTTACCGCCCATGGAATGTCCCAGGATCACCGCCGATTCCAATCCATGTCGCTGCATGAATTCCACCACATCCCGCGCCATCAATTGGTAAGTCATTACATCACAATGCGGTGAAGCGCCGTGATTCCGGGCGTCCAGCGTGAAGACCTTTAGTGAATGGGCCAATGTTTGCGCGGTAGCGAACCAATTGTCTGAGGAACCGAATAATCCGTGTAAAATGATAAGGGGTGTTCCGGTGCCGTAGGATTGAAAATGAAGGGGATACATGGGGGTAGTTTACACACTCACCTTTCAGGGAACAAACATTCCGATTGCCCAAAAACAGTAGAAATCCGGCTACTTCCCGATTCTCTCCCGGCGTATATTTTCCGCTGATAATTTTCTTAAACAGGGGGAGCCAATCATGCAAAGGCGGAATTCGGAGAGAATGCATCTGAGAAAACGGAACAGGCTGTTTTTATTAAGCGGTGCGATACTATTAGGGAGTATTATGGTGGCCGGTTGCGCCGGGCACGTGAAAGATATGAAGAATATGAAACAAATGAAACCGCCGACAGCGCAGCGGATTGCGCGGGTGGATACCACATTGGGTGATGTGCGTACCGATTACTATTACTGGCTCAGGGATCGTGAAAATCCAGTAGTGATTACGTACCTGGAGGCGGAAAATAAATACGCCCGGAAAATGATGGCACCCACTGAAAAACTTCAGGAGCTGCTTTTCCAGGAGCTAAAAGGGCGCATTAAGGAGGATGATCAATCAGTCCCGGTCCGTAAGGGGGAATATTACTATTACTCCCGGGACGAAGCGGGTAAACAGTACAGCATTTTCTGCCGGAAAAAGGGGAGTCTGGAAACAGGAGAAGAGGTGCTTTTAGATGAAAATGTCCTGGCGGAGGGATTTGACTATCACCGGGTACGCACCATGCGGATCAGCCCGGATCATAATCTGCTGGCGTTCGTCACGGATACATCGGGCAACGAGATTTATACGCTGTATGTGAAAGATTTGCGCACCGGAGAACGACTCCTTGATGTTATTCCCGCTATAGATGGTGATGTGCAGTGGGCCAACGATAATCGCACGCTTTTTTATACCAAGCAGGATGCAGCCCACCGACCGTATCAGCTGTATCGCCATACGCTGGGAAGTGATGGTATAGATGAGCTGGTTTTCACCGAACCGGACGAACGATTCTGGCTGGACATTGGCAAGACGAAGGATGAACAGTACCTGCTCATCAATCTGGGGAGTAAAATCACCTCGGAAGTGTGGTTTTTGAGTGCTGATAGGCCAGCCGATGCGTTTAAGCTCATCGAAGAGCGCAAGAATGGCCGGGAGTATTCGGTGACGCATCGAAACGGGAAATTTTATATCGTCACCAATGATAACGCCCTGAACTTCCGGCTCATGCAGACGTCGGTCACCTCACCCGGTTATGCCAATTGGGAAGAGGTTTTGCCCTACGATGAAGCGATTAAGCTGGATTATATCAGCGTGTTCAAGAACTACCTGGCGTTGTTTGAGCGGGCGGAAGGGTTGAAGCGGATTCGTATTTTAAACCCGGTGAATGGTCGTTTACACACCATTACCTATCCGGATGCGGCTTACACGGTCTGGCCCACGGGGAATGTGGAATTTGACACAGATGTCCTCCGGTTTGGATACAGCTCATTGGTTTCCCCTACCACTGTTTTCGACTTCAACATGACCACGCATGAGCGCCATACACTGAAGGTGGATGAGGTACCCGGGTACGATGCCAGTCAGTACGAATCCAAGCGGGTTTGGGCAACTGCAGCGCATGGCACTCCGATTCCCATTTCGATGGTTTACAAAAAGGGATTTGTCCAAGATGGCAGCCACCCCTGCTGGCTCTATGGTTACGGCGCATACGGCGCCAGCATGGACCCCTATTTTTCCACAAACCGAGTGAGTTTACTGGATCGTGGGTTTATATACGCTATTGCCCATGTGCGGGGTGGTGGTGAAATGGGACGTCAGTGGTATGAGGACGGGAAATTTCTCAGGAAGAAGAATACTTTTACCGATTTTATCAATGCGGCTGAATATCTGATTCAGGAAAATTACACGACCAAAGAGAAACTGGTGGCCAGTGGTGGTAGCGCCGGTGGTCTGCTCATGGGTGCGGTGGCCAACATGCGGCCGGACCTGTTCCAAGCGATTATCGCCGATGTGCCTTTTGTGGATGTAATCAATACCATGCTGGATCCCACCATCCCGTTGACCGTGGTGGAGTATGACGAATGGGGTAATCCCCATGAAGAGCAGTACTATGCGTATATGAAATCCTATGCACCGTATGAAAATGTACGCCGTCAGGCTTATCCGCACATGCTCATCACGGCGGGATTGAATGATCCGCGGGTGGGGTATTGGGAGCCGGCCAAATGGACCGCGAAATTGCGTTCCATGAAGACCGACGATAATCTCTTACTGCTCAAAACCAACATGGGTGCCGGACATGGTGGTGCATCCGGGCGGTACGATTATCTGAAGGAGATCGCTTTTGAATATGCGTTTGCTTTGGATCGTTTGGGGATGGGAGAGTAAAAATATTTTTGTAGCAGATTTGTCGAAAAATGAAGAATAAAACCCGGGTAGAACCCGCTCGCCGAGCGTGCTGAAATCTCATGCGAATTAAACGGCGCTTTCGGCGAGACCGCCCTACCAAACTTGGATCGCCGGGTGACTACTAAATCTATCCCGGCACTAAAAGTTCAACTAGATTAGAAATTAGACGCCGCCCTCGGCCAAGCCGCCCCACCAGTTCGACTAACCCTCGGTGAACCCTGTGGTGACTTCGCTATCCGAGCGGTCCGCGTTAACTTGTCGTGTTGTAGCCCGGCAGTTGCCGGACGAAGACGGATCCGCGGCTAAGATTTTTGCCTGCGTTAGTCTGCGGCTAAACTTGTTTTATCTCAGACAGTTTATGGTACAAAATGACCAGACTGCGAATCCCCATATGGAAATTCTCCAGGTCCAAATTCTCGTCCGGTGCATGGGCATTCTGGTCCGGCAGGCCAAATCCCACCAGCAATACCTCCGCGTCCAGCGTCTCCGCCAACATGGGAACGATAGGAATGGAGCCGCCCTCACGGATCAGGACAGCTTCAGTAGCGAAACCTTCCGCAAGTGCAGATTTGGCAGCCTGAATCGACGGACTGTCAATCCCGGCCAGATAGCCGCGACCGCCGTGCATGGCTGTTACCGTCACATCCACGCTTTCCGGTGCAATGGATTTCAGGAAACTGGCAACCTGATCAGAAATTTTTCGCCAGTCCTGATTGGGAACCAGGCGGCAGGAAAGTTTCGCATGCGCCTCGGCGGGAATCACCGTTTTGGCGCCGGGTCCCTGATAGCCGCCCCAGATTCCGTTAATGTCCAGCGTAGGGCGTGCCCACAATTGTTCCAGCCGGGTAAATCCTTCTTCCCCACTCAGTACCGGCGCGCCAATGGATTCAGCAAAATTGGTCTCGTCAAAGGGCAGGCGGGCAATATTTGCATGTTCTTCCGCTGAAATTTCCACCACATCATCGTAAAATCCGGGTACAGTGACATGTCCCGAATCATCCTTCAGTGCCGCCAGCATTTTGGTCAGGGCATTGAGTGGGTTCGCCACAATTCCGCCGAAAGAGCCGGAGTGCAAGTCGGCAGAAGAACCCCGCACATCGAGTTGCAGGTAAGCCAGTCCTCGCAGGCCATAGGTGATGCCGGGAAGTCCTTTTTGCAGCATGGGTGTATCGGAAATGAGAATGTAGTCCGAGGCTAACAGTTCCCGGTGCGTTTTTACTAATTCTTCAAAATGCTCCGAACCCACCTCCTCTTCGCCTTCCAGAACGATTTTCACATTCAAAGGAAGTTTATTCTCTGATTTCAACCAGGCGGAAATGGCCGCCAGATGCATGTAAACCTGACCTTTGTCGTCCACCGCACCCCGGGCGTAGAGTTTTTTTCCGCGAGTATCCGGTTCAAAGGGCGGACTGGTCCATAATTCCACCGGATCCACGGGCTGGACATCATAATGACCGTAAATCAGCAGGGTCGGTTTGCCGGGCTGGTGCAGCCATTCACCATAAACGGCTGGATGTCCCGGTGTGGGAATTGTCTGAACTTTTTGAAAGCCAAGACTGTTCATCCTGCCACTAAGCAGGTCAGCCATTTTTGCCATATCCGGTTTGTGTTCCGGATCTGAACTGATACTGGGAATGCGTAACCCAGCTTTCAAATCATCTAAAAATGATTCAACATGAGAATCCACATAATTCAGGATGTTCTGCTTCTGCATATAAGTTGATTCCTGCGTTCAATTTTCTTCCAAAGCGTCCAGTTCTTCCTGGACAAACTGCATCAGTTCACGAATTGTCGCGGCGCTGAAGTCGAACTTGATTCCCATGGTGCGCCAAACCTCAGGAAGGGCTTTACTGCTACCCAGAGCCAGCCCGTTGATATAACCCGCCAATGCTGCATCCGGATTTTGCCGGTAATTCCGGTACACCTGGAGCGCACCCAGTTGGGCAATCCCGTATTCGATATAGTAGAATGGCATTCCAAAAATATGGGGTTGTGCCTGCCAGCGATTGCGGCGGATATGCTCATATCCTTCCCAGTTTACCAGATCGCTGCTGAAGCGGTCCATGAGAGATTCGAAATAGTCTTCCCGCTCCTGCACCGTATGGTCGGGATTCAGGTAAATCCAGTGTTGAAATGAATCCACTACAGCGCACCAGGGGAAGAAGCTGATAATCCCCTCCAGGTGCTCGCGGCGCGCCCGCTTATAGTCCGCCGGGTCGTCGTAAAACCGGGTCCACAAATGGCTGGTGACCAATTCCATGCCCATGCTGGCGGTTTCGGCCATTTCTGACGGCGTATCGCGGTATTGAACCAAGGACTCGGAATTGGTGAGAAATGTGTGCATGGCGTGGCCCCCTTCGTGCATCATGGTGACCAGATCCCGCTGCGTTCCGGCCGAATTCATGAAAATGAAGGGCATTCCGGTCACCTCCAGGCCGTAATTATATCCACCCGGTGCCTTGCCTTTCCGGGAATCCAGATCGAACAGGCCGGCGTCGTCCATCGCTTGCAGATTTTCTCCGAATTCAGGTTTGAGCTTGCTGAAAATCTTCTTGGCGCCGCTTAAGAGCTCGCTTCCCGTTTCGAACGGCTTCAGCGGCTCCTGCCCGGCCGGTTCACCAATGGGGTCCCAGGGACGGTAATCTTCGGGCGCCAGTCCCAGACGATCCCGGTGACGCTTGTCGATTTCCCGTGCTAAGGGCACCACAAATTCCTCCACAGCGGCACTGAATGCCTCGGCGTCACGGGGCGTATAATCGAAGCGCTGCAACCGGTCGTGCTGAAAATCGCGGTAATTCTGATAACCGGCATTCTCAGCCATTTGCTGCCGGAGTTTGCGCATATCATCGTAGAGTTGATTGGCTTTGTCCTTCACCGCAAGACGTGCTTCCCAAATCGCCAGCCAGGCCTTCTTGCGTTCCTGTTGGTCAGGGGATTGGAGTTTGGCGTGGGCGCGGGGGATGGGCAGTTCCTCCCCGTCAATCATCGCTGAAAGTCCGCCCATAAGCTGTTCGTACTGACTGGAGAGTTTACCGATCTCGGCGGTGAGGGGGACATTGGCCTCCCGAAACAGATCCAGTTCGCGTTGTAGCTTTTGTTTGAATTGGGTGTAGCGCTCCGCCGGCAGATCATTGAGCGCGGGATTGGCAGCGATTTTTTTATCAATGGCGTTAGCGGCCTTTTCTACCTCCGGCGCGATTTTCTCCACGAACATATCGTGACGTGCCTGGTAGCCCTTGTTATCCGTGTGACAGGTCATATCAATATATGCCCAGGCATTGGCTTCAAAAAAGACGCTTAAGACTTCACTATAATTCACCAGAAAATCTTCTAAATCGCTCACCGAGTTGAGCTCTGTCTTTTGCAGCGCTTCGAAATAGGGCGCCAGGTCATTCCAGCTTGAAATTTCCAGATCAGGTGGAATCATTTTGTCATTGTTGGTCAATTCACTCATTTGAGCCTCCGGGTTTTAAATGCCTGTCTCAGGGGCATTTTGTGTAAAATATTTGGTGCAGATGGGTATTGGTAATAAAGGGGGAATAGGACATTCAGCATGAGCGGTAAAATTAGACCGATGGGTCGGTATGCCCAAGGCAAATTCGTTGGCTGAAGTGGAATTTTGGATTAGACTTGCCAGCGTGCTGGTGAAATCTGAAGGCTATTTACAGCAGTTGGTTTTTTATTAGGAGAAAGGAGCCGCTCATGAAAATCGGAGCGTTTGAAATATCGGAAATCATCACGTCGGAATTCGGGTTGGATGGTGGTGCCATGTTTGGTGTGGTGCCCAAAACATTGTGGAGCCGTCAGGTGGGGGTAGATGACCAGAATCGTATTGATATGGTGACCCGGACGCTGCTTTTGGAGTCGGCGGACCGGAAAATCCTGGTGGACACAGGGAATGGTGACAAATGGGCGGAGAAATACAAATCCATCTACCGGATTGACTGGTCCCGGTTCAGTCTGGTTGACGGGTTGGCGAAAAAAGGCATTTCCCCGAGTGATATTACCGATGTGATCTGTACCCATCTCCATTTTGACCATGTGGGTGGGAATACGCGGATGGAGAATGATAAACTGGTGCCTGTATTCCCCAGTGCCACCTATTGGGTGCAGGCGGCGAACTGGGAATTGGCCAATTCACCCACGGAGAAAGATCAGGCCAGTTATTTGTCAGAAAACTGGGGCGTTTTAGCGGAAAACGGGATGGTAAAAATCCTGGAAAATGAACGGGAATTTCTGGACGGGATTCGGTTTGAAATTGTGAATGGACACACAACGGGTCAGCAGTTACCCATTGTTTCGGACGGGACGACAACGCTGATGTACGGTGGTGATTTATTTCCCATGAAGCCGCACATCCCGGTGCCGTGGGTGATGGCGTATGACATTGAGCCCATGACAACGATAGCCGAGAAGAAGCGGGTGTTGCCGAAAATGGTTGAGGAAGATTGGATATTGTTTTTCGAGCATGATCCGAATACGGCTGCGTGTAAAGTGGTTAAGACGGATAAAGGTTATTTCGGTGGGGATGCGGTTGAGTTGGATGAAGGTACACGATAACAAGATTGATCAAACAATTGGTGTGCTTCGACAGGCTCAGCAAGATACCAAGCGTTTAAGAAAGAATAACCCCGGAATGTCTCCCTGAGTCCCATCGAAGGGCAAACTGGGGTTAATTAAATAGATTCAATCCGGAATACCCTTTGACAGGGCTCCGGGAAACATTCTGGAAAAACCGAACCCGGTA
This sequence comes from Fidelibacterota bacterium, assembly GCA_021734045.1. GTDB lineage: Bacteria > Fidelibacterota > UBA8477 > UBA8477 > UBA8477 > UBA8477. The sequence continues at coordinate 20,741 of JAIPJR010000010.1, forward strand.
AATTTTGGCTAAAATTATTCACCACACCACCCTCCAGCCACTCGCGGACGAATTCGGCCTCCAGAAGATCGGTGTAGCCCGGGCGCAGGCGGTTCCATCTGCTGGCAAGCTGGATGAATGGCTCAAGCGTGGCTACCATGGGGAGATGGCTTACATGGCCAATCACCTGGAGAAGCGCAAGGACCCGGGTGAATTGCTGCCTGGTGCCCGGTCGGTGATTTCGGTGTTTTTGAATTATTATCAACCGGATTCCGAAGAAACCGGTGGCATTTCCGGACACATTTCCCGGTATGCCTGGGGTGAAGATTACCACCATGTGTTGAAGGACAAGCTCTATGCATTGGCGGATCGTATGCATGATGCGGTGAGTGCTTCCGAAAGCCGGAAAGCGCGGAATGACGTTTACCGTGTATTTGTGGATTCGGCGCCGGTGATGGATAAAGCCTGGGCGGTTTTGTCCGGGCTGGGCTGGCTGGGGAAGCATAGCAATGTGATAACGCGGGAATATGGCAGTTGGGGTTTTCTGGGAGAGATTATCACCACGCTTCCCTTTGACCGGTATGATGAACCCATGGCTGATCATTGCGGCACCTGTACGGCCTGTATTGATGCCTGTCCCACCGGCGCGATTGTGGAACCCTATGTGGTGGATGGTAGCAGGTGTATTTCTTATGGCACGATTGAGTTAAAAGCAGGGCAGGAGATGCCCGCAGTGATTCAGGAGAATCTGAACGGCTGGGTATTCGGCTGTGATATTTGTCAGGATGTGTGTCCGTGGAATTCATTTCAGCAACCAACCCCAGAAAAAGCATTTTCACCACTGCCATTGCTTCGTGGCAAAAGCATTTCTGATTTACATAAACTGAATTCAGAAGAGTTTGTGAAAGCGTTCAAATCGAGTCCGCTGAATCGCCCGGGATATGAGGGATTTAAACGGAATTTGGATGCCATCAAACCAAGTTAAGGGAAAAACACACTCCTCAGGTTGGTGGGTCTAAAAGATTTGGATTGATACACAAGGGTCATACCATAATGTGGACTTTCCAAACCATATTGATTCAAGGTGGCCCAGAGTGACAGGACCCAATGGCGTGCAAAACTTGTTGATCCTAATCCGCCGACCATAAGTCCCTTTTTAAAAAGGGGGCTGAAAACCTTGAGTGTCGGGAAATAGTAAAACGCACCGCTCGTCAACTGAAGCTGTAACGGAAGGTCAATTTTTGGGATTACCACGCTCTGATTTAGCACCATACCACCACGAACGAAGCTCACGCCCGTAAACGTTCGCACTGTGGCCGTGGTAAAGCCTGAAAGAGTCGTTTGTTTATAGGTCCAAAGATTTTTCCGGACCCTACCGATACCAGTCAGGCCGAGTACGGTCTCGTCCAGATAATCAAGATCAATTAAATCATATCCTTTTTGTTCATGATACCAGTTTTGAAGTCGAGCACCCCCAAAGTTTCCCTGTGCCATCACACCTAAACCCACCATGAACCAACCCCAATTCAGGTTTTTTTCATTGGTCAGTCGAAGCGCGATCAGATCAGTGCGATAATTACTTTCGCGGTTGGTTAGGATCGCATAGTAGAGATCGAGATTCGTTTCCTGCCCGGCGTACAAAATGCCATATTGAAACCTGAAGGCAGCAGTAACGCCATCATCTTTTCCAGGCGTGATGATTTCGCGGATGTCGTTTTGGTATCCGAAATTGTCGTTCCAATAACTGAGTTTCAGATGAAAATCCTGGAATCGGAAAGGTGTGTCTGGAAGGACATATTTTTTGGGGGAACCGGTGGTCGTCGTGGAACTATCCAAGGTTGTTACGATTCCACCCTGTACTAGCGTAGGCCAGATCAGAATCAACATGAATTTCAATAAAGTGATTTTTAGCGTATCAGAAAAAGATTTGAACACCCAATGCTCCCAGCTGACCCTCATTATCCAATGAGTAATTGTCGCGTACCACGTACGTGTAGTAAAAACCGACGAATTTCCCCAACCCCTTGCGGAACATGTTGTATTTCAATGTGATCCGATCTTCATATTGATGCGACTGCAATTGCCATAAATCGTATTCAACACTGATCCAATAAGCCCATCTATGAAACGCTCCAATGTGGTAGCGTACCCTTGAACTAACTAGTGCAGCGTAGGTATGATTTTTTGCAATCCACATGGACTCTTTACCCCGGAGGAAATATCCAAGTGTCAGGTAGGTATCGACTTTATTCAGAAATCGATTCGAGATATTCTGGTACTCATTTCTGATGTAGAAATAGTACGATCCTTTTGTTCCGGCACTGACCTGCACAGCGTTCAGCCAAATGGGCCCTTGTTCATTGACTGCACTGATTTGATGAAATGCCTCATGATCAAAAGTAGTCTGCAAGATCCAGTCGGAAAATTCATACCGCAGGACAGGGGATAACACATATTTGATCCGATCCAACCTGAACTCACTGCCCACGTTTGGGCTAATCATGATGGTTCGATTCCCGATCAGAAGCCCGCAATAGAGGGATTTGAATCGAAAAAAATCAGTTTGGGTCAAAAATTCAGCCCGATAGCCAGGATTTTCACTGTTGGTCTTGTCGAATCCATGCAGGTGTCCCACGATGCCCATATACCCATGGGTCTCCATGAGAAATTGCGCTGAAAGGGGCAGGGTAAGTATGCCCCACAAGACCACAAATTGTCTGATTTGCATTCCAGACATCAAAACAATATCCGAATTCCAAGCGCACCCAAGCGGTCCTCAGAATCTTTGCTGAAAGTGTCTTCAGGGGTATAGATATAGTAGAAACCCAGAGAATTCACCATGCCTTTCAGGATCAGATGGAAGGAAAATTGGCTTTTGTATTCAGTGGATTGATCCAGGTTTACCCACCATTGCTGATCAGTATTAATATAGGAAAACCAGCGCTTTGATGAATATAATGGGTATCTCAGTCGGATTTTTCCATAGTACTGATAATTATGGTTTCGTCCATCCAATACCGTGCCTTCTGCCTTGATAAACCGGGAGAGGGTTAGGCTGCCATCCAATCGTCGCAAGTATTCTTCTGCATCCGCCTGATAATAATCCAGAATGTAAAGCGAAGTCGATTCGCGGGTTCCAATCACAAGTTGGAAAGCATTCCACCAGGTTGAGCCGTTGATCTCATTGAGATTAAGGCGGTGAATACAGTCATGATGGATAATGCCAGAAACCAGCCAATCTTTGTACTCCAGGCGGATTGCCGGTGCCAGTGAATACCAGATCCGATCCAATCGCCAAATACCCGGATTGGTTTGCGAAATCTCAGTGGTGGTCCCCAGCGTTGTATAAACAACCAGTCTTCGCATGCGATAAATATCAGCATATCCGGTAAAATCAGATCGGTACCCGCCGCTAATCCCACCCCGATCAGGAAATCCATGAAAATAGGATTGCAGGGTAATATTTCCACTGGTAGTCATGAGAACCTGACCCGAACAAGGGAGTGATATCATGCTAGCCCATAATAGAGCAAAATTGAATCTTGATTTCCATTTTTGCATCAGGCGAAATTAGTCAATACGATCAAACCGGGGTATAAATATCGCTATCTGGTTGAAAATAGTTAAGGACAGGACAAGATTTTCAAAAATGTCCGTGTAGGTGTAGCGGACAGGATTATCATGATGAGCCTCGGAGAATCTTTTTAAACCCGAACCATTTCACTTTCCAGGTACCACCCCAGATCATTGAAGCACCAACCAGGCGTTGGTAAACAACTTCCCGCATGGGTAACCACCAGGGCATGGTACTGACGGGTGTAAAATCGGACACGATAAGCCGGGGTTGCGTCATTTCCTCCAGACCCATTTCACCGTGGGTACGCCCCAGTCCGCTTTGCTTAAAGCCGCCCCAGGGCAGGTTGGCAATGCCGTGGGTCATGAGGTGATCGTTAATCGTGATTGTACCGGCTTCCAGTTGGCTGGCAATACGGGATGCCCGCTTGCGATTTTTTGTCCAAACGGAAGCGGTGAGTCCCAGGTTGGAATCGTTGGCCAAATGAATCGCCTCCTCCTCGGAATCGAACGGCATGATGCCCACCACCGGGCCGAAGGATTCTTCCTGCATGATCCGCATGGAATGGTTCACATTGATAAACGCACGGCCGGGCAGGAAATGGTCTGATCCGGCAGGGTTCGCTGTCTCACAGAGCAGCTCGGCCCCTCGATTCAGCGCATCGGTGATATGTTCTTCAACGGTGGTTACCTGATTCAGGGTGGTCATGGCACCCATATCACTGCTTGCATCCAGGCCTGGTCCAACCTGCAATTGCGTTAATTGATTTTTGAATTGTTGCAGAAATGTCTCATAAATGGCATGTTGAACATAAATGCGTTCCACCCCGCCACAGCTTTGTCCGGCATTTTGGTAAGCGGCCCAGATGGCACCCCGTACGGCTCGTTTCACAATGGCGTCGGCGCAGACGATCATCGGATCGTTGCCACCCAATTCGAGGGAAACCGGTGTAAGTGTCTCGGCCGCTTTTTTCATCAGATATTTACCTACCGGGACACTGCCGGTGAAGAAGAGTTTGTCAATTCCGCTTTCCAGAAATGCATCGCCTGCCTGGCGACCGGGCAGATTCACCTGGATAAATAAGTCTTTTGGAAATTCACCTGCGGTAATGATTGCGTTGATCAACTGACCGACCTGGAGGGTTTCGGTAGCCATTTTGAAGAGTACACCATTCCCGGCCACCAGTGCCATGAGAATTTCCGTAAAGGGAATCTGGAGGGGGTAATTCCAAGGTGAGATTATCCCCACCACACCCCAGGGGACATGCTGGATGCGGTGTTTTTTATAAAGCCCAAACCAGCCAGATCCACGAATTTGACGATCCTGGAGGACCCGGTGACTGTGTTTGATATAGTAGTCGATCCCCAGAATCGCTGCGAAAATTTCTGTGGCAAAGGCGTCTTTATAGGTTTTGCCATTATCAGCGGCGATGCGTTTGGCAAATTCATCGGCGTGGGACGCTAAATGGCGTTGCATTTTCCGCAAGTGACGGGTGCGCTTATGGATTGGTGTGAGAGCCCATTGTTTTTGCGCCGCGCGAATCCGTTCGATTGCCGGCCCAACATCTTCCATTCGGTTTAGCGGGACCCGACCTAATTTGTCCCCGGTGGCCGGATTGGTGCTGATGGTGAAGGCTGTTGTTTGGTCAGGAGTCATGGCGGATCCAGTCGGTTTTAGGTTTAGATAAACTTAGAGAATTGCAGGATACTACTCAATTTAATAAACAGTTGGTCCGCGAGGAAAAAGAAGAGGGACGGCGAACCGCCCCTCTTCTCGTTAGCTTGATAGTCCAGGTAATCGTTACCTATCTATTAACGCATGAGTACCATCTTCCTGGTAGCAGTGAAGTCACTCGCGTTGATACGGTAGATATAAGTTCCGCTACTTACCAGGTTTCCGGTATTGTCCTTACCATCCCAGGTTACTGTGCGGTAACCGGCAGTCATGTATCCGTTTACCAGCGTCCTGACCGCCTGACCACGAATGTTGTAAATGGTCATGGTCACATTGGATGCTTCCGGCAATCCAAAACGAATCTGGGTACTGGGGTTAAACGGATTGGGATAGTTCTGATCCAGGCTGAATTCCGTGGGAATCACACCGGCATCCGCGACACTGACGATCATGGTGCTCACGACATTGGAAGCATCACTCACATTGCCGTTGGCGTCGACCGCTTTCACCATATAGTAATAGGTGTGTCCCGATGCGATGTCATCATCCACAAAGGAGCTTTCTACCTGCAAAACCGGTGTCACACCAGTGAAATCGGAGCTCTCGCTGCGATAGACCTGGTAGTACTGGAAGTCGTCATCCAGGTTGGCATCCCACTCCACCGTAACGCCTTCCGGAGAACTGCTGGTAACGGCCAGATTCTGCGGTACTCCCGGGACGATATTATCGATGGAATACCCGGCCACCGGGTCACTATCCACATAGCTCCACATATCCGCGTGACCGGTAACCAGGAAGGTTGACCAGAAGTTGCCCTGAGGTCCTGTGGTGGCATTGGAATCTACCAGCGTGGGTGCCACTACATTGTAGGCTTCCATGTCATTAAAGGCGACATAGTTCACATAATCCCAGATTTGGCCACCCGGAGTCTGGGTCATTCGCCAAATGCTGAAACCATGGTAGGGACCCCAGTCGGTTCCACCTGAGGTAAACCGCATGCGGACCCAGCGTCCCTGGTCATTGGGTTGATCCTGGACGAACATGATTTCAGGAGCGGTTGCCCAGTCGTGATAACTCAGAGTGAAGTCCACCTGAACTTCATTGTCATTCACATTGATATTGAACTGGGTGACGGCATCATAATCCCAGCGACCTGCGGTGACATCGTACGAGCCATTGGGTACGCCGGCGTAGTATTCACCATCCCAGTTCGTATTCAAATAAAAGGCGATATTTGAATCAACACGGCTCTGAATGTACACCCAGGCATCCTGAATTGGGGAATCGCCCTCTTCATCATACACCGTTCCATAGATTGCCCCGTCAAAACCCTGAAGGGCCACATCTACCTGAACCGTATCATTGTTCACATTGACATTGGTGTTCAAGTAGGGTTGATAATCAGGGTGGTAAACATTCAGGTGGTAATCGCCATTCTCTACATCCAGCCAGTAGTTTCCATCCCAATCCGTCCAGGTTTGGTAGCCGATTGGAGATTCGGGGATGAACAGGATGACTTCAGCATCCACAATGGGTTCCTGCGTCTCCGCATTCACCACCTGCCCAAAGACCGCGCCATCGACGGACATTTCTTCCAGATAGAGGTCCACGGATACATTCCCGCTGACCCATACGCTGTCAACAAATGCCGGCAGGTAGCCCTCATGGTAAGCTTCAACCTGGTATAAACCTTCCGGTAGTTCCACGCTGAAGTAACCGTTTTCATCCGATTGGAGGAAGTGCGAGAAGTCCATGCCGAAAATAGCAATATCCGTGTAGGGTAATGGTGATGGGGGGCCTTCATCACTGAAACCGTAGGTTGTACCGGTTATGGTACCGCCCACTTCGAACGGTGACAGATAGAAATCCCACTGTACCGATTCGTTATATACATAGATCTCATCCCACTCAGGGAGGTAACCAGGTGCAGTCGCACCTATCCAGAGGTCACCATTGGGAACGTCCATGTGGTAATAACCGTTTTCATCCGTAGAGGTGGAATTTCCCCAGGTTTCATTTCCCACGTTCACTTCAGCACCTGGAATGGGCGCGTTTGTGTCATTGTTATACACATACCCTTCCACGGCACTTTCAAAAATCATGGGATCCAGATAAAAATCATACCAGAGCATTTCACCAGAGATGACAATGGTATCCATCATGGAGAAGAGATACCCTTCAGCACCGGCAACGATTTGGTACATTCCATCCGGCAGGTACAGGGTGTATTCACCCGTATCCCAATCGGGTCCAGTGTTATATTCCACGCCGGTACCCATATTCAGAGCCATCACACCTGCGAATGACGTAATGGGTTCCTCGGTTTGACTATCGTACAGGTACCCGGTAATGCCACCATTGACCGTTATGTATTCGATGACCTCACCAGTAGCCCCCGGCATGACATTAAAATTATCAGAGAGTTTCACCAGGTTTTCCATGGGACCGTCTATCCACATGTCCAGGTAATAGCCATTATCCACCGGCGTGTAGACCGGGATAGTAAAATTCCCTGACTCATCAGTTATGGTCACACCGGTACCAACCATTTCATTCCAGGCAAATGCCACCACATCGGGCAGCGGATTGCCATCCAGCGTAACCTGACCGGTAATGGTGGAGTTGGACCGGAAGAGTGAAATATCGTGAGTGGCGCCAAATTCATCCACCATGACGAGATCTTCTTCGGGCACCAGGAACTCGGACGCGACCGATTCCCAATCGACACCAATCCAGTATTCGCCCGGATCAACAGGTGCTTCGTAATACCCGGTCTCATCGGTCCAGACCATCAAGTCATAATTATCAGTATCCACGTAAACACCGGCATCGGGAATGGGCGTGCCCATTTCATCTGTCACATAACCAGAGATTGAGGAACTGGGCTGACGATAAGTGAAGTCCACCACTGTGCTGGTGCTCCACACCGTTACCTCAAGCTCAAAAGGATCAGGCAGCAGCCCGCCTGTGACCATGAGATGGTCGAAAGAACCCATGTAGTACGTCCCGGTATCGGGAACGAAGATGCTGTATGTGCCATCATCATTGGTAATGTCGATGTATTCCGGTGGACCATCTTCGGCAAAAGGATCGCTCACCCAGACAACGATTCCCGGCAAGGGGTCACCCGTTCCCTCCAAGGTGACGGTTCCGCTTATCTCAAACGGCGTGGGATCCTGATAGAAGCTCACCGGTACGGAAGCATTCTCCCCGCCACTGAAAGCGGCAAAAATGAATGTATCGGTAATGGCATTCAGACCCTCCGCCATCTCATCGGTATAGGTGAATCCGAAGACTCCCGGCGTCATATCTTCATCATGGATGTCATTGTCACTGAATTCATACATATCAACCGGAATATCGAATTCAGTCAGCGTACCGGAATGGTCACTGTCCCAATAGATAACCAGTTCGCCATACGAGGGATCCGGCATGGTCAATTCAAGGTAGGGATTCGATCCGATAGGCAATGTGGCAGTTGAATCACCATTTACAGTCATGACCATGGGGTCGGGCGGTGTGCCGTCAAACGTCGTCGTCCCATCAGCCTGATACATGTAGTCAAAAGTGAACCATGTATCCCAGGGTCCAACATCCGTCACTTCCAGCACCACATAGCAATTGGTTGTGCGGGTATAAACAACCCACAAGTTTCCTACTGCGAGCGGTTGACCGTTATTTCCGCCATTCCAGTCCCAGGAGATGGTGGTCCAGATTTGTTCAGGATCATCAATTGCCGCAACCTGGCTGACCTCGTCCAGACTACCAGCTGCATCGTAGAAATACAATAAACTGGGATCGTCAAAGTTGGGATAGCCGGACCAGCCTTCATTCCCAAAATTGGTGCCTTCGTTGCCGGAGATCATCACATCCATCCCCGTGGAATCGGTACCGCCGGTACCATTCTCAAAATTGAAATAGATGAGTGAATCGGACAAGGACAGCATACCCGAGCCATAGACGACTTCCCGTTGGGAAAGCGGTGTCATGTCATTTGTGGGTATGGTAACCCCCTGCAGACGGTGCAGTTGAATCCGTTTTTCCAACTTTGGCCGTGCTGCTTCCTCAGCAGGGGTCGTCGTAAGGCGCTTCTGCAGATTAACCCGCTCCAAGGTTTGAAATTGAGCAGGTGTTTGTTTTTGTGCTTTTGCGTTAAGCCGGATATTGTTGAGCTGTGTCTGCTCATTTTGCATCTGCCGCAGCTTCACGACCTTGTCCACACTGGTGGATGGGGTCGTGTCAGAAGTTGCATAGCTCAGAAGCGGCATAAGCATGACAAATCCGGCGACTGTCATGGCACACCAATTTCTAAGATTTTTGTTCGTAAACATAATTCGCCTCCTTGATAATTTTGCGCAAATATCCACAATTATTTGTGGTTTAGGCTGTGATTTGACACACAGCCCGTGCGTTAAATCGCACAACTCTAAAACTGTGTTATTTATGTGTTTACATTGGAGTCCCTCCCGTAGCGATTGAAGTTACGATGAAAATCGTTGACATTCAACAAATACAGGAGATGCAAATTGATGTTGTTATAACCAGCCGACGAATGGCAGATGGCTCGACCGGGATACAATTGGCCTAACAACCGGCGGGAAAATTCCTTAAACTTTCCGAACATGGAGCCAACAATTTTACAGCGTGTTCTTTGCCTTCAAACTGTCCATTCAGGAGAAAAATTCTATGCAAAAACTTGAAACCCGGGATCTATGTGCCCGGTTCGATTCGGAAAAATTTCCGTTCAAAACAACAGATGAATTGAAGCCGCTTTCGACGGTTATTGGGCAGGAACGGGCAGTACGGGCTTTGGAGCTGGGTCTGGAGATGAATGGTCCGGGGTACAATATTTTTGTAGGGGGCTATCCGGGTACCGGTAAAGCGACGATCATCCAAAATATCGCCAAAAAATTTGCCGCTAAGCGTAAAACACCACCGGATCTGATTGTGGTGAATAATTTCACCAATGAGTACCACCCGTTGGTTATTGCCTTGAAAGCCGGGCACGCGCAAAGTTTTTCCAAAGAGATGAGCCGGCTGATTGATTCACTGCGGCAGGATCTGCCAAGGGTTTTTCAGGGTGAACATTACCAGCGTGAGCGCAAACAGGTCACCCGGGAGTTCAACGAAAGACGAAATTCACTGATTGATGAATTAAATCGTAAGGCTGAGGAGCAGCATATCCAGGTTCAGTACACCGAAGGGGGTTTTCAGACCATTCCCATAGCAGAGAAGGAGCCGCTCTCTGAAGAACAGTACAACCAACTGACAGATGCTGAAAAAGAAAAAATCAACGAAGCGATTAAATTTGTCCAAAGTCTCATCGGTGACACGCTAAGGGAAATTGCCAGCATTGACCAATTGGCCCAGGATGCGCTGGAGAAGCTGAATGAGGAGATAGGATTGGCGGCGGTTAAACCACGGGTTGACCATCTGAAACAGCGCTATCCCCGGCAGCGAGCATTACGCACTTACCTGGATTCGGTTAAGACAGATATTGTCTCCAATTTGGAATTATTTCTCGGACAAGCGGCTGATGAGACCCAGCCCGTGGAGAATGACGGGCAGGAGGGATTGTTGCCTGCGGAAAATCCCTTCATACGGTATCGCGTGAATATTCTGGTGGACAACAGCGCACAGAAAGGTGGACCCGTCATCGTTGACACCAATCCCACCTATTATAATGTCTTCGGAAGAATTGAGAAACGAGCGATTTTGGGCGGTCTGATCACCGATTTTACCATGATACAGGCGGGTTCGTTGCTCCGCGCCAATGGGGGTATTTTAATCCTGGACATTGAAGCGGTGCTGCAGAATCCCTATGTGTGGGACGCCCTGAAGCGCTCGCTGCGGAATCAGAAGGTTCAGATTGAAGATGTGAACGAACAGTTCGGATTCTCCTCAATCACATCCATGAAGCCCGAACCAATCCCCCTGACTGTGCGGGTGATTCTCATGGGACGGTCTGACTATTTTCAGTATCTGCAGGGTGTAGACGATAATTTTCGGAAAACCTTCAAAGTGCGGGCTGACTTTGATTATGAGGTACAGCGGTCACCATCGGTGGAGCAGGAATATGCTGCCTTTATCGCCCGGGTCTGCAAGGAACGCAAGCTTCCGCCATTTTCCGCAGACGGTGTTGCGGCGATTTTAGCTCACGGTTCCCGGCTGGCTGACGACCAGACCAAGCTGAGTCTCCAGTTCGGGGAATTGGTGAGTGTCCTCATGGAAGCGGCACATTACGGCCAGCGCGGTGACCACAAGACCATTTCCGCCGATGATGTGCACAAAGCAATCGCCGAGAGACGGTTTCGCATGGGGCTGGTGGAGGAGAAAATTCAGGAGCGCTACGATCGCGGGACCATTTTGGTGGATACCACGGGTGAGAAAGTGGGGCAAATTAATGGTTTGGCGGTTTATAGCGTTGGTGAATCCGGATTTGGAAAACCGGTGCGCATCACTGCCACCACTTTCATGGGAAAGTCGGGCGTCATTAATGTGGAACGCATGGCGAAGCTCTCGGGAAAAACCTACGACAAGGGTATTTACATCATTTCCGGCTATCTGGGACACATTTTTGCTCAGGAGTATCCGCTCTCCCTTTCCATCAGCATCACCTTTGAGCAAAGTTACAGTGGTGTGGATGGCGACAGCGCCAGCTCCACGGAATTATATGCCATTCTGTCCTCGCTGTCTGGATATCCTATTAAGCAGGGTATTGCCGTAACTGGTTCAGTGAATCAGTATGGCGAAATCCAACCCATTGGCGGTGTGAATGAAAAAATTGAGGGCTTTTTCAAAGTCTGTAGCCAGAAGGGACTCACCGGTGAGCAGGGCGTAATCATCCCCCAGGCGAATGTGGAGCAGCTCATGTTGAACCGGGAAGTTACGGAAGCGGTGGAGGCTGGAAAATTTTCCATCTTGTCCGTGGCTAATATCTCTGAGGGGGTTGAAATTCTCACTGGAAAATCGGCAGGTGAGATGAATAAACGGGGTCACTTCCCCCGCCACACTGTTTTTGGTGAAGCGCAGCGAAAACTGAAAGATTTCCTGGTGAAATCGCTCACCATGAAGCAGCGTCTTGTCCCGGGGAAAAACGGAAATAAGGACGCCTCGGGTTCTGAGGTGACGGATTAACCAAAATTGTCATCATTTAAATTTTTGATTCAGAACGAACGATTTGTGATGTAGCGCAGGAATTCAATCGCATTCAGTATTGGCATTAAAAATAATGTTCACAAATATTTACGGTAGTAATTGTTGATACGCGCAATCCTAAAAGCAGGGTAACAAAATTTCCGGTAAGCGATTTGAAATCCCCTCTCCCCGGTATAGATTTGCTGATGCCGATGACTTGTTTTAATACGGAATTTAAGTCACTTAAAAAACACCTGAACAGCGTCGTCGCTAATTCATACAATAACCCCATTCAAGCCTGCAAAAAATTGGACCGGTCAGTGGTCGAAACCAGGCATCTGGCACTTTAATTGTTAACCATTCTCACGCATACATAGATATTCAAAATAGTTTAGGAGTACGCTTCAATGACAACGAAGGCGATTAAAAGGGTAGACGAGATAACCATTCGTTTCGCCGGTGATTCGGGGGACGGTATGCAGCTTACCGGTACCCGCTTCACCGAAACCACGGCAATTCAGGGGAACGATCTGCGGACGCTGCCCAATTATCCAGCTGAAATTCGCGCCCCTGCCGGGACATTGGCCGGTGTCAGTGCATTTCAGCTGAATTTCAGCTCCCACGCCATTTATACACCGGGTGATTCTCCGGATGTTCTGGTCGCCATGAATCCAGCCGCGTTAAAAGTTCATTTGAAAGATCTAAAGCGCGGGGGCGTCATTCTGGCCAATGCCAATGCCTTCACCGAGCGCAACCTGAAGCTGGCCAACTGGGACAGCAATCCGCTGGAAGACAACACGCTGGATGACTATGTGCTCTATTCGGTTGAAATGACCAAGCTGGTTAGCAATGCCCTGGAAGATTCCGGGCTGTCTTCCAAGGACATTGAGCGCACGAAGAATATGTTCGCCCTGGGGCTGCTCTTTTGGATGTACAATCGCTCCATGGATAGTACGATTAAGTGGCTGGAGGAGAAGTTCAAGAAAGCTCCGGAGATCGCCAAAGCCAATGTTGTGGCCCTTAAAACCGGTTACAATTATGGTGATACCACCGAAATTTTTACCACCACCTACCGGGTTGATAAGGCGGAGGTGGAACCGGGACGCTACAAAAGCATCACCGGTAATGACGCCATTGCGTATGGATTCGTGGCTGCGGCCAGCCAGGCGGGTAAGGAGCTGTTCCTGGGTTCCTATCCCATCACTCCCGCCAGTGAAATTCTCCATGCACTCTCGGCACTCCGCAATTTTGGCGTAAAAACCTTCCAGGCGGAGGATGAGATTGCCGGTATCGCTTCGGCAATCGGTGCCTCTTTCGCCGGGGATCTGGCTATCACCACCACATCCGGTCCGGGTTTGGCATTGAAATCTGAAGCCATTGGACTGGCCGTGATGACGGAATTGCCGCTGGTTATTGTGAATGTGCAGCGAGGAGGTCCCTCCACGGGATTGCCCACCAAAACGGAGCAGGCTGATCTGATGCAGGCGATTTACGGTCGCAACGGCGAAGCGCCGGTACCGGTAATTGCTGCCCAGTCTCCCGCCGATTGTTTTGACGCAGCTTTTGAAGCGGCGCGGGTTGCCTTTAAATACATGACACCGGTGCTGTTACTCTCAGATGGCTACCTGGGTCTGGGGTCTGAACCCTGGCGCATTCCGAACCCGAAAGATTTGCCAAAAATTGAAGTGAAACATCCAGACAAGTCCATTCTGGATGAAGACGGGGTTTACATGCCTTATCGCCGGGATGACAAAACCCTGGCGCGCCCCTGGGCGATTCCGGGAACACCCGGACTGGAACACCGCATCGGTGGACTGGAGAAGGAGGATGTAACCGGTAATGTGAATTATGAGCCCCTGAATCATGAGAAAATGATTCACCTCCGGGACGAAAAAATCAAACGGGTGGCCAACGAGTATGCGCCCACCCAAATCTCAGGCAATAAAGCGGGCGGTAAGTTGCTGGTATTAGGCTGGGGAAGTACTTACGGTGCTATCCATGTGGCGGTTGAGCGGGCACGTGAAAAAGGCTATGATGTGTCACAAGCTCATTTGCGCTGGGTCTTCCCGTTGCCCAATGACCTGGGAGAAATACTGGATAAATTCGAGCAAATTCTGGTTCCGGAAGTCAATCTGGGTCAGCTTATCAAAATCTTGCGAATGAATTTCCCAAATGAAATGACAGGCTTGGATAAGATTCAGGGACAGCCCTTCAAGGCTTCAGAAATCGAAGAGAAAATCTACGAAATGCTCGGTTGACAATCCGGGATTTTAGATAAAGGATATTTACCATGAGTGAAGTAAAGACCAATGAGATAAAACTGACGCGTAAAGACTTCGTTTCGTCGTCGGAAGTGCGCTGGTGTCCGGGTTGTGGCGACTATGCCATCCTGGCCAACATGCAGCGTGTGCTACCCGACCTGGCAACGAAAAAGGAAAACTATGTCTTTGTGTCCGGGATTGGTTGTTCCAGCCGATTTCCCTACTACATGGATACCTATGGATTCCACGGAATCCACGGCCGTGCACCGGCTATTGCCAGTGGTGTGAAGCTGGCGAACCCGGAACTGGAAGTCTGGGTTATTACCGGTGATGGCGATGGTTTTTCTATCGGCGGGAATCATATGATTCACGTGCTGCGACGGAATATTGATTTGAATATTATCCTGTTTAACAACCGTATTTATGGCTTGACCAAGGGACAATATTCGCCCACATCACAGTTGGGTATGAAGACCAAATCCTCTCCGTGGGGTTCAGTGGATCGTCCGTTTAATCCCGCTTCGGTAGCCTTTGGCGCAGAGGCGACCTTTATTGCCCGGGGTATTGATGTGGATGCCAAGGGAATGCAGGATGTTCTGACCCGGGCGCAGAAGCACAAGGGGACGTCGTTTGTCGAGGTTTATCAGAACTGTATCATTTTTAATGATGGCGAGTTCGAGGATGTCTCCAATAAGAAAACCCGCCCTGATAATGCCCTGTATGTCGAACACGGCAAGCCCATGGTGTTTGGCAAAGACAATGAAAAGGGAATCATCATCGACGGCAGCCACCCGCGAGTGGTTGATTTAGGTGAGAAGTACACACCTGAGAACATCCTGCATCATGATGAGACCAATCCAATTATCACCAACATGTTGCTGCAAATGTCACTGGATGCCAGCTTCCCCACACCGTTTGGCGTCTTGCGGGCGGTTGACGCACCCACCTATGACGACTTGCTGCATGAACAGATTAACCAGGCTAAAAAGCAACGGGGTGAAGGGACACTGGACACCCTCTTCTACTCGGGAGATACCTGGGAAGTCTGATTCATCATCCCGCAAAACAGCATGGTAACCTTGAACCGGCAGGCTTGTTTCTGCCGGTTTTTATTGTCACACGGGGTGGTGTTTTTAGGGTGGGTTGAGGACAAGTCTGTTCAGCGCGTTTATGAGAATTTCGGGCAAAACACGACTTATTTTGCCGTTTCTCTGTATGGCTAAGGGATTTCATTTTCATCCCGGCAGTGTATATTCTCCACCGGATTTAAAGTGGATGGGTGAAGGTGAAAGCTGATACCGGAAAAGCGTGTGTTTAAAAAAGAAATAAAAAAAGAGAGCTTGTTTGTTAAGCGCCTGAAAATTGCCCTGTGGATATCCCTTGGGTTTGCCGGGCTGGTCTTAGCGTTTCTGTTCTATCTCAGCCGGGATTTGCCCTCCCTGGAGGAGTTAGAGCGGTTTGACCCTGATGTGGTGACGCGCATTATGTCCAAAGATGGGGAAGTGATTCAGGAATTATTCACCACCAAGCGGGTGCTGGTGAAATTCAATGACATTCCCCAGCATGTGAAAGACGCCCTGGTCTCCACGGAGGATCAGCGTTTTTACACGCATTGGGGGATGAATCCATTTCGTACGATTTTCCAGCTGGCCAATAACGTCATCACCGGTCGCACATATGGCGCTTCCACGTTAACGCAACAATTAGCCCGCAACCTTTACAACCAGATCGGATTTCGCAAAACCTATACGCGCAAGCTGCGCGAACTGATTACGGCGATTCAAATCGAGCGTACCTATACCAAGCAGGAAATCCTGTCCATGTACCTGAACACGGTTTATTTCGGGCATGGTTTATACGGGATTCAGTCTGCCGCGCATCGTTATTTCGGAAAAGATGCCAAGGATTTGACCATTGATGAGGGTGCAATACTGGTGGGCATTCTCCGGTCGCCTGCGGTATACTCTCCTTTGAATTACCCTGACCGGGCGGAGCGAGTGCGCAATGTGGTAATTCAAAATATGTACCGGGAAGGATTCCTGGGACCGGTGGAGCGGAATTATTACCGGGCAAAACCCATTTTAACTGCTGAAACGGAGGTTTCCGGTCAACGGGAACTGGCACCCTATTTTGGCGAATATGTGCGCCAAACGATGGAACAATGGGATGAGAAACTGGGTGTGGATTTGTACCGGGACGGATTAACGATAAAGACATCTCTGGATGCGCGCTTGCAGCGCATCGCCAACCGGGTGGTGCGTCAGCAATTGGAGAGGCTGCAAACCAACGTGACGCAGCGGCTGTTGAGCAGTGATACGACGGAATTGCATAAATTGCTCACTGGTACCGGATTTTCAGCGGATTCGGTACGTCTAATGTTGATGGATTCCATTCCAGTTGCCCCCCGGCTACGGGACAAGTTAATGGTTCAGGCGCAACTGGTTGCGCTGGATGTGGAAACCGGCCATATCCGGGCCATGGTAGGGGGAAGAAATTTCAAAGAGTCTAAATGGAACCGATCCACCCAGGCCAGACGCCAACCCGGGTCGTCTTTTAAGCTATTTTTATATACTACGGCTATTGATAATGGGTATCCGGTAACCACGGAACTGCTGAATCAGCCGGTTGTCATTCACATGAATGATTCGGTGGATTGGCGGCCGAAAAATTACGACGAGAGCACCGGCGGTCTGACCACCTTACGGGAAGCACTCCGGCGGTCTTTGAATTTGGTATCGGTACGATTGATTCAGGAATTGGTTAAACCTTCTGCCGTGGTGGAATATGCGCACCGAATGGGTATTTCCACGCCTTTGCGTGCTTTTGACGCATTGGCATTAGGTACAGAAGCGGTTATTCCCATTGAAATGGCTGCGGCCTATGCAGCGTATCCGCGATTGGGTGTGTGGAAAGAGCCGATTGGTGTGCTTACTGTACTGGATCGCTATGGTAGCGTCATTAAGACATTTCCCCAGGAGCAAAAAGAGGTTTTAGGGCGTGGGACAGCGTACATCATGACATCCATGCTGCAGACGGTGGGGGAGCGGGGCACCGGCCAAACAGCCAGAACCATTTATCGTTTCAACGTCCCCTACGCGGGCAAGACTGGAACCACCCAATCATTTACTGATGCATGGTTTGTTGGGTTTACCACCAAATTATCAGTTGCGGTCTGGGTGGGAATGGATGATCCCCAGGTGTCGCTGGGGAATCGCCAATCCGGTGCCGTGGCAGCGCTGCCAATCTGGGTGCGGTTCATGAAGGCGACGTATGATTCGCTGGGTTGGGTTGGGGAGGAGTTTTCCGTTCCGCAGGGCGATGTGGTGTATAGCAACATCTGTTCAGAAACGCATGATTTGGCCACAACCTATTGTCCCACCGAGAGGGAAGTTTTTTTACCAGGAACGGAACCTAAAAAGTATTGTAATCAGCATGCATCCACTGCGCCTGTGCGTGATGTAGAGTTTTAGCGGTCAATTCTCTAAGCCGTATTCTTTAATTCTATTTGTGATTAAATCAGTATCGATAATGGGGAGAATTTCTCTGCCGACTGAGCCGGGGAGTTTTTGCAAGACTAATAGAGGAAGTGTTTAATTTCTTCTCCTTCTGCATCGATTTTGGTCATAGCTTCAATGCCGATTTCCAAATGCAGATCCACAAATTTCTGGGTGACGCCCCGGTCGGAGGTTTCGGTCTTCACACCCTCGGGAATCATCGGTAAATCACTTACCAGCAACAGCGCACCACGGGAGATATTGTTAGCCAGTCCGGTAATAAATATGGTCGCTGTTTCCATATCAATGCCCAGTACCCGGATTTCCCGCAGGTATTCTTTGAATTTTTCATCGTGTTCCCAGACCCGGCGGTTGGTGGTGTAAACCACACCGGTACGATAATCCAGGTGGTGATTGACCAAAATTTGTGAAACATGTTTGTGGAGTTTAAACGAGGGGAGCGCGGGCACTTCCGGTCGGAAGTAGTCGTTGCTGGTACCTTCTCCGCGGATGGCGGCAATGGGGAGGATGAAATGGCCAATTTCGGTGGATTTTTTCAGTCCACCACATTTTCCCAGAAAGAGAACCCCTTTCGGGGCGACAGCGGAAAGCAGATCCATTACTGTCGCGGCATTGGGACTGCCCATGCCGAAGTTGATAATTGCCAGGCCGTCCTGATTCACAGCACAACTAAACGCGCGGTCTTCACCATGGACCGGGACCTTGAACATCTGGGCGAATTTTATCACATAATTCTGGAAATTGGTGAGGAGGATGTAATCGCCGAAGGCGCCGGACGGCATGCCGGTATAGCGGTAAATCCAATTTTCTACAATTTCATTTTTTGTCTGCATGTAATGCCTCCCTGGGGAACCAGTCTGTTCAACAATCGCGTGCAAATATAACGGGTGGTGTCCATCAGGACAGCCCTTTCACGATCGGCAGCCTGATTTATCGCTTGGAATCGGTAAGTCATGGTGGAAAATTCCACCAATGACTCAAAACCACGGATTTCACCGTCAGAATTTTCGGCGAATGATTCGTCTTACTGCGATGATCGGGCTGCTGCTCGCCATAACAGCATGCACTTCCCATCCTCTCATCATGCCGGAGCCATTAAAGCCCGGTGAACGCTTCGCCGGCTACATGCTTTCCGTGGAAAATGCCTTGCCCCAATATGTTTTTCGGTGGGGTTTAAGTGAGCGGGCTGATCTCGGGTTACGCCTCGGCCTGCCGCCCACACAGGGGAATGGCATTGACTTGTCCTACAAATTAATTGAGTTAAATGACCGGATCCACCTGGTGAATCTGGGTGGCAGCATTGGTGTGGATCAGAACAATAATGTGAGTGTCACATACCTCAATTCGAAGAAAAGCCCCCGGAAGGAGAAAATCCGGCAGGGGCGGAAGGTCTTCTACAAAGTTTCAAATACCCAATTCAACTACCGTTACTTTGGGATGCGCTATCTGTTAATTCCCAGTGGCATGATTGGTGATCGGGTTCACCGGTTCGGATTTCTCTATGGTTTGAACCGTAACCATCGCTGGGGAGCAGAGTTGGGTTATTTTCATGATTTCGCCGGTGGCGAAAAGTTGACTCCGCTGGGCAGACCTTCGGAGCATGCAGCGATAACCGGTCTGTCAGTTCGTTTCTGGATTGGCGGGCTGAAAGTGTTGGATTAGAAGGGAATACGCGTGATACGAGCGTCATTTTCAGAATTGTGGAATTCGGGGACAGAAAATGTCACAAAAATATTTCATTTTTGTGACAGTCTGAATTCCTCCGGGAATCCGCTTGGTTTGAAATGGGGCTCCGTCTATATTCGCGTCCAGAAAAGGCCGAAAAACAAGGGTTTTAGCTGTTTTAAGGAGCATGCGGCGATCAGTCGCACCTTTTTGTTAATAGCAGATAATTAAGGAGTTACCCATGAAGAAATTGGTACCGGTTCGGTGGATCATCGCAGGACTGATGCTTTTCACCTCAGTAGCGTTTGCTGATGCAAAAATGCGTTCTACCGATGGATTGCAGTCTGCGGTGGATGGTACAAAAGCGATTAACTGGCAGGCTGAGACAGTCGCCCCAACCAATACGCGGGATATTGATCTTGCGTATCATGATGGCTCCTTCGAGGGGCAGTTGGGTGTGAATGGCGGCGGTGCCGGTTTTGGTGTTCGTTTCACCCCGCCCGGCCCGGTGTTTCTCACGGGGCTTACACTCTATTTTCAGGGTGATGCCGGTGTAACTGCCGGAGTGGTCAGCGTGTACGCGGACCCGGATGCCAGCAAATATATTTGGTGATGAATTAACTGATTCACCAGCGTGTACGCGGACCCGGATGCCAGTGTGGCCGGACCGCCCACTGCTCCCACAGCCC
Organism: Fidelibacterota bacterium; assembly: GCA_021734045.1. GTDB lineage: Bacteria > Fidelibacterota > UBA8477 > UBA8477 > UBA8477 > UBA8477. Next base: position 41,235 of record JAIPJR010000010.1, read on the forward strand.
CTGGTGATCCGGCGGCATTGTGGGAATCGGATCCCATGGATCTCTCCAGTCCTGATGGCAGTCTTGTCACCATCACGATTCCACTGGAAAATGTCCCTGTCAATGGCGGTGATTTTTATGTGGTGGTCTGGGATGACGGTGGCTTTATGGGTATAGCCAATGATCTTCAAATGAACCATTTGGACCGGAACTGGGTAACCCTGGGTGCCTGGTCCACCTTGAATGACGCAACGGCCGGGGATCCCACACTAACGGGTAATTTTGGCATTACCGCCACCTACATGCCTCAGGACATTGAGGGCTCTTACATGGTGGTGGCGCCCACGACGCTGAATTTTGGCGTCCTGCAAATTGATGACGGTGCGGTTACACAGGATGTAACCATCTCAAATTTGGGTAACGCTCCTTTCGATATAACCGCTATCAATATTACCGGCGCTGACTTAACGACAAATTTAACGGCTCCGGTTACGGTTGCTGCCGAAACGGCTGTGACCATGGAAGTGACACTAACACCTACTGCTGAAGGCCCGTTTACCGGTTCAGTTGATCTTACCTCCGACGCTGACAATGCAACCTCAGCCACAGTGGATGTTTCCACTATGGTGTATGACGGATTCCCCGAATTCATGGTTTGGAATCCGTCCGGCTCTATCAGCGGTTCGGCTTTCGTAAGTACCTTGGAAGGACTGGGGTACACAGCATTTGAAACCACGGACATTTTTCAATTTGGTCCCCCGGTGGGTGCCGGATATACGGCTGTCTTCGTGACGCTGGGCATTTTTTCCGACAATTACGAACTGGTCCCGGGAAGCGCTGAAGTTGGTGCTCTGGTTGATTATGTTAATGCCGGTGGTGCCATTTATATGGAAGGTGGCGATACCTGGGCTTATGATGATGCCACAGCATTGCACGCCGTGTTCAATATTGATGGTGTGTCCGATGGTTCGGGAGACCTCACCTCTGTTGAAGGTGCTGATTTTGCCGAGGGAATGGATTACGCTTATTTCGGCGGAAACAGTTTTATGGATCATTTAGCGCCATTAACAGAAGAGTCCGTTACCATTCACGTCAATCCGGCGGACGGATTTGGCTGTGGTGTTGCGTTTTTATCGCCCAATGGAAATACCATTGGGACTTCCTTCGAATTTGGCGGGTTGGAAGATGGCGCTTCTACCAAGGCTGAGCTTCTCCAGGCTTACCTGGATTTCTTCGCGCTGCCTTACACAGATATTGTGAATCCGCATATCTCAGGTGTGACGCGTTTTGACTTCACCATGGATACGGCGGGACCGTATGTGATTGAAGCATTAATTACTGATAATACAGAATTGGCCGCAACATCACTGTATTACACCACTGACGGGAACACCTATACAGAAGTTCCTATGACGGACATGGGTGACGATGTGTACAGCGGTGATATACCGGGACAACCGGTAGGGACCACAGTTGGCTACTACGTGATGGCTGAGGACACCAGTGGAAATTCCGCAGTTATGCCGGAAGAGGGTACCTATGCATTTAGTGTATTGTCTGCACTGCCCCCCGTGAACTTGCGGGCGGAATCCGGTTTGGACGGCCATTCTGTGCTGAATTGGGATCCCCCGGGAACCACAGCTCCACCCCAGTTGGATTGCGCTGATTACGTGATTGACGAGCTCCCCTATCAGGCTACTGGTACAACTGTGGGTATGGGCGATGACTTTGATGTGAATTTGACTGACAATGAAGATGTGGCTTATCAGCTCTATCTGCCGGACCCGTCGGTGATCACAATATCGTTGTGTGGCGGGACGGATTACGACTCCAAGCTGGAAGTATTCATGGATGATTGTAGTACCTCGACCGGTTACTACAACGATGATGCTTGTGGTTTGCAATCGGAACTCTCCAACATAGAGCTGGATGCCGGAACCTACCTGATTGTTGTGGACGGTTTTAGCAGCGCGGCCGGTAATTACACACTGGATGTGACTTATTCTACTGCTGCCCGGAGCAATTTGGCTCAGCAGATTGACGATCTGGGATACGAGGTTCAGAAAATCCGCAGTGCTGAGCTAATGCCGGAAGAGATGGACATGAGTTCCGCCAGCCGTCATTACTACGAGCGGAATATCGTTATGGTACGCGAAATGGTGGACTATGGCATTTACCGCTCCACCACCTCGCCGGTCATGCTGG
>JAIPJR010000097.1 GCA_021734045.1 Fidelibacterota bacterium
CAACGTCCGTGTATATGCATTAACTTTATTCGGCCAAATGGGCTGAATAAACACAATTGAATATATTTCTTCTTTACCATTTTTCGGCCTTATTCGAAAAAATCGTCCACGGGGTTCTTAATATTGGCCAGGGCTTTTTTCGAAACATGCGTATAAATCTCCGTTGTTTTCGAGCTGTTGTGTCCCAGTAGTTCCTGAATATATCTCAGGTCAGTACCTTGTTCTAACAAATGCGTGGCAAAACTATGGCGCAGCATATGTGGCGTTACCGTTTTAAAAATCCCCGCTTGACTCGCGGCGCGTTTTAATATCATTCCAATACTCGCGGGAGAGTACTTACCGCCATGCGCTCCTTCGAAAAGATATTCCTTCGGCTTGTAGACTTTATAATATTCCCGAAGAAGAATGAGCGTGTTTTCAGATAATAGTGAGACGCGATCTTTTTTCCCTTTTGCTCCATTGATATGGATTACCATTCTATCCGAATCGATATCAGTAATTTTTAAGTCAATACATTCGCTCCGTCTTAGACCGGCTGAGTATATCAACGTTAAAATACATCGATGTTTCAGATTCGTACAGGCGCCCAGAATCCTTCTTATCTCATTTTTACTTAATACCCTTGGCAGCTTGTGCTCTTTAGCCGGTCGCGGGATATCAAAAATCAATTTTTGCCGGCCAAGGACTTTTTCGTAATAAAATTTTATCGCATTGATTCGTTGATTCTGTTGACTTGAAGAGATGGCTCTGTCTCGAATTAACGCCAGTAAGTATTGATTGATGTGTGCTGATGTCAGATTTTCCAGATTATGTCCTGAAAAATGGTTCGAAAAGGCTTTGAAGTAAGCCATGTATGTTCGGATTGTACTGGGACTGTAGCGCCCAAGTATCAACCTGTCATGATAGCTTTTAATCCTGTCCAAATAAAAACCCTTCCGAACGCATCAAAAAATCTCAAACGAATAATGGGAAGATATATTCTCAGAATATTTGATACAATAGATATATGGTCTGATTAACAGACAATATACCGAGAATTAAAATGGCGGGAGAATTAATTATGATGTGTGTGAATCAGGATTAAAAAAGGCATCCCAGTTCTTCAGGGCATCTTCAGCCGCCAGTTGGCTGGCCTCTTTCTTACTATGACCCTCACCGAATCCCAGTACTTCGCCATTCACCACCACCTGCATGATGTAATTGGGCTCATGGTCAGGACCGGTGGTTTTGGTGATTTCATATTCTGGCGTGCCCAGGTTATTACGTTGGCAGCGCTCGATGAGCTGACCCTTGTAATTAAACGACTGCAGCTCATCCACATAGGTGGACTGGTCGGTGATAATGAAGCATTTCACGAAGTCGGTTGCAGCATCCAGACCACCATCCATGTAAATGGCGGCGATGAGCGCTTCCATCACATCGGCTAAAATGCCGGTGGATATGGCCGGTTTGTCGTGGGAATTCAGCGGTTTTGCCGTGAGAATCCACTGTCCCAGGGAAATTTCCCGCGCCCGGTCCGCCAGATGCTGGGTGTTCACCAGAATGGTGCGGTACTTGGTGAGAATCCCTTCGTTCAGGTCGCGGTGTTTCTGAAACAGATACTCGGAGACAATCAGTTCCAGCACCGCGTCGCCCAGAAATTCCAGGCGTTCATAGGAAAAGGCGCGTTCCTGGGAAGCGGCGTAACTGGTGTGGGTGAGGGCTTTTTCCAGTAAAAAGAGGTTTTTGAAGCGATAGCCAATCGTCTCCTGTAAAGCTGGAGCGATTGCCAGGAGCTCAGGACTTACGGCATTTTGAAGGTCAGTGGCCGTGTTTCCATTCAATCGTTTTCGAAACCACTGTCGCCAGTCCATGCGTTTTAGTCCCGGATTTATTAGCCTTGAAATGCCTTGGCAATTAATACGGCGTTATGACCGCCGAAGCCAAATGAGTTACTCAATGCCGCCCGGATGGGACGCTCTTTCGCCTGATTTACCGTGTAATCCAAATCGCATTCCGGGTCGGGTGTTTGGTAATTAATGGTGGGTGGAACCACGCCATCCCGAATCGCCTGAACCGTCCCCACCAGTTCAACACCACCGGAGGCTCCCAGCAAATGGCCGGTCATGCTTTTCGTCGAGCTTATGGAGAGCACCCGGGCGTGATTACCAAATACATGCTTAATGGCCGCTGTTTCGGTCTTATCATTAAATGGTGTTGAGGTACCGTGAGCATTGATATAATCAATCTCTGTGGGGGATAATGCCGCATCAGCCAGGGCATTTTCCATGGCGATTTTCGCACCAATGCCATCGGGTGCCGGCGTGGTAATGTGGTGCGCGTCGGCGGTTTGCCCGAATCCCGCCAGTTCAGCCAAAATCGTTGCGCCCCGTTTTTGAGCGTGTTCCAGACTTTCCAGCACGAAAATGCCGGCACCTTCGCCCATGACAAAGCCGTCCCGGTCCAGATCAAAAGGTCGGGACGCATGTTCCGGATCGTCATTGCGGGTGGACAGGGCTTTCATGTTGGCGAAACCATTCAGAGCCATAGGGGTGAGGGTGGCATCAGCAGCACCCACGATCATCACATCCGCGTCACCGTACCGGATGGTTCGCAGCCCCATGCCAATGGCGTGATTGGCTGTGGCACAGGCGGATGACACCGAGAAATTGGGTCCGTGGAAGCCCCATTTAATCGCGATATAACCGGCGGCGATATCGGGAATCATCATGGGAATGAAAAAGGGTGAAATACGACGATGACCGCGGGTGATTAAGGCGGTATGCTGTTCTTCAAAAACATGCAATCCACCAATACCGGACCCCACGATCACACCCACACGGCGCGGATCTGGCGTGGAAGTCATCAGGTCGCTCTGTTCCATCGCCTGATTGGCAGCATGTAACGCGTACACGCAATAGGGATCCATCCGGCGGGCATCCTTGCCGTCCACGATTTCATCGATATTTGCCGGTTCGGATTTCCCGGCGATGGTGACCGGATAGCCGGCTTCAATCCATTCAGGAATGGTACGGATACCGTTTTTCCCGTTGCGAAGATTCTCCCAGAATGTTTCCACGGTATTACCCAGTGGTGATATGACCCCCATGCCTGTGATGACGACACGCTGCGGCATGTATATAAACTCCTTATTGCATTTCAATTCATTTCATTTCAATCGGCATTTTTACAGAGTGCCTAAAAGCACCAATAAGCCGGGTTCCCGGCTTAAAAGTGAAAGGTATAATGGGTTTTGTTTGGGTATATTGGGTCGGTTAGTTGGTTTTCTCGTCAATATACTTAACAGCAGCACCGACCGTGGTGATATTCTCAGCGTCTTCATCAGGAATTTCGATGTCAAACACCTCTTCGAATTGCATGATCAATTCCACAGTATCCAGAGAATCGGCACCCAGGTCATCAATAAATGATGCTTCCTGTGTGACTTTTTCTGCATCAACACCCAGTTTTTCAACAATGACGTCCCGTACTTTTTCAAAGGTACCCATTTGCTTCTATCCTCCTTCGTAGTTGCAAGCAATGTCATGTGTCATAGCGGGTTCAGCATTTGACCTTAATAGCCCGTTATGAATCGTGTAAAAAGCAAGTTGAGAAAAACCCTCAACGCACAAATATCGGCGCATCTCAGAGAATTGCAAGCAGCGATTGCGGCGTCCGGCTGAATGGTTTTTCAAAGAGTAAAAATTTCGCAGCCGGCCAACTCAGCCCTGCATGACCAGTCCGCCGTCCACATTATAGACCTGCCCGGTTATGTATCCGGCCAGATCGGAGGCTAAAAAAGCGACCAAATTCGCCACATCCGCCGTTTCCCCGATCCGTCCCATGGGAATTTGATCCATGAGACGCTGTTTGGCATCGTCGGTGAGGTCTTCAGTCATTTCCGTAGCGATATACCCGGGTGCAATGGCATTCACGGTGATATTCCGGGAGGCCACTTCCCGCGCCAGGGATTTTGTGAATCCGATAATGCCCGCCTTGCTGGCGGCGTAATTGGTCTGACCCGCATTGCCCATCTGCCCCACCACGGAAGTAATATTGATCATGCGGCCACCCCGGGCTTTCAACATGGGACGGATCACTGCCTGGGAGACATTAAAAACACTTTTCAGATTCACCGCCATCACCGCATCCCAATCGGCGGGTTTCATGCGCATAATGAGATTGTCTCGGGTAATGCCCGCATTATTCACCACGATGTGGAGCTCGCCCCATTGGGCGATGATATCCTTAATCAGATTTTGAGCGGCATCGGGATCGGACACATCAGCGGCGATTCCTATTACATCATAGCCTTTTTGAGAAAATGCGTCAGCAACTCGCCTGCAGTCGTCGGCATTGCGGCTGGAAATCACCACTTTTGCGCCGGCACGCGCCAGGGTCTCTGCGATGGTGTGGCCAATGCCCCGAGTGGAGCCGGTCACCAGCGCAATTTTACCGTCGAGTGTAATCATGTGTTCAAACCCTCCAGGTCTTCCAGCGAGCCGATGCCGCGTACGGTTACCTCCCGGTTGATCCGTCGCACCAGTCCCTGCAAGACACGGCCGGGACCGATTTCCACAAATTCACCGGCACCGTCCGCCACCATTTGTGACACCGAATCTTCCCACAGGACGGGAGAGTCCAGCTGTTTCACCAAATTATCTTTCAGCTGCTCCGGATCGGTGGTGGGTTTGCCGTCCACATTACAGTAAACCGGGACTTTGGCTGGCTTGAATTCAACCGTGCGAATCACCCGCAGCAGCGCATCTTTAGCACCCTCCATGAGTGGGGAGTGAAAGGCACCGCTCACAGCCAGCTCCAGCGCTTTTTTAGCGCCGGCGGTTTTGGCGGCTTCCATGGCGTATTTCACAGCCACGGTTTCACCGGAAATGACGATTTGTCCCGGGGCGTTAAAATTGGCAGCCTGCACGATGCCGCGCAGGGAGGAGTGTTTCACCACCAGGTCTAAATCTTCACGACTCAGGTTGATGAGTGCGGCCATGGTGCCGGGTCTCTCCTCGCCAGCGATTTGCATGGCTTCCGCCCGTACACTCACGATTCTCAGCGCATCCTCAAAGCTCAGCACACCGGCAGCGTACAGCGCCGTGAATTCACCCAAACTGTGTCCCGCGGTCATATCGCAGCTAAACGATTTGGGTAACAAGGATGTAAAGGCGGCACTGGCTATAAAAATGGCCGGCTGAGTGACTTTGGTTTCGGTCAATTTTTCCAGTGGTCCCTCGAAGGAGAGCTTGGCCACATCAAAACCGAGAATATCGTTCGCTTTGCGGTACAGCTTTTTCACACTCTCTTTGGCCTGATAAATGTCCTGAGCCATTCCCACTTCCTGAGAGGCCTGACCCGGGTAGATAAATGCGCGCTTCAAATCCATTATTTGCTCCTGGTTGGTCCCCATTTCAAAAGAATACTGCCCCACGTGTATCCGGCACCAAAGGCTGCCAGAACGGCGTAATCCCCATCCTTCAGACGACCCTCCTCTGCCGCCTCCTTCAATCCCACGGGAATTGTAGCGGCGGTGGTGTTGCCGTATTTATCAATGTTCAGCAATACTTTATCCGGTGATAATCCCATGCGCTGAGCGGCCACATCAATGATGCGTTTATTCGCCTGGTGGGGCACAAAAATGGCGATGTCGTCGCCCGTAATGTTATTGCGTTTTAGAATATCCGTACTGGCGGAAGCCATGCCCTCTACAGCCTTTTTGAAGACGGTGCGACCATCCTGATAGATGTAATGCTGGCGTTTTGCCACGGTCTCGGCTGAGGCCGGCAGACGACTTCCACCGGCAGACTGGTAGAGTGCGTCAGCACCCGATCCGTCCACATACAGCATTTTATCAATCAAGCCATAATTTTCATCTTCCGTTGGTTCCAGCAAGACCACGCCAGCCGCGTCACCAAAGAGAATGCAGGTGTTGCGGTCGGTGTAATCGGTAATGGCGCTCATGGTATCGGCCCCCACCACCAACACTTTTTTCGCCGTTCCGGATTCGATAAAGCTGGCGCCGGTTTGCAGCGCGAAGAGGAATCCCGAACAGGCGGCCGACAGGTCAAATCCCCAGGCACGATTAGCGCCGATTTCTTTCTGAATCAGGGCTGCCGTGGCGGGAAACATATAGTCCGGTGTTACCGTGGCCACGATAATAATGTCAATTTCATCCGCCGTCACACCGGTATCTTCAAAAAGCTGGTTGATGGCCGCAACAGCCATGTGGGAGGTCGCCTGACCTTCAGCCACCAGCCGGCGCTCGCGAATGCCGGTCCGGCTTACGATCCATTCGTCGTTGGTTTCAACCATTTTTTCAAGATCACTGTTGGAGAGAATCCGCTCCGGCAGGTATTTGGCCACAGCGGTGATAGCAGCACGGGTTCTATTCATGGGGTTAATGCCTTATGATTTCGTCATCCAGGGGGTTAAAGGTGATTTGCTCCTGCGATTCGCGAATGCCGTTTTCGATGGTTTCCAGCAGATTGCTGCGGATGAGTCGTTGGGCTTCCCGAATGGCATTTTTAATCCCATTGCTGTTGGAATTTCCATGGCAGATGAGCGAAATGCCCTTCACACCCAGCAATGGTGATCCCCCGTAGTTATTCGGATCGAATTGTTGACGAATCTGATTGAATACCGGCATGAGCAGTCCGGCACCCAGTTTTTGTATGACACTATGAATTTTTGTACGGATCAGATTAAAAAGGGTGGTAAAGGCACTTTCGGCCAGCTTAAGCGCCACATTCCCGGTGAATCCGTCGGTGACCACAATATCCACCTGGTCGGTGAAGATATCACGACCTTCGCAATAGCCGGTAAAGTTCACCGCCGAGCTCTCCTCCAGCAGGCGGTAAGCGGCTTTTACCAAAGAGGTGCCTTTTTCTTCTTCCTCGCCGATACTCAACAGGGAGACCCGCGGTCGGTTTTCAAATTTCATGATGGTCTGATAGGCGTAGGTGCCCATGATGCCGAATTGGAGCAGGTTTTTGGGTTTTACCTCGCTCACTGCGCCCACATCCAGCATGAGCGTGGTACCGGCATGATGGGGGAGAAAGGCTCCCACACAGGGACGATCAACACCCTGAATCCGGCCCAGCGTCAGCAGGGAATAAGCCATGACCGCGCCGGTATTTCCGGCAGAGAGAAAGGCATCGCCTTCGCCTTTTTTTAAGAGTTTTAGCCCAATCCGCAGTGAAGAGTCGGGTTTTTCTTTGAAGGAACGGGTGGGGCTGTCGCCCATTTCCACCACCTGAGAGGCATGGACCACGCGAATCCGAGATGTGTCGTAGGAATGTTTGGCCAGCTCGGCATTAATGACAGCTTCATCACCAACCAGGATAATATCAGCTTCAGCCCGCGGCTCCTGTAAAAACAAAAGCGCCCCTTCAATGTTAACCAAAGGGGCATTGTCACCGCCCATTGCGTCGATGATGATGCGCATGGACAATTAGACTTCTTTTGGAATGATAACCTGTTTTCCTTTGTAGTAACCACAATGGGGACAGACCCGGTGCGGCAATTTTGCTTCGCTACAATTGGAACAGGTAATCAAAGTGGGAGCAGATGCTTTCCAATGGGTACGCCGTTTGTCGCGGCGGGCTTTGGAGGTTTTTCTTTTAGGAACAGCCACTTTTTAACCCTTCTCCTTAAATATGTTTTTCAATTTTTCCCAGCGTTCATCCATCTCTTCTTCCGGCTCAATTAGTTGCTGCAGCTTCCGGCCTTCCGGGCAGTTATCGCTGCAGCGATGAGATATGGGAATGGCCAGTAGCACGGTGTCGCGGATGATTTCATCGAGTTCGAATTCACTCTGTCCCGGAGAGGTAAAGTAAATGTCCTCCTCGTCGGTTTCTTCGAAATGACGGTCCAGGGGACGAATGGTAAATTCAAACACACCGGTCAATGTGTCTTCAAACTGCTCCAGACCCACCTCACAGGTAAATTTTCCCTGACAGGTTGCGGTGAGTTTGCAGTAGTAAACGGGCGCTTGATTATCAATCTCAATTTCGGTTGAGAGTGATTGAGGCGTCCAATCCAGATCCGGTATCGATGTCAATGGCGCCAGGCTGTCAAAGATCTGCTTGGACTTACCTTGTGGCAGATTGTGTAGTAATACCTTCATGTCAAAGCGCGCCAATATAGACGGAAGGGTTTCCCTTGTCA
>JAIPJR010000011.1 GCA_021734045.1 Fidelibacterota bacterium
TCATTATCAGCAGCGGAACCAGTACCTGAGCCTACCAGCGTCACATTCATGAACTGGGGCTTGGAACGGGGCTGGGCATCCATATTGCTGCCGTCATTGTCCATTTCGAATCCCCGGTTCCCGTCATCAGAAGCCACCAGGGCGAAGAGAAACTGTCCCCGGCCGGTATAGCCCAGGTCGGTATCGAAGGCATCATCACCCACAAACAAGACGCTGCAATATTTCAAATCCACCGTGCCGCCGAAACACTCGATGCCGTCATCCAGATTCCAGGCCACTTCCACATGTTCTACAGTAGTCCCGCGACCCACACCCGCCAAAGTTAATCCATTGATTTCGTTGTCCTGGCCAATGGAACGACCGCCGTACCAAATCCGCACATAGCGCAGAATGCCGCTGTCGTCTTCCGCATCATCGCCGCCGAAGGGTACACCCACCAGACCTTCCACGAAGGATTCACTACCGGGTTTGTTAATGGGCGCTTTACCCAAAATGATTAATCCGCCCCAGGTACCGCGCTGCGGTAATTCCGATTCAGGCAGACTTGAGGTGAAGGTAATGGGCGCGGACGCGGAGCCATTGGCGATGATTTTCGCACCGCGTTTGATGATGAGCGCTGGCGCCAGGCCATTACCGTCATCTGCATTGGATTTAATGGTTGTGCCGGCTTCGATGGTGAGCGTCACACCCGAATCCACAAACGTCTGGCCGGTGAGCAAATAGTCTTTATTGGCTGTCCAGGTTGAATTGGATGAAATGGTTCCGCTCAGTTGAACAACATCACCGGTGTTGTTGTCATTATCGTTATTGGTAAGATTATCATCTTTCTCACAGCTCATCATACCCGCCACCAGGAGGATTGAGAGGAGCAAAACAGGTAACCGTTTTTGCATGGTTTGATTTCCTTTCTTGTTGGAATGACGCTTTGGGTCAATCCGGTTATTCTTTTTGGTCTTTCGATTCATTATTGATTGCGCATTTTCAATTAAAATTTGTAGGTCATCCCCAGGCTAAAGCTGCGACCGGGTGCGTATGAACGGGTCAGTTTCAGCTCCCCTGTCGCCGGCTCGATTTGCCCAAACCGCACGCTGGAATCCAGGATATTATTGGCTTTGAAGGACATTTTAACCCGGTTGAAAGATTTGCCCGCGGTGAGGTTCAGCGAATGGAAGGGATACTCATACCCATCCGGGCGGTTTCCGGTCCCCAGCCAGTCCAGGCGCCGACTGAATGTGTTGTATGCCAGGGTTGCCGCCAGCCCGGAAGCGGTGGCATAATCCAATCCCAGGTTGAATATCCACTCCGACTGTCCCTGCAGCGGACGATCTCGAACCGGCGCACTGTTCTGCACTGTAACACCGTTAAAAAGCGTCACAATTTCCGGCGAAATAACGGAGCTCCGGGACCAGGTTGTGTTGAGCGTATAACTGAATTGCCCCCATTTTTCAGGCAGTTGGCTAACATGTCGTTTCACTTCTACCTCTATCCCTGCCGTGGAAGCGTTTTCCGCATTCTGGAAGGTTTTGTAGGTCAGGTCAGATGTTTCGATGAGCGCCATTTCGATGGGCTTTTCAAAGCGCTTGGAAAATGCCGATACCGCCATGCGCTCGCCCGGGCCGGAATACCATTCCAGTCGCACATCACTGTTGTAAATCCGGGTCGTCTCCAGTCCCGGATACCCCACTGCCACAGCCCCGCCGTAAAATTCCTGGTATTCAAAGGGTGCGATCTCCCGAAATTCACCCCTGGCAGCCGTGATGGCATAGGAAGCTCTCAGTTTCAGGTCATTGGAAAAATCGGTGAGCAGTGAAAATGAGGGTAGCAAGATGAGTTCGTTCACCTCCGACTTAATCGGCTCATCACTCACCAGTTGATTGGTGTAGGGCTGGCGGGTAACAGGATTGTAGGGCTCCAGGTTGAGACCGTATTGCTCAGCACGCACCCCAAAAATGAAGCGTGAATTCTCCACGAATTTGGGTAATGCCAGGTGAAGGGGCCATTCCAGCATGGCAAATCCGGCCAGATTCTGCTCCGAAGCCTGGTAAGCATTCCGACCGGCACCATCGATATTTTCCACCAGAATGAGACCTGTTCCGGATGAGTCCAGGAAATTTGACTCACTGAAAGTTGACCCGAAATCGCCGTCAGCCACCACCAGATCACCGGCGGTCACATCGCCGAAAAACATGTGATAGAAAGAGCGTATTTGAAACGAGCGGTACTTGTCGTCCAAAAAGAATCCCGCCTTGAATTTGTAGTCGTCATGGCCGCTCAATCGAAATTTCGTGGAATAATTCACATCCATATGGGCATTTTGATCACGACCGGTGGTAAAATCCCGCAAACCGGCTTTCGCAGAGGAAGTCACCAGGACATAACTACCCGAATTGGCGTCGTAGGCATAATTGTGGGATTTGATGTCGGGTTCAGACAGGTGGGATATGGAAAGGTTTAGCTTCCAGTCCAGCCGCTGCTCGGATCGTCCAGGTAAGCGGTGCTCGCCACTCAGCGTCGAATTCCAGATGCTTTTTTCCGAATAATTTTCTTTAATAAATACGCCCCGATCCACATTGGGGGTTTGGCCTTCGGTATAAATGACCGTGTTCGCGGAGTTGTGGGTGTAGAGCTGGAATAATTTGATTTTTTGATGCTGTTTCCAGGTGAAACCGGTACTGACACCGGCACCCAGATTGGTTTTGTATGTCGAACGGTAGTTGGTCAGGGTATGGGTGGTGGCTAATTGGTCGCCATAACGGGCGTATTGGTTATGTTCCTCCACCTGGTAGTTGTAATCATTGCCAAAATTCAGATTGGTGAAGAACCCGTATTCCCAATCGGTGTTGGGATTGTATTTATTTCCGAAATTCCACCCGAAGCTGATGGGTGAAGCGGGTTTGACGGCGTTTAGCCTGAAATCATGATTGAAAACTGTACCATACTGCCCCAGGATCTGTCGCCATTCATCAAAACCCATCCCGGATGGTGGTGACCATAAGTTCAGCATATCATCTTGTGGAATCGCATCAGGTAGCCGGCGGGAACCATCATCATATCCGAAATAGTCATAGGAGCCACCTGATGACAACAAGAACCGTGTGCTGTTTGTGAAGACCGGACGGTATTTAGTGGAAAATGAGCTATTCATAACCCGGTTATCGGGATAGGCTTTGGTGCGGATGTTTACCAGGCCACCGGCGAAAATGCCCGGCAGATCCGGTGTAAAAGTTTTATAGGCGGTGATGCTCTCCAGCAGAGCGGCGGGAAACATGTCCAGGGGGATGGCTTTGCGTTCCGGCTCAGGACTGGCCACAGGAGCGCCGTTCAACACCGCATTGGCGTAGCGGTCACCCAAACCGCGCACATTAATATATTTCCCGTCGGTGACTGACACGCCCGTGACGCGTTTCAGTGCGTCTGCAGCATTGGAATCACCGCTGCGGGAAATCTGGCTGGCGCTGATCCCGTCCTCGCTGTTGAGGGAGTTTTTTTGCTGGAGTAAGAGGGTAGCATCGGTATTGGTTTTGACCCGCGCTTCCACCACCACATTCTGTCCGGTTAAGACCTGCTCTTGTAGTACCACATCTACAACTTTATGGTCGTTTTGGGTGAGAATCAGGTCATCTACCTGTGTGGATTCATAAGCGATATAGGAAACGCGCAGGGTATAGGTTCCGGGTGCAATACCGCGCAAGAAATAGCGCCCTTCCAGATCGGTTGCCGCACCGATGGTGGTGTTTGTCAGCAGCACATTGGCTCCGATAAGCGGTTCGCCGGTCTGGGCATCGGTGATTTTACCGGAAACGGTGGCCCCGGCAGCCCAGGCCACCGAAGCACTTAACAGGTATCCAATGATGATTAGTAGTATCAATTTTAGCTTTTGTCGCATCCTCGTCATCCTTTCGTTTCAAAATCAAAAATGGGTTCGTCACGCCGCATCTTTTGACCAACGATAGAGGCAGCCTGTTTGAATTGTGTTAGTGGGTTGTGAGAAGTGTGTTATGGGAGGGGGCTAGAGGAAAGAAGAAGAATAGGACACGGATCTAACGGATGGAACGGATAAAATTTCTAAGGATGGATTGGTAGGGACCGATCTCCGAGCGGTCCGGAGTCCTTCGTCCGGTGACTGCCGGACTACAGCGCGGTAAGAAAGCGGAAAGCGCAAGAATAGAACACGGATGACACAGATGAAACGGATTGGCACAGATAATGGAATAGAAATCCGCCATAAACTGACATATCCCTACGATCTGAGGATTTGGAATTTCCGTAGCCTCGGGATTTATCCCGGTGGGAGCTCTCTCCGAATGGGATTTCTACGCAGCCGGGTAGGTTTAGCGCGTTGCAGGCGTTAGAAGATGCTGAAATAAATTCAGCATGACTTTACAGGTAGGTGTCATTTCGTGCCCGTCATTTTGAACCTGTTTCAGAGTCTGAGTATTTACGCGAACAAATATAAGAACAAGCGTGAGTAGTTAGATTCCTAGGAATGAAAACAATTCTAACCCGGGATTTGGATAATAAACCGGCTGCCTGATTCAGGCTGGCTTTCCACGAAGACCTGCCCATGATGTGCCAACGCGATATGTTTCACAATGGCGAGTCCCAGTCCTGTGCCGCCCAGTTTGCGGCTACGGCCTTTATCCACCCGGTAAAAGCGTTCAAACAGACGGTCATGGTGGGCTTCCGGAATACCGGGACCGAAATCGGTAACACTAAGAATGAATTTTTCTCCATTTTGCTCAGCACGAATTTCGATCCCCTTCCTGGTGACAGCGTATTTCAACGCATTGTCCAACAGATTGGCGACAGCTTGTCGAATTAAGTCAGCATTTATCACGGCGGTAAGCTCAGAAGAACAGATGAGCCGGAGCGGAACACCTTTGGTCTCTGCCAGATGACGATAATCGGCCATGACCGATTCCAGCACCGGGCGCACCCGTTCGGATTGGATATTCAACCGGTGGCGATCCTGCTCCCGCTCAATACTGGAAAGGGTAAGCAGGTCATCGATAATGGTGTTGAGACGCTGAGCCTGCTCAGAAATAATGTTCAAAAAACGCCGGGCGTTAGCTTCATCCTGAAGTGCACCTTCCTTCAATGTCTCGATAAATCCGGTAATACTGGTGATGGGTGTTTTTAACTCATGGGATACATTGGCTACAAAATCCTGGCGCATGGTTTCCAGCTTTTTGAGTTGACTGATATCATTCAATACCACCAGCGCGCCAATTCGCTGACCGTCGTCTGATAAAAGCGGTGTGCCGTGCATGTGTAAGTACCGGTTTTGATCCAGGATAACCATCTCTTGTTCCAGCGGTTTTTCCGATTGATTCACGGCTTGAAGAAAATCCTGAATGGGAGCGTTCCGAATGGTCGATTCCAGCGGTTTACCAACCACATCCGGTTGTGAGACACCAAACATTCGTCGGGCGGTCGCATTAATACTCAAAATTTCAGATTCCGGATTAATGGCAATGACACCCTCGGACATACTGGTAAGAATCGCGCGCTGCTCGTTATGTTGCTGCCGGATTTGTGTCATGCTCTTTTCCAGTCTGCCAACCATGGCATTCAATGCCAGTACCAGTCTGTGGAATTCCTTTTCATCCGGAACCCGGATGCGATATGCCAAATCGCCTTGCGCCCAGCGTTGGGTTGCAGCGGTAATGTTTTCCAGCATTTTGCTCACATGATACCAAATCAGTATCGTGACAATAATCACCACGAGAAAAAATACCAGGCCACCCAACAACAGGGTATTGCGGGTAGCGGTCAGCGCCCCGGCCAGGTTTTCCATGGGTACCGCAAGGCGCAGAAATCCTTGTACCTGACCCGATTCATCAACGATTGTTTGCGCGCAATAGAGCATATCCAATTCGCGGGTAAAACTATACCGGATAGCCGTTCCCACGCCATTGTCCTGCGCTGCCAGAATTTCCGGACGGTCGGCATGATTATCCATGAGTTCCGGATTTTCATGACTGTCTCCCCAGACCGTCCCATCCGGCCCAATGAGTGTAATACGCGTAGCGGTTTCTGTAGAAAGTGCCTGGCACAGGTCATCTTTTTCAGTCAGGTTGAGCGAGTCCAATCGCGGCAGGTTTTGATTGACCAACCGGGTACGCATCACCATATCCTGCGTCGTTTCCTGCACAAAAAAACGGGTCAGTGCACGGCCACCGTACCACCCAATTCCCACCAGGACCAAACTCATGAGAAAGAGGTAAGGGAGAACGATTTTCCAGAGCAGAGATCGGTTTCTCATGCTTCTTCTTTCATGCGATAGCCCACACCCCGTACGGTTTCGATGTATTTCCCCGCGTCACCCAGTTTCTTCCGCAAACCCACGATTTGAAAGTCCACCGCCCGGTCGGTGACTGGATAATTGTCACCACGTACCGCTTCCACGATTTGATTCCGGGTGTAAACCCAGCCGGGATGGCGGGCCAGGAGATTGAGGATTTCAAATTCAGTGAATGTGAGGTCGGCAGGTGCCCCTGAGACCATCACCTCGCGTTTGCCCGGATGGAGGGCAATCGTATGAATCGAAAGCGTTCCCTGGGGCGTGCGTCCACCTGATTCAGCGCGACGCAGGAGGGCATTTACACGTGCCAGCAGGACTTTGGGACTGAAGGGTTTGGTGACATAATCGTCGGCACCGGCTTCCAGGCCCGTAACCACATCCCGTTCGTCTCCTTTGGCGGTAAGCATGAGGATGGGAATTTGTGCCGTGGCCGGGTCGCGCTTGAGGCGTCGGCACACCGTGAGGCCATCCAGACCGGGCAGCATGAGATCCAGAACAATGCAATCGGGTTGGCGTCTCCTGACGGAATCCAGGGCGTCTTCACCATTCGTGGTATCCCTCACATCAAAACCGGCCTGCATCAAATTGTAGCGGATTAATTCCAGGATGGTTTCTTCGTCTTCGACAACTAAAATGTGGTTTGCCATAGGTCTGCTCCTGCCGGTTTCATTTTAAGTACAATAGGGCAGAATTGTTAGGATTTTGTGAGGTCGGAACGCCCAGGCCATTTTTTTAAGTGTACGGGTCAGGTAGTCATTCAGCGTGTAAAAATATCCGGGAAAAGGTGGGGAAACGGAAGGCTGAATCCTATATTCTGCCAGCATTGAGGAGACATTTGGCAATGATGAGAAAAGTGAATTCTGGAGGGGTAAATAATGGCTGATGCAGCGGTAAAAATTTCGGGATACGGTGATGATTTAACCGTGAATGGTGTGCGCTTGGGTGATCTGTCACCGGCTGAGCATGAGGCGATTGAAATGGAAAGGGGCGGGCGGAATTATTCACCTCTGGAGAACGTGGTGGTTTCTCATGTCATGGATGATACGACACTGATTTGCCGTAAGCCGGATCCGGCGGGTGTGAAGGCCTATATTGAAGAAGAATTGCGCGATGGTCTGTGTTGTTACTCAGCTGTGAATCAGGGCCAGTTGAATCAGACAATTGTAGATGCCGTCGTGGCACATTTGACATCGGAGAAAATCCCAACTGTTCCCCGTTCTATTCGCCACAAATACATGGCGGCTTTTTTACTGGCCACAACCGCTGTGACAAAAATGGACCGTGTGGTGCCCAAGGTCGCCGGCGTGGAAGCGCCGGAACTCATGGCCAAGCTATCCCGACGCTGGGGGTATCGCGTGAAGGGCATTCCACAAAATGAGGCGATTCTGGTGGTAGCGGATGGCAATTTTCATGGTCGCTCCCTGTTTGCCGTATCAGCATCCAACGATCCCGAAAGCCGCGAGGACTATGGTCCCTTTCTGCCGGGCATTGAATCGGTGCCATTTAACGATATTGCGGCGTTGGAAGCTAAATTCAAGGAGAAGGGTGACCGGATTGCTGCGTTCATCGTTGAACCCATTCAGGGTGAAGCGGGTGTAATTGTACCAGAGGAGGATTATCATCAAAAAGTTTCTGAATTATGTAAACAATACAACATCCTCTTGTGCATGGACGAGGTGCAAACCGGGTTTGGTCGCACAGGCGCGAATTTCGCCCACCAGTTGTATGATGTAAAACCGGACCTCATGGCTTGTGGTAAAGCGGCTGGCGGCGGGATTATGCCGGTGAGTTTTGTGGCCGGTCGGGATGAGATCATTGGTGTGCTCACCCCCGGTTCAGAAGGGTCAACCTTCGGCGGATTTCCGCTGGCGGCGGTGACGGCGGTGTATGCTATTAAGGCGCTGGTGGACGAGAACCTGGCGGAGAATGCCCGGAATATGGGTGCGCGATTGTTAAAACATTATGATGACATCAAGACAGAATTCCCTGATAAAATCAAAGAGGGGCGGGGGAAGGGTTTACTCACCGCGTTTGAGATGTGGGATGAACCCCATCTGGATGGTCACAAAGTCTCGCTGGGCCTGTTGAAGCGTGGTGTTTACGCCAAAGAGACCCACCATTCAACCGTCCGGGTTGCACCGGCCCTCACCATCAAGCCGCAGGATGTGGATTTGATTGCGGAAGCCGTGCGGAATGGAATTCGGGAATTGTAAAACCCACAA
Organism: Fidelibacterota bacterium; assembly: GCA_021734045.1. Taxonomy (GTDB): domain Bacteria; phylum Fidelibacterota; class UBA8477; order UBA8477; family UBA8477; genus UBA8477. The sequence continues at coordinate 8,527 of JAIPJR010000011.1, forward strand.
TTCGAACTAAAACCTATTTTTTTTGAATTATCCTAAGCCCCATCATGACAGATGGGGCTATGCATAGCCATTCTATTTTTGGTCAGGCTAATGGTTTAAATTATTTATTGTTTGATTAGTCCCCTCTGAAGAGCGGACCAAGGCGTGTGTCCTTGTGTCTTGAACGGATAGTTTTTCGATCAACCTCTCATTTTACGTGTTCGCCCAAATTTTTGGCCAACAGGATAGGTTTATAAGATTCATTGACACGGGCTTCAGCCTTAATTCTGGAAGGAGTGTAATAACAGAATGGAAGTCAGGAATAATTCTTGGGTGGTGTAGCCCCAAGCATTCCATCAGAACCGGGCTGCGTTTTCGTCATTGAGGATTGAAAGTTTGGGTTTGGGTGAAATTTGATGCTTAGGACTTGAGATTTTCTCAGTAGCGCCATTCTGATAAACGGGGCTATGCACAACCAATCCATTTTTAGTCGAGCCGGCGATTAAGAATTTTATCACCGCGATCTGCTTCGGAGCATGCCCGACTATCAGACAATAAAATTCAGTCAAACAGAAATCAGCAAACGAACTGAAGTAACCCCCCAGGGGTCAAGTGTGTGACCCCTGGAGGAAGCAATACAAACCGTGTGACTTCATCTCAACACGGTGAGGTTCCCTGTTGGTTTGTCGGGTTCACCAGACTGTGACCCGGTTTTACCGGAATGAAGGCCGTTTTGAGAATTCGGGTATCACAAAGTCATCACCGAAGTGATGCGTCACCGATTTATTCTCACTGGCCGTTTCCTGACGCTCAATCCGGCGTTTATAAGCCGGTACGTCCAGATAATTATCCTTCTGCTTATCCATGGAAGCCTGTGCACCGTCGCCGTTGCTCGGTGTTTCGGTAGCGATGGCCGGCTGGTCGTTGTAGGAGAAATCCGGGCGCCGTTCAATCTTGGGCTCTTCCCGTTTTTCTTCCACTTTGCGTACCGATTCCTGATTAAAACCGGTGGCAATAATCGTAACACTGATCTGGCCTTCCAGCTCCTCATCAATCACCGCACCAAAAATGATGTTGGCTTCCTCGCCAACTTCATCATAGATGATATTCATGGCCTCATCCACTTCCATGAGTGAAAGATCCGGTCCACCGGTGACATTCACCAGCAAGCCCCGGGCACCATTGATATCGGTGTTGTTTAGCAGGGGAGAGGAGATAGCTGACTGGGCAGCCAGTACCGCGCGTTCCTCACCGGTGGCCTGCCCTGTACCCATGATGGCATCACCCATCCCGGACATGATGGTTTTCACATCAGCAAAATCCAGGTTGATGAGACCGTGGATATTAATCAGATCGGAAATGCCCTTCGTGGCCTGATGCAGCACGCTGTCCGCCACCAGAAAGGCTTCCGTAATGCTGGTACCGCGCTCCACCACCTCTAAGAGTCGCTGGTTGGGAATCACGATGAGTGTATCCACGTGGTCTTTCAGGTACTGAATGCCTTCCAGTGCACGTTTTGTTCGCAGCGGACCCTCAAAGCGGAACGGCGTGGTGACGATGCCCACCGTCAGTGCGCCCTGTTCCTTGGCGATTTTCGCAATGACCGGTGCAGCACCAGTACCGGTACCACCGCCCATCCCGGCGGTGATGAAAATCATATCGGCACCATCCAATACAGCAGAAACTGCCTGCTGATCCTCCTCGGCTGCATCCCGGCCAATTTCCAGATTCGCACCCGCTCCCAATCCCTTGGTGAGCTGTTTACCAATCTGGAGTTTTACATCAGCCAGATTATTATCCAATGCTTGCGCATCGGTATTCACCGCTATGAATTCAACACCAGATAATTGGGCGTTAATCATTCGGTTAATGGCGTTACCACCGGCACCGCCGATGCCAACAACCCGCATCTTCGCTTTTTGTCTAGCGAGATCATCAAATTCGAACAACATGTGAACCTCCTTGTATGCTTACTTTTTTCAAAAGTTGTCCTTAAAAAAATCTTTAATTCGACCCAGGATTTTACCCACCTGCTTCCGGTTCCAGCGTGCACCACCGGCATCCTCAAGTGCGAACAAAACCAACCCTGCAGCCGTGCAATAAGCGCTGTCTTGTAGTCGCGTGGGATGATTCTGATCTGTAATGCCCTTGGGAGTACCAATACGGACTGGCACCTGAAACACCTTCTCAGCCAGGGGTATCAGACCCCGTAAACGGGCTCCACCACCGGTGATAACAATCCCTGAGTGCAGGTATTTCAACACACCCGCCCGGAACATGCGATCCCGCTCCAAATGCAGGATTTCATCCATCCGGGCTTCGATATACTCTGCCAATTCGGTTTCGCTCACATTCTCATCCGGCCGGCCACCCACACCCTTGACCTCAAACAATTTGTCCCGAGCTGTATCCTCCACCCAGCAGGATCCGTATTTGATTTTTAATTCATCAGCCTGACTGGCGGTGATGCGTAAAAGCTGGGAAATGTCACTACTAATTGCACCGGACGCGATGGAGAGTACATCCGAGTACTGGACATCAAATTCATTAAAAACAACACAAGTTGTGGCGTCCCGACCAATATCCAGCAATCCCACACCGATATTTTGCTCATCCTTGCTCAACGTTGCCCGGGATGCGGCCAGGGCGCTGAACACGAACTCACGAACCTTGGTACCTGACCAGGTGAAGGCATGCACCAGGTTGCGCGTAGCGGATTGGGAACCTGTGATAAGATGTGTCTGACTCTCCAGCCGCCGGCCGGTCATCCCCACTGGATTCAGGATGCCGTGCTCTTCATCCACGGCAAATTGCTGGGGAATTGTGTGAATAATTTCCCGCCCTTCCGGAAGCTTCATGGCTTTGGCGGATTCCAGCACCTGGGCCACATGATCGTCCGTGATTTCCGCGATCGTCGAGGGTGCGTTGCCCCGCTTGGAAATGCCAATCACACCGGTTGAGTTCAAGCTCACGATGTGTTCACCAGCGATACTCACGTAAGCCTGATCAGGGTGCACACCGGCTTCTTTAACCGCCAGGTCAATACATTCCCCGATAGCTCGGCTCATACTGTCAATGTCCACCACCATTCCACGCCGTAAACCGACGCTGGGTGTGACGCCCATTCCCAGTAAAAAGATCTGTTCGGTTTCCTGGTGTGACCCTGCGATTAACGCGCAGATTTCACTACTGCCTACATCTACCCCCATGACGATTGATTGATACTGTGCCATTAACTGCGTTCCTTTACCACCACTTGGTTTGCAAATCGTAAATCCACATATCGGTACGCCGGGAGAACCGGTCCCTGATCCAATTGCCGGATAAACGCATCCAGGGTTGCAATGTGGAGCGGGAGCTGGTGATATGTTCCCAGATAGACCGGGGTGCTGTTTGTGCTGGTGATAACTTTTAATCCTTCCTTTTCTGAGTAACTGATTTCTGAAATATCGTAATAAAGTTGGGGATAGGTCCGGCGGAGCTGTTTAAGAAATGCCACCAGATCGTTGATGTACTCATCCGCGACCACCGTGTTGGGCTCCAGCGCAGCTGTGTTGGAAATTTGGGTGATAATGGGCATGGTATAGATCATACCGTAATCCGGAAGTGGCAGGGTTTTGTTCTCCACATCAATGCTGAGATAGTGGGACCCCTGGAGATAGGCGATGGGATGAACTTCCCGCACATATACCTGTAGTTCGTCCGGGTAAATGCGACTGACTTTGACAGCCTTTACCAGTGGATACTGTAAAAATTGCGCTTGCAGTGAATCCAAATCGATGGTCTCTAAACGCTGCCACATATAAGGCTTCAGCATAGACTCCAGGCGCTGGGTACTCAATATCCGGTTGCCATGAATGGTGACCCGCTGGACGAGATTCGCATTCACATGTTCACCGTACAGACTGCTGAATAATCCCAGCAGACCAAAACCCGCCAAGGCTACAAGCGACCAAAGCAAGCCACGATATTGCTCCGTATTAAAACGCGTCTTAATCATGCTCAGGCTGCTCCCAGGCTGCACGCATGGCGTCATTCAACTCATCAATGTCCCCGGCGCCCATGGTTACTACCACATCACCGGGACGTAATTGACTGTGGATAAATTTTGGAATCGTACGGGTATCTGTGAAATAATGCACCACCGGCACACCCGCCGTGTGACAAGCATCTGCTACCAGCTGACTGGTTACGCCGGGAATCGGGTCTTCACGGGCCGGATAGATCTCGCAAATAACCGCCACATCTGCCAGCGTCAGCGCCTGTCCAAACTCTTTGGCAAGCGTTTCTGTGCGCGAAAAAAGATGGGGTTGGAAAAAAGCTACCAATCTGCGCTCCGGCCAGGCTGACCGGGCTGCTTCCAGGGTTGCCCGAATCTCACCGGGATGGTGGGCGTAATCATCAATGAAGACGATATCCTTAATGTCACCCTTCAACTCAAAGCGTCGCCGGATACCACCATATGCTTCCAACCCTTTCAGGGCATCGGTTAGCGATAATCCCAATTCACTCACGACGGTAAGGGCTGCCAAGGCGTTTTTAATATTGTGCGCACCGGGAACTCTGAGCCGCACGGTGGCAAGGTGGGTACCTTGCTTGATCAGCTCAAAACAGGTGCGTAATCCATCAGTTGTTACATTGATTGCCCGATAGTCAGCCGCTTCCGTCAAGCCGAAGGTGACCACGCGCCGGTTGATTTTTGGCAATATCACCTGGAGTTGAGGATCATCGATGCCCACCGCGATAAAACCGTAGAAGGCTACTTTATCGCAGTAGGCGAGAAAGCCATCAACTAGCTTCTCGTAGCTCTGATAAATATCCAGATGATCCGCTTCAATGTTATTAATGACCGCAATCGTCGGATTTAATGCATGAAAGGAGCGGTCATATTCATCCGCCTCGACGACAAAATATTCTGAATTGCCCAGATGCCCGGTGGTCTCATGGGCACTCATGATCCCGCCAATGACCCAGGACGGATCCACACCTGCGGCTTGCAGGGCACGGGTAATCATGGTCGTGGTGGTTGTCTTCCCATGGGTACCGGCCACACCAATGCTTGTTTTAAACAACCGCATCAGGTCACCCAGAACCTCCGCCCGCCGGATTTGGGGAATACCTGCCGCCAGGGCAGCCTGGCGTTCAGGATTAGATTGGGAAACTGCACTGGAATAAATCACCAGGTCAGCTTGGGTGATATTGGCGGCCGATTGATCGACAAAAACTTTCACACCCTGATCCGCCAGCCAACGGGTCGTGTCGGTTTTTCGTAAATCGGAACCGGAAACGGTAAAGCCCATCTGGTGCAGCACCCAGGCCATACTGCTCATTCCGGCTCCTCCGATGCCGATGAAGTGAAGGTGTAACTTATTTTCTGCTATGTTGTACATATTCCCAGGCTGTGTCAAAAATGGTTTGAACAATTATTGATGTTGCTTGCGGCTGACTCAGCGACAATGATTTGCGGCCCATAGCTTCACGCACATCCCGGTCCATGATGAGATCCTTCAGTGCGTTCACCATTTTCTCCCGGGACAACTCGGGTTGAATTTGAACCTTAGCCGCGCCGCGTTTTTCCAATGAACGGGCATTGTATTCCTGATGATTTGCAGCAGCACCGGGCAGGGGAATAAGGACCGCCGGAATCCCGAAAAAGGTCAGCTCTGCCAGTGTCATGGCACCTGCCCGACAAATGGCCACATCAGCCAATGAGTAGGCCATGGACATTTCATCGATAAATGCGGCAGTGTGCACCCGCTCCTGACCCGCAACCACCTGCTGACAATGGAAGAAATCCTGGCCACCGGTCTGCCACAGGAATTGCACTGGAAAATGTTCCAGATAATAGTGAATATGGGTTTTGAAGTGCTCGTTAATGGCGTGGGCACCCTGTGAGCCACCGAAAATGAAAATCGTGGTATAATGGGGCGAAAGGCCAAAAAACTCAGCGGCAATCTGCCTGTCCTGACGGCGCATTTTGGGACGAATGGGATTCCCCACCACTTCTCCGGTGGCTGTTTTGGGTAAATAGTCCTGCGCTTCCTGATAGGTGAGAAAAACCTTTTTAGCCTTACCTGCATAGCGGCGGGTTACCACACCCGGGTAGCTGTTCTGTTCCTGCAGAATGACCGGAATCCCCAATTTCAATGCCTGCCGGATGGGCAAGGCGCTGGCATAACCACCGGTTCCCACCACCACATGGGGCTGGAACAGCGTTAGCCAATTTCTGGCCTGCCGATTGGCTACCAGGACACGAAGGGGAAAAATCAGGTTTTGTAACAGATTGCGCAGACTCAGTGTCCGATGAAAACCCTTAATCCACAGCGGAATCAGCCGATAACCGGCGGCTGGGATTATCTTGTTTTCCATACCGTATCTGCCACCGAAGAAAACAAACTCAACCGAACTGAATCGCGTGCTGGTGGTGATGAAGGACCGAATGCCTTCCGCAATCGCCATTCCAGGGAAGATATGGCCACCGGTTCCGCCACCGGCGACAGCTACTCGGAGTTGTTTCTTAGGCGTCATAGAGTCGTGTAACACTTCCTACGGTTTGTTTGGGTACTCCCGTACCGTTGGAACCGGCAATGTTGAACAAAATGCCCAGCATAGCCGCAGTAATCATTAAGTGTGAGCCACCGTAGCTCACCAGCGGAAGCGGCAGGCCGGTGGTAGGCACTAAATCCACCACCACAGCGATATTCGCCAGGGCGTAGAGGAACAGCGAGAGACTGAGCCCCTCCGCCAGTAACATGCTGTAGATATCGGAGGAGTTGCGGGCGATACGCATGCCGCGCAAAAAAATGAGCAGGAACAGACTCAGTAGGAGAAAGGTCCCCACAAAACCCCATTCCTCACCGATTATTGCAAAAACAAAATCTGTATGGGGCTCGGGAAGGTACAACGCCTTGCCAAAACTATCCCCGAGCCCCACGCCGCTCAATCCGCCATGCGCTAACGTCACCAGGGACTGATGGATTTGATAGCCCGCGTGCGTGACATCGCGGCTGGAGTCAAAAAAGGTTAGAATGCGTTGACGCATATAGGGCGTCACCCAGGCCATAACCATGGCCCCGGAAATGGATGTGGCCAGAAATCCGGAAATGTGACTGATGCGCACATTGCCCATAAAAAACATGGCGACCGCAATCGCTAAAATCATCATGGCTGACGATAGATCCGGCTCAAAAACCACCAATGCACAGGTAAGACCCGTGATGAGAAACATGGGCATCACCGTGGATTTAAATTCACTCAACCGCGGTTGCATACGATGGATGTAATCGGCCATAAAGATGATGAATGCCAACCTGGCAATGTCGGAAACCTGAATACTGAACGCTCCCAGATAGAGCCAGCGGGCCGGCCGCGAGACGTTCGACATTCGATGCTGGAAGATGACCCCAACCAACAGCATGAGGGCGATGAAAAGAATCGGTTTGGTCAATTTCCGGAAATACTGGTGATTGAAATGGGAGAAAATGACGAATACCAGAATGGCTACCAGGGAATTGCGTAAATGCTTCTTCAAATAATAACTGGCATCCTGATACTCCTGTTCCGCCACGGTGGTGGATGCAGAATACATTGAGACCGAGCCAAAGAGGAAGAGCCCCAGCACCAATATCAAGAGAATTCGGTCCAATGGTACCCGTTGGATCATGGCGCTAACTGCTCCTTCCGCTGTTTCACAATCGAAATGAAGAATTCACCTCGCTTCTCGTAATTGTCGAATTGATCGAAGCTGGCACATCCGGGACTTAGCAGGACCACATCACCTGCGTGGCCATATTGCAACGCGTAATCAATAGCATTATCGATGGTGCCCACTGTTTCCATTTCCACAACGCCGTCTAATTGCCGGGCAATGATGGGCGCCGCTTTGCCCACCAGTAACACTTTTCGGGCGTGACGCGCCAATGCCATGGCCAGGGTGTAAAATTCACCACCCTTATCCTTGCCGCCCAGAATGACCCATTCCGGCTCGCTGAAGCTCTGTATAGCCACGGCCGTGGACGCCACATTGGTTGCTTTGGAGTCATTATAAAAACGGATACCTTTAATCGTATCCACGTACTCAATACGATGGGGGACCGGTGTAAAGGTTTTTAATGCTGCGCCAATTTTTGTACCGTCAGAGACGAATTGACTTACGGCTGTGATACAAGCCAGGGCATTGCTCACATTGTGCGGTCCTGGAATCGGTAATTCGGCCACCGGGAGAACCGGCTGGAATATCCCGTTCTGTAAAATCCCAAGTTGGTCATCACGACGGGCTGCAAAAAGATGCTGTGAATCGGTCGTTCCAAAACCCAGAATCTGTGCGGCAGGTTTGCGCACTTTTTCCAGACGCTCGTCGTCCACATTGTAGCCAACCACATCCCCGGAGTCCAGATTGTCCCAGATTCGATATTTGCTGGCGTAATAAGCTTCTGCAGAATCATAGCGGTCCAGGTGGTCTGGTGACAGATTTAGGATGAGGGCGATATTGGGATGGAATTTCTCAACATGATCCAACTGAAAACTGCTGACTTCCAACACGAAAACCGCCTGCTCCACCTGAGCGGATTGTCTCGCCAGAATGACCTCGGAAATCGCCTGCCCCACATTACCACCCAGAAAACTATTAATACCGCATGACTTCAGGACATGGTGAATCAGGTTCACTGTGGTCGTTTTCCCGTTGGATCCCGTGACGGCGATAATTGGTTCGTTGATGAACCAACTGGCTACTTCAACTTCGGAGTACATGGGGATTTGTTTCGCCCGGAGTTTCTCCATAATCTCAGCATTTTCGGGAATTCCGGGTGAAACCACGATAAAATCAGCGTCAAAAACATCATCGGAATGATATCCGAACTCAAACTTGGCATTGAGGGACGCCAGTAATTCTCGCTTTTCGGCGGTGAATTTGAGTGCATCGTTTTCGCTCACCAGCAGTTTGGCGCCATGTTGTGCCAATAATTTGGCAGCGCCCAGTCCGGAGCGCTCCGCACCCAGAATCGTCACACGCTTATTTTTTATTTCAACAGGCTGCATCAGCGTATCTTGAAGGTCGTTAGGGTTAGCATGGCGAACAGAATGCCCAGAATCCAAAAGCGGATGACGATTTTGTTCTCGTCCCAGCCTTTGAGTTCGAAATGATGGTGTAGCGGTGCCATTTTGAAGATACGACGTCCCTCGCCGTACTTCTTTTTGGTGTACTGAAAATAGCGCACTTGAATGATGACGGAAATGGACTCGATAATGAAAACCGCGGCAGCGAAGGGAAGGAGAAATTCCTTCCGCAACATAACTGCCAGGGCGCCTAAGGCGGCTCCCATGGCGAGAGATCCGGTGTCGCCCATGAAGACCTCGGCGGGTCGGGCATTAAACCAGAGAAATCCCAGAATTGCGCCAATAAGAGCCGCACAATAGACGGTGAGCTCCCCTGCACCAGGGAGATAGAAAATATTCAGGTATTGGGAGAAATCAGCCCGGCCGGAGATGTAGGCGATGGCAGCGAATACCAGAATGGCAATGGCCATCAATCCCGACGCGAGCCCGTCCAAGCCATCAGCTAAATTCACCGAGTTACTGGTGGCAGTGATGACAAAAACGATAAAAGCGATATAGAGCCACCACCATTGAAAATCCAATACAAAATTCTTGAAAAAGGGGATGGTGGTGCGCGTTCCCAGATCAGCAAAGTCTGGATGCAGATAGAATACCACACCGATGAAAACGCCCAATGCAATCTGACCGGCCAGTTTGTAGCGGGCAATGAGTCCCTCTTTTTTACGTTTTACCGTCTTCAGGTAATCATCCAGAAATCCAACCATTCCCATCCAGATCATGGCGATGAGAATCAATTGGACATAAATATTTGATAAGTCGCCGAACAGCAGCATAGGCAGAAGGGTCGCACCCAAAATAATCAAGCCACCCATGGAAGGCGTGCCGGCTTTCACCTTGTGGGTGGTAGGTCCGCTGGTGCGAATGGTTTCGGTCAATTGCATGGCCGAGAGTTTTTTAATAATGCGCGGCCCCAGAATAAACGAGAATAGCAATGCGGTGATGGCGGCGATGGCGGATCGGAAGGTGATATACCGCATCAGGTTGAACCCCGAGACATACTCGGTCAGACTGTATAGCAGCTTATAGAGCATTGACTGTCACTCCTTCTAGCATGGGTAACAATTTCTCAAGCCCCATCCCACGGCTGCCCTTCAACAAGACCATGTCCCCGGGTTGAATGAATTCGATTAACGCCTTCCCCAAAGCGTCCAAATCATCGTAATGGTTAGTTCTTACAACATCAGCTGGTGCCAGCACCGCTTGTATTTCCAGACATTCCGGCCCCAGGAGAAAGGCTGCATCCATTCCAGTATCCATCATTGTCTGGGCAACCTTTGCATGCTCAGCCTTGCTGCTTTCGCCCAATTCCAGCATGTCAGCAAAAACCACAATGCGTCGTCCGGTCACCGGCATCTGAGCCAGCGCATTCAGGCTATTGCGGGTACTCTCCGGATTGGCGTTGTAGGCGTCATGTATCACCGTGAAGCCGTGCAGATTCAAGCGCTGCATCCGACCCGGCTCACTTATATACCCGGCTAATGCAGTGGCGATAGGTTCCAGCGGAATTCCGTGCGCCCGTCCAACGGCAATTGCCGCCGCAGCATTTGAAATCATGGCTGTCCCGCTCACATGTAGCTTGATTGTGACCTGGTTATTAACCCGGATGGCATGGCAGCCCCATTCATCCGGTCCCAGGTCTTCCAGTTTGAGTTCGCCCGCCCACTGGCGACTAAAAGGAACCACCTGTCGGGCATTCTCGGTTAATGCCATGACCCGCGCATCATCAGCGTTTGCGAAAATGCGACCCCGGTCCTGCAGAAACGCAAATAGCTCACCTTTCACCTGTTGTACGGTCTCCAGAGAGTGGAAGTATTCCAGGTGTGCCCGGCCAATATTGGTTATCATTCCCTCCGTTGGTTCGGCAATTTCACAGAGATAGGCAATATCCCCTTCCCGACTGGCACCCATCTCCAGCACAGCGGCGGTATGATTCTGGTTCAGGCTCAAAAGGGTGATTGGCAGACCAAGTTGGTTGTTCAGGTTACCCGGTGTTTTCAATAGTGTGTAGCGGGTTTCCAGTACTGCAGCGACCATATTTTTCGTCGTGGTTTTGCCATTGGTGCCGGTGATAGCCAGTACGGGAATATCAAAGCGTTGTCGATGACGGTGTGCCAATTCACCCAATGCGCGTTCCACATCAGGCACTGTGATCCGTGGGACGGCATAGGACCAAATTTCACCCTCAGTCCAATCCTGATGCGCCAGAATAGCGGCGGCCCCATTTTTTACTGCCTGGGGAATAAATTTGTGCCCATCGGTCTGTTCACCGGGTAATGCGGCGAAAAGGTTGCCCGGCCTGACATTGCGTGAATCAATGACAGCACCTTCAATGGGGGTGCGGAATTCCCCGGAAATACGAGCACCGGTGAGCGCGCGACAGTCCTGTGGGTTAACAGCCATTGGCCTCCAGACAGCGCGTTATCACCTCGGAATCGTCGAAATGATACCGGATGCCATGTTTCTCCTGATAATTCTCGTGACCTTTGCCCAATACGGCAATGACATCCGTTTCCGATGCCATCCGCAGCGCCCGCTGAATCGCACCATAGCGGTGGGGAATGACCTCAAAATCAGTTTTGGGTTTGCAGCCGGTGAGGATGTCGCGAATAATCGCCTCGGTGGATTCTGAGCGCGGATTGTCATCGGTAATGACGGTGTAATCACTCAGTTCTGTGGCAATCTTTCCCATTATGGGACGCTTGCCTTTGTCCCGGTCGCCACCGCATCCAAATACTGTAATCAGACGCGACTCCGGATACGCATGGCGTAAAGCTGTGAGCACGGTCTCCATGGCGCTGGGTGTATGGGCATAATCGATAAAAACTTTTTTCTTGCCGGTGCCGACTTGCTGTAAACGGCCGGGAACTGCAGGCATTTTGGTCAGTGCAGAACGGAATTTGGCGAAATCGTACCCCAGCGCCATCACTGTAGCCATGGCAGCCAACAGATTGTATCCGTTATATAAGCCAACGATGTTGGTTGTGAATTTCAGTTCACCCTGCGGCGCCTGGATTGTCATTTCCGTCGATTCTGAACCGGGTACAAAGTGGGCAAGCCGATAATCACTAGACCCGCTCTGCCCGTAACGAATGACCCGAGCAGCGGTTTTTTCAATCATCACATTCGCGTATTCATCGTCGCTGTTAATCACGGCAAGGGCATCAGAATCGAGCGCATTAAATAAATTCTGCTTAGCGCTGGCATAAGCATCCATGGTCTGGTGATAATCCAGATGGTCCTGTGTCAGATTGGTGAAAATGGCGGCATTAAAGCTGATGTTATCTGCGCGATGCTGGATGAGTGCGTGAGAGGACACCTCCAGAACAGCAGCCCGGCAGTTATGAATCACCAGATCTGCCAAGATAGCCTGCAAATCCACCGATTCCGGTGTGGTGTGAGGGAGTTCCTGGAACTGTCCGGCATAATGTACGCCGGTGGTTCCCACAATGGCAGCCTGCTGGTGCGCGGCGGCCAAAAGATGTTGGATGTAATAGGTGATGGTTGTTTTGCCGTTTGTGCCGGTGACACCAATGGCGAGCATTTCGTTGGCCGGGAAATAGTAGAACCGGGCTGCCAGGTGGGGCATGGCCTCGCGTGAGTTTTTGACCCGGACATAGGTAATTTCTTCCCGGTAACGCTTTAGGTCACGATCGTGGACGATAACCATAGCGCCATTTTCAATCGCCCGGTCAATGAATTCATGCCCATCGGTAATCTCGCCCTTGATTGCGACAAAAATATTTCCCGTCCGGGCAGCGCGGGAATCGTAGGCCAAACCGGTAATGATTCGCTCTTTGCGACCAGTTACAACGGCATCCAGACCTTCCAGTAATTCAGTTAATTCTCTCATTCGGACAGGTACACCGTGCAGTTTGTTTGTGATGCTATCCGGGTTCCTGGAACCGGTACCTGGCGAACGACCCGGCCGCTGCCGACCCAGTGTGGCGTAATGCCTACTGCGGAAAGCGCTTGTAAGGCTTTGATTTTGCTAAGCCCACGAACATCCGGCATTTGGAGTATGCCGGTTGAAGATTTTGATACAGGAATGACGCTGGAGAGCAGATTCGCGGCCATCACATGATCTTCCGGTGATGTGCTGGGACTCTCCGGTATGGGATTCAGAATAATCTCGTCTTGATTTAGATTGTAAATGCGACTAAAGACATTGTGACAAACCGGCGCAGCGACCTGGCCCCCGGTATACCCGCCCTGACGCGGACGGTCGACAATCACGGCCAGGACATAGGCCGGATTATCGGATGGAAAGAAGCTTACAAAAGAAGCCAGGTATTGGTTGACATACATTCCGTTGACCAGCTTTTTTGCCGTGCCGGATTTTCCCGCGATTCGAAGATTTGGAATATTGGCAGCATGCCCGGTGCCCTGCCGGACCACATCTTCCAACATATTCGTCAGCGTCTGGATGGCCTGGGTTGTGGCGACTTTGCGTACCACATCCACGTTGTCAACATCCAAAAATTGGTTGTTGTGGTCGCGAATGTAGCGAATCAGGACCGGCTCCATGAGATAACCGCCATTGGCGATCGCGGCATACGCTAGCGCGAGCTGCAATCCGGTGACAGAGATCTCATAGCCAATGGACACTTCCGCCTGACTGATGCCTGACCAGTCTTTCACAGGTTTTAACACACCATCCGACTCGCCCTGGTAACTGACGCCTGTCCGTTCACCAAATCCAAAGTCACGTGCTGTGGCGAACAGATCTATGGGGTCCAGCCGGTTACTGACTTTAATCACACCGATGTTTGAGGATTCCTGAATGACCTGACGGAATGATAAATACTGAAAAGGCTTCCAGTCGGTGATGTTCACCTCGCTGGAGATCGGATAGCTGCCATTTTCACAATAAATGGTCTCATCGGGTTGGACGATACCTTTTTCCAGGGCTGCGATGGCACTGACGATTTTAAAGGTGGACCCGGGTTCGAATGCCGATGTCACCGGCGCCAGCACCAGCGGCTGACCGGGTAATTTGTCCAGATTGTTTGGATTAAAAGAGGGGAGAGAGGCGATGGCTAAAATTTCCCCGGAATTGGGGTCCAGCAGAATACCCATTGCGCCATCTGCCCGGTGACGCCGAATGGCATTTTTTAGCTCCTGCTCCAGTATAATCTGCATTTCAACATCAAGACTGAGGTACACATCATTCCCATCACGAGGTGCTTGTCTTGGGAATTCTCCCCGCATTCTGGCTTTGCCAAGCCCATCGGCACCCACCACCATCCAGCCATCTTCGCCGGACAATTCATGATCCAGATAGTATTCCTCGCCGGTTACGCCTTTGTTGTCCGTACCCACCAGCCCGATTAACGGCGCTGCAACCTCGCCATACGGATAATAGCGTCTAAATGAGGGTTCTTTGATGAGTCCCGGATCTTGAAAAGCCAGTAGTAGCTCACAGTCCTGCTTGGGGACGTTTCGTTTCAAATAGGTGAATATTTTGGACTTGTCGTTAATTTTTTTGAGGAAATGCGACTTGGATTCACCGGTGAGTTTTGACAATAGCTCCGCCAGCTGTCGCGGCCGTTCCACCCGGTTGGGATTTACCGCGAAGGAGTAGTGCATCACATTCTGAGTGAGTTGCCGCCCATTCCGGTCATAAAAATTTCCCCGCATCGCCTTAATCGGCTTTTTGTTCAGAAATTGCTGGGTGATTTTGTGTTTCAGGTTGTAGTGATCCAGAATCTGAATCCGGAACAATTGGCCGGCAATCACCAGCCAGACCAGGACCACCATGATAAGCAAGATGCTCATGCGGACACGAAAGCGCTTGTATGTATTCACACTCATTACCGCACCACGATGGTTATGGATTCAGGAATTGGCTGGACCATGTCTAATCGTTGGACAGCCTGCTGCGTCAACTGGTCAGGCCGGGTGGCACGTTTTTGTTCTGAAATCAATACACTGTGCCGATTGCGTAATTGTGCCTCTTCTGCCCGCAATATTTCAATCCGTGCACTGGCTTCCCGGACCTGCTCCTCGATATGTACATACAGGAAAAGACCGCCGGCTACCACCGGGATAATGCTGATATACATCAGGCTTTTTAGGATTTCGCTTAATGTTCCGTTACGTCGTTTCATGAACGTCGCTCCACAACCCGAAGTTTGGCACTGCGCGCCCGTGGATTTTGAGCAACCTCTTCCTCGTCAGGCACAACAGGTTTCCGGGTGATGATGTCAATTCGACCGGGAACTGTATTTTGGTAAGGTTGAATTTCAGGCGGAGCTGGCTGTAGAGACTGAGATTGGAAATAGCGTTTTACAATCCGGTCTTCCAGTGAATGATAGGAGATGACCGCCAGTCGGCCACCGGGGACCAGCAGGTCCACAGCTTTTTCCAGACCTGTTTTTAATGCTTCAAATTCGTGATTGACTTCAATGCGAATCGCCTGGAACACGCGGGATAAGGCTTTTACCAGGTACTTGTAAGGCGTTAATTCTGCAACAATGGCGCGCAGGTCAGCGGTGGTTTTGAAAGATGTGGACTCTCTGCGCAGAACGATTGCCCTGGCCATTTTACGCGCTGCTTTTTCCTCCCCGTACTCGAAGAGAATTTTACCCAGTGCTTTTTCACTATAGTCATTTAGTACACGTGCTGCTGTGAGGGGCTGGCTTTGGTCAAAACGCATGTCCAGAGGACCGTTTCGGTCGAAGGAAAAACCCCGCTCGGCATCTTCCAGCGTTGCTGAGTTCAACCCCAAATCGTATAGAATTCCGTTTACCTGTTGAATACCCATTGCCCTCAAAGCCTGATCCAGATTTTCGAAATTGGCATGCACCAGATGAAGTGATTGTGCAATACCCGATTGATCAAATGTCTCCAGCAGGGAAGCGTCCTGGTCAATCCCTACCAGCGTCGCACCCTCATCGAGTGCGTTTGCTAAGGCCTGGGTATGACCACCCTTCCCGAATGTGCCGTCCACATAAATGCCCGTTTTTGATGTCACCAGGGAGGAAACCACAGCGTTCAGGAGAACGGGCGTGTGGTTGCCGGACGCTGGTGATTGAGCAATCACGGTCGGCGCAATTCATCCGCCAGATTTTCAAAATCTTCCTGGTCGAGTTTGAAATCGGTCTGCTCATGCTGCTTCAGCAGCTCCGGATCCCAAATTTCGATTTCAGAGTTGAGGCCGATGATGGTCACATCTCGTTTAATTTTTGCGTACTCTAAGAGGTTCTGCGGAATGGCGATTCGCCCCTGCGAATCAAATTTGCAGTAGGAAGCCCAGCGGGTAAGACTACGAATAAAGTTGCGATGCAGCGGGTTAATCGTCGAGAGTTTGTTTAATCCCAGTTGGATTTTTTTCCACTCGTCCAGCGGGAATGCCACGATGTTCTCCGTTTGCCCACGAGTCAGCACAACCGTCTCCTCACTGGATTCCGGCAGTGCCTTTCGCAGCGGGGCTGGCAGGTTAACCCGCCCCTTAGCGTCTATGGAGTAGTGATACTCCCCGGTGAACGATAGATATGTCATCAGCCCCTTGTTTGTGGGAAATCGCCCCACTTTTCCCCAATTTTACACACTATTCCCCACTAACACAAGAAAAAATTGTCAGCCTAAGGTGTAATTCGTGTTACACACTCAATGGATTTACCAGGTATAAGACAAGAGATATGTCTATAAAGTATTGTATTTACGGTTCTTGATGCCTGGCAGGAGTTAGGGTGGGATGATGTGGGGAAAATTGGCCGAATCGGCAATAAGCGCAGCAGAGGTTGTAAGCGTTAAGTTGTCCGGAATATAAAACAGGCCACACTTAAGCGGCCTGTTCCAATGGTTGAGCGCCCCGGGTGGGGAGAAGTGGGTTATTTCAGCGTATAGGAATAGAGTATGCTCTCCGCACCCCTAACTTTTAGCTGTGTCCAGGAATTGCCCGGATTAAAGGACTGAAGCGGCTGATCCATAAGCACGAAGGCGGTACTATTGGAGGGGTAGGCGAAAATATCCAGTTCACTGACGAAGTAATTTTGGTAAACCTGTCCCGAATCAACACGGATGGTATCCGTGGGGAAAGTATCGCGCTTGATATAAATGGTAATCGGTATGCTGGCGCCAACCTCAACGGCGTTGGAATCGGATAATAAACCGGATAATCCCCAGGAAAGGGAGTCGGATTTTTCAAACAGACTCAAAGAGGGGGGCATTATCATGGGTGATCCAGGCGCTACCGGCTCAGCGGATGGACGCATAGCCAGTTTGCCAAATACGATAATCAGGATGAGGATTATGGCGGTGATTATAATTTTTTTGGTAGCCGGTTGATTGGGGTTCGTGAGTAGAATGCGCTGATTGGTGGGACCGGGTTTTGGCTTATCATCGGAAGAGGTCTCGTTTGTTACCCGGGCCGCTTCTTTGCGAACCTGCGATTCACTACGGCCGGCGAACTGTACCTCATTTTCGTAATTCCGTAAAACTTCCTCCTCAGCCATGCCGATCTCTTTGGCATAGGCTTTCAGAAAAAGGCGCACATACGTGGTGGGTAGACTACTGAAATCGCCCTCTTCGAATGCTTTGAGTGTATTGATGTTGATTTTTGTACGGTCTGAAATTTCTTCCAGCGTAATGTTCTGTTTCAGGCGGTAACTTTTCAAATCCTCATGGAAGGCCACGGGTACTCCTAGCAGTTATTCAATATTGGGGGAATTTTAACGCTTGGGTCGTGGTAAATCAAGCGGAGCTAAGCCGCTCACTCACAATTTTTAATGATCCAACCAAGTGACTTAACGGCAAGCCCACCACATTGTAAAAGCATCCGTCAATAGCATCCACAAAAATGGCAGAGTAGTCCTGAATTCCATAACCACCGGCTTTATCGAAGGGACTACCGGTGCTAATATAATACTCAATTTCTGATGCAGAGATCGCCCGAAAATGGACACGGGTGGTTTGCTGACCTGCGAATTCAAATTGCTGATCTTTCTTAATCATTACATAGGCAGTACTCACTGAATGCCAGCAATCGGATAACAAATTCAACATCTCGCGTGCCAGTACATCCGTGGCAGGTTTGCCTAAAATTTGGTCCCCGGCCACCACAACCGTATCAGCCCCAATCACCAGGTGATCAGGTAGGTCATTGGCAACCTTCCGGGCTTTTATACGCGCCATTTCCAGAGCATAGGTCAGGGGATTCTGGCCGGGAGATGGGGGTGGTTCCGGAATGCCGGCGGGATGCACGGTAAATTCAAGCCCGATTTTATGCAGCAGTTCAATGCGCCGTGGCGACTGACTGGCCAATGCGATGGGGCAGGTAAATGCCGGAATCAACGTGAGATCACCAATTTTTGAATTTCCTGCCGCGGGTCAGCAGCCAGGTCATATTGGGCTTCCACCACATAGAGGTACACACCATTCGCCAGTAACTGACCATAGGTGTCGCGACCATCCCAACGTTCCTGATGATAGCCTTTGCCCACATTACCCAGTGAGAGGGTGCGTAACAGCCGTCCCCCCAGGGAAAAAATCTTAACCTTTACATCCGCGGCATCGGTTAACCGGAACCAGAAAGTGGTTTCTGAGGTCATGGGATTGGGGTAATTATAGATATCCACGATTTGGAATTCAGTTGAACTGGTGAAATTGAGGGAGATTTTACTGACATTAGGATTGTTAAAATTATCCCAGGCCTTCACACTCACCGAATGGGTACCCTCTTCCATGTTTGCCAGCAGGACATCGAAACGCCCCAATTCTGTGCGGTCCACATCGTATTCGAATAATTCGGTTACATCCACCGCATTCACCCAATCCTCGTCAATGGCCAGGGAAATCCCGTGCCCGGCCACACCCGTCAGGTTGATACCATTTTCGTCGAAAATTTCAATGGTGAGATTATCACTGCCCAAAACCTGATGCCCGTTCATAAGCGGTTGACCAAAATAATAGAACTGAATATCCGGTCCAGTTTCGTCGGTGGTGCTGGAATCACTTCCGACGAAACTTAAGGTATCCACAAATGCCACACCCGAATGCCCCTCCGAATCCCAATACTGGACATTTAAGATTCCGGTGCGGCCCACATAGCGGATATCCTTCGGAATCGTGAATTCACCACTGAAAGCACCGGAAGTCACACTAATTAATCCACGGAAAATACGCTGCCCCGGTAATATGTAGGAGATATCACCCTCATAATACCCTTGGGAGCTATTGGGTACATATCCGGAATAGTGGCGCGTGACATTCCGCTTTGAGTCGAATGCCGTCACAACTGCCTGGCCGTTGACCGGTGTTCCGGATTGCACATTTCCGGAAAAAGCCAACTTCCCCAGTGCTCGGGGTTGTGTAGGGGTTACCTGCTGCATTTCACCCTTGTCTCTGGGGCTGGCGAGTTTTAATGCCGGGTCCGTGAAGAGCACATATTTCTCATCATTCATGGCATTGAAGCTGCCAAATGACTTTCCATACCGAACCGCATCGCCCAGTGTGTTGGACGTGCTCCGATCCCCAAATTGAAATAATCCTTCATAGACCGATTTCATCAGGGTGGCATTGGAGAATGACCCAACCTTGCGGGTTGCAGTGAGAATACCAATGCCGCCTTCGTCACGCATATTGAGAATTGTTTCCGGTACGCAATTGCTATTGACATCATCGAAATAGCCCCAGTCACAGGTACCGGCAACCCAGAAGGGGAGCTTCATACCCGTGTCCACCCGGGGTAAATCATTTTGGGTGAATACCCGCTCCTGCGCCCAAACGGTAGGACTACCATGTCCCATGTAGGTGATTATGGCCGCACCGTCATAGATTTTTTGCAGCAAATCCTCCCGGGCATCAGGTTTGCGAACATATGCCGACGTGGGATCCTGGACATCCGGGTATTCGGTGAGATAGATTTTTTTGGTGATAAAAGATGCTGGCAGGCGATTGTATAAATCTTCGCATTGCCCGATATGCATTGTCTCACCTACCGAGGGACGCAAGGGATCATCACCTACCAGTATCGCCGTGTTGCGCCAGACGCCTGGCTCAGGATTGGTCAAATACGCATCAATTTTATCCACCATGGTGGTGAGAGAAGATAAGTCCCGCGCAGGCAAGCGTCCGATTGCCAAATCCGGTGCGCGGTCCCCGGCACCTCCCGCTACATAAACATAAAAGTCATCCGTTGAGCGCGTGGCAATGTCACTGAGGTTACCGCTGCTGGTACCGTCCGTCTCCCAGACGGGAACCAAAATCCTGGATTGGCCGGTATAATTTCGATAATCATAGTCAGCATCACCCAAAATGAAAACATAGTGTGGCTGCGTAGGCCAATTCCAATAGGCGTAACTGATAAAATTCCGAATGGCCACCGGATCCTGTGCTCCCGCGGCAAATTCCTGGTAGATATCTTCCACGTAGGCAATTTTCACCGGCAGACGGTCGTCTGGAAGCACGCGATTTTCCCGCAAATCTTTGATGCGCTCTGCTTCCTGGCTGAAAACCTTGGGTGCAATGACGATATACTCACCATCAATATCCGGTCGGCGCAATTGATACGCAAAATTTGGCACCGCTGTGATTTCTGCGGTTCGAACATCACTATCACTGAAGCCCAGCAAGTGTAATTTCCCGGGACCATTTATCTGAAATTGATTGGACGCAATTTCCAATCGACGGGGGGATGCGGGATCACTCACATCCCAAAAATGGACATTATTGCTCAAATTCGTGAAGACAAGCCGGTTCACGCCCGCTTCCAATTGGAGATGGGGCAGGGCAATTTTGCCTGATAGTGGTGCCAGGGGGCGCTCGTAACTCAGGCGCAATGAATCCAGGTAAATTTCGCTGTTATTGCGATTGGACTGATAATAGATCCGTATTTGGTTCTGACCGTGGTTCAGCACACCGGCGGTAGCTGTTCCAAAAACATTAAACGGACTGGAGCCGGTGGTACTGTACTGACGGAGCGTGGTTTGATTCGCCACGAGGGAAATGGTGTGATTATCGGAACCCAGACTACTTTCCAAACTTGGGTAGAAGCGGGCTGAAATGGTTAAGTCACCATTTGTAACCGGATCCCGGGCGTCAAAATTGAGTGTGAGCGTTGTACTGGTTCCCACCAATTGTTCACCGAGCCAGGTCAGACCTGACCGTAGCGGGTTTTTCAATTCCCTTTCATGATAAAAAATTTCTTTATAAGTGGTGATAATATTGTCTGCATCGCCCTCCAGGGATGGAAGTGTTGGAATGTGTTTTCCCACTGCGTTTGGATCGGAAGGAATGAGCAGCCAATAGTAAACTTCATTGAAAAAGGGGTTAGTCACGTAATCCCCTTGCAGGTCTCCATCGGGTCCCTGGGCGAAAAAACGCAATTGATCACCTTCGTTCAGTTCGCCATCGCCGAGTCCGATTCCTTCGTAGCTGATTTCAACCAGATTCGGCGGGATGGCGCCGTCGCTCTCCAGATTCTGTGGTAATGACCTGCCCTGGGCGAATGGGGCAAACAGACGCCAATTTTCCGGTGCAACTTCCGGCAGCGTACCCGATAAAGCAGCCCGGGTAATGGCATAGACACCATTATCACGAATGGGGATTTTATACCAATGACCTTCGGGAAGATTCTCCGCCGATTTGGGTAATTTTCTTTCCCGGGGAATAATCCATTCTTTTGCCATCTCTCCATTCACAGCCGGAATTTTCACCGGCAGAGCATTAGTTTGGACGGTGGGTATCTGGCCAAAATCCAATCGCAGGGTGATCGCAGTGATTTGCTGCTCTTGTCGGGTGAGTGGCTGGATGAGTACTGCGCCAAGCCAGCGTTGGCCGCTGCGACCGGTCCTGATAACCTGCACGCTAACATCGGGATTCAGTGAGCCATCCGCCCGGGCAATTCCGGATAATCCAGCTTCACTTGCTGAAAATTCGGGGATATTAAAAGATAATGGTGCCACTGATTGCGCCAGAGTTTGGACTGCAGGGAGGCGACCGTCAGGTGGTAAGACAATGGGAATGTTAATGAGTGGTCGTAAGGTATTTTGGGTGGGGAAATAGGTCCACTCGCCGTCCGGAACGACCGGAAGTTTCAGGGAGCGGTCACCAACCGTGTACACTGCCTCGTTTGCAGAAACCGGCAGCTTTAATGAAAACACCAAATCGGTTTTTCCGGTAGAAATCTCTTCGACGCGGAAACCAAAAAGATATGTACTGAGAAACAGGAGTGTTAAAAATCGCATGGAAATGAAAACGCGCATCGGTATATGGTGTTCCTCTGGTTTGTTCTTTGAAAAATTGCGTGGCACGATTTGATGATTGGTGACCTGAATCGGAATGCTGGTTGTTCATCCCGGATCGCTCCTGCCAACTCGCCTGGTAAGTCCGCTACTAATTTCCGGTTTCCCGATGATATCTTTTCAAACAATCAATTTTGATGTGGTAGTTAATTTCAAATGTTTTAAATGACAACCCTTTTCATTCCGGTGGTCTAAGACGCGCGACATGGAACTAAAATAAGGTAAAAACATGCGTATAGCGATTCTATCTCTCTTTTTGTTTGCTCTGATGTTCGGGAAAAGTCAATCGGATACAGCTTGGGAACGTTCTTCTGAGAAGGTCTTTGTGACCCAACGGATCGCTGCAGATGAAGAGATCCAGATCGATGGCAAATTGGATGACCAAGCCTGGCGGCACGCAGATTTTCGGTCAGACCTGATCCAGCGCCAGCCCTATGATGGCGTTGCAGTGTCTGAACCTACCCGTTTTGCGGTGCTTTATGACGATCACCATCTGTATGTGGGAATTTATGCGTACGAATCGAATATCGATGAAATCAAAAGTATTTTGACTCGCCGGGATGAGGAATCACCGTCAGATTGGCTGTATGTTGGGTTTGACAGTTATAATGATAACCGGACCGGATTTGGATTTGGGCTCAATCCGGCGGGTGTCAAATCGGACATGCGGTGGTTCAACGATGATGGTCAGGATGAGAATTGGGATGCGCTTTGGGAGGGGAAAAGTGCGGTTCACGACGATGGCTGGTCTGCTGAGTTCAAAATTCCACTGCGTGAATTGCGATTTTCCGACGCCAACAGTCATGCCTTCGGACTCCAGATTTATCGGAATATCAGCCGCCTTGGTGAAGAAGATTGGTGGGCATACTGGCCACAGAACGAGTCTGGTTTTGTACGGCATTTCGGTGGATTGGTTGGTCTGGAAAATATTCCCCGCCAGCGCCGACTCTATGTGGCGCCCTATGCCAATACCGCTTATAACCGTTCACCAGCGTTGGTAAATGAAACTCACGGTGAAGATTATGATTTTTCCCGGAAAATGGGTGTGGATATAAAATATGGCCTCACCAATGACCTGACGATGGATGTTACCATAAATCCGGATTTTGGTCAGGTGGAAGCTGATCCGGCTGAACTGAATCTGTCTGCTTTCGAAAGTTACTTCTCAGAAAAACGCCCATTTTTCGTTGAAGGCAGTAATATTTTTCACTACTCGCTTGGGTTCGGTGACGGTGATTTAGAAAATTTGTCCCTGTTTTATTCCCGCCGCATTGGGCGCTCGCCACAATCTTACCCCGATGCGGACCCCGATTCCGCTTATCACGTGGATATACCCAAAAGCACCAATATCCGTACAGCGATTAAACTAAGTGGCCGTACACGGTCCGGATGGTCAATCGGTGTTCTGGATGCTATTACTGCCAGAGAAACAGCTAGACTGCGATCTGATATTGCTGATGATTATACCGAGACTGTGGAGCCGCCCACCAATTACTTTGTCTCTCGTGTACAGCGCGATTTTAATAACGGTCGGACTGCCATTGGTGGCATTATAACGGCGACGAATCGTGACCTGACAGGTGAACCACAATTGAACTGGTTGCGCCGTGATGCCTACGCTGGTGGTATGGATCTGACCCATAATTTCTGGAATGATCGCTATTTTGTTCAGCTCGCTCTGGCGGGTACCAATGTTCTGGGATCTACTGAGGCGATGTTGAACACACAAACCAACCCATCCCACTTCTTTCAGCGTCCGGGCGAAGGTGCGGAATATCTGAAGCTGGATTCAAGCGCCACATCCTTAAGTGGTGTTGCCCAGAAAGTTGTGTTCGGAAAATCTGGTGGTGGTGATTGGCGTGGCGCCATTGGATTCATCGGCTATTCACCGGGTTTTGAAGCCAATGACCTGGGCTACCATCAGGCAGTGGACAATCAGATGGAGTTTATCTGGCTTGGCTACCGCAAGAATGAAGCAACCCGCTACTATAATAGTATTGGAATTAATTTCAACCAGTCCATGTCCTACTCCAACGGTGGCGAGAAATTGGGTTTCAACCTGAATACCAACGGATGGTATAACCTACCCAATTACTGGAACATCAATATGGGTATAAATTACTCACAGTGGCGGTATTCGGTGAACCTGCTGCGCGGTGGACCACGGTTGTACATTGATCCGGCTGTCAATGGCTGGTGGGGAATGGAAACCGATTTTCGTAAAGACTGGATGGTGGGTTATAACGGTCATTCCGGACAAAATCTGGATGGGAGCAATTGGCGTGGTACAAGTATATACACAACTTACCGGCCCTTTTATAATGTGGTACTGAATCTTTCCACAAGTTTGAACCATTCAATTGACAATACCGCATGGTATGCCAATCAGGTTGATGACCAAAGCGGTGAAAATCGTTATGTCGTGGCCAAGCTGAACCAGCGTTCCCTGAATACCACTTTAAGGGTGGATGTGACTTTGACACCAGAATTCACCGTACAGTATTACGCTTCGCCCTTTGTCACGGCTGGCCGGTACACCCAGCATTTATTGGTTACCGATCCAGAATCTGAGGAATTCAACCAGCGTTACCACAAATTACAGGGCAGTGAAATTGCCTGGGATGAATCTTCAGAAGAATACACTGTGGATACGGAGCAGGACGGCGTGACCAATTTCACCTTGCCTCACCGGGATTTCAATTACAAGCAATACAATTCTAATCTGGTATTACGCTGGGAATACCGGCCTGGCAGCACGCTTTATCTGGTATGGTCGCAGGGGCGCACCGATTTCATGGAACAGGGCGATTTCGCGCTGCGGGAGGATTTGAATACGCTGTTCAGCAGCACGCCCAATGACATTTTCCTCGTTAAGGCCAGCTATCTGTTCAACTTGTAGTTTTATGTGAGCCAAGCAAGACTTCATCTCCAGCATCATAGGTGAAGAAAGCCCGGACCTGGTAACAGGCTTCGGGCTTTTGGTTTTAATACGCCCAGATGCGCACCACCGCCTCACCCGTATCATCCAGAAATCCACGATACATGCCCGGTGTATTATAGGGCATGGCAAGGTGTCCGGCTGCATCAACAGCAATGATTCCACCAGATCCACCCAAATCACCCAGTCGTTGCATGATTACTGTTTGCGCAGCCTGAGCTAGGTTTTCATCCAAATATTCCATCCGGGCAGAAATATCATGACAAGCCACCCGACGGATGAAAAATTCACCCTCGCCGGTGGCGGATACCGCACACGTGCGATTATCCGCGTACAGGCCGGCTCCCACGATGGGCGAGTCACCAATGCGGCCATATTTTTTATTGGTCATTCCACCGGTGGAGACACCGGCTGCCAGATTCCCGGCCTCATCCAGCGCTACGGCCCCCACCGTTCCGAATTTTTTACCTACCCCGTGGTCATCGGCATGATCCAACTGGGTCTGATTTCGCTCCAAAGCTTGTTGGAGCTGCTTATACCTGTGCTCTGTATAGAAATATTCTGCCGGCTCGAAGGGCAGACCAAGCGCCAGTGCCAGCGCTTCTGCCCCCTCACTGGTAAGCAGGACATGGGGTGTTTTCTCCATTACCGCGCGTGCCAACCGCACGGGATTCCGCACACCGGTGACGCTGGCAACCGCACCCGTGGATAAATCCTGCCCGGACATAAGGGCAGCATCCATTTCGTGTTTCCCGAAATGATTAAATACCGAGCCCCGCCCGGCATTGAACTCGGGCAAGTCTTCCAGAATCACGATCGCCTCGGTCACCGCATCCAATGATGAGCCACCTTTGCTCAGAATTTTTCTTCCGGTTTCCAATGCAGCCTTTAAACCAGCTCTTACCCGCGATTCTCGCTCAGGAGTCATATTTTCTTTTAAAATGACACCGGCACCACCATGGACTGCGAATGCGAATTTACCCATCTGCTATATCTCTCCCGGTTGTCGAATGTTTGATAAAAAGTGTATGGAATTCTGGATCACACATTAAGATAGCGCTGTAATGATAAAAGTGCATTTAAAACCAAAAGCCGCTGTCCAGGCCAGACATTTTCACCCTTGGGTTTTTAGTCAGGGCATCGCTCAAATGAGCGCAGAGCCTCAGCCGGGTGAAACGGTTCAGATACTGGATGAGTCGGGACAATTCCTGGCTTATGCCCACTATTCACCCAAATCTAAAATCGCGCTGCGGCTCCTTTCATGGGATGAGTCGGAAACCATTGACTCGAAGTGGTATGCAAGCCAGATAAATCAGGCGGTTCGTTTACGGCTGCCCGATGACATGCTGGCACCCGATTCGGCCCAGCGTCTCATTTTTAGTGAATCGGATCAACTGCCGGGGCTCATTCTGGATGCCTTCGGAAGATATCTCGTTATTCAAATTCTCAGCGCCGGTATGGAAAGTGTGCGGGAAATCCTCGTGGCGCATCTGTTAGCGCATTTCAAACCGGATGGGATTCTGGAGCGCAGCGATTCGGAAGTGAGAAAACTGGAAGGTCTCGAACCTCGTGTTACATGGCACCACGGTAAGGACCCGGGACAGGTGATGATTTCGGAAAATAATATCCGATTGAATATCCAGTTTGACGGTAGCCAGAAAACCGGTTTTTATCTGGACCAGGCTCAAAACCGCCGGATGATTGCCAGGTACTGCCAAGATAAAACTGTCCTGGACGCTTTCTGTTACACAGGCGGGTTTGGGTTGCACGCTCTTTCAAGCCAGGCATCGTCGGTGCAGTTCTTGGACAATTCCCACGCTGCACTGGAAATGCTGAAGCACAATTTGGCCTTGAATGAAATTAATCCATCTCGTGTCGCCATTGACGAAGGTGATGTATTTCAAGCTTTGCGCACTTACCGTGACGCTGCCCGGTCATTTGACGTAATTGTACTGGATCCACCCAAATTTGCACCCACACGAAGTACCCTGAAACATGCCGAGCGTGCCTATAAGGATATCAATCTGTGGGCTATGAAACTGGTAAATCCGGACGGGATATTGGCCACATTTTCCTGCTCAGGAGCGCTGAGTCCGGGTCATTTCCAGCGCATTTTGCATTATGCGGCATTGGATGCCCGGCGGGATGTACAAATTCTGGAACAGTTGGGACAGTCCCCGGATCACCCCATTCGGTTAGCCTTTCCTGAATCACGCTATCTCAAGGGTTATATTCTGCGTGTGAGATAGCGACCAGTAGTTGGCGTTGGGGTGCTTAGCGGACTATATTAATTGCGATAAGACCGACAGATTTTTCATTCATCCGGGAGATAGCATGTGGCGACGCTTTCAGATTGTGATTTTAACCATGATGCTGGTCATATTGGGCGCCTGCAGTCAGTCAGGAAATCTATTGCGTACACAACAACCGCCCTGGACACAGCGCGAGCCTGTCTTGCCGGGATATTTTCACGCCATTGGTATTCATGCTACCGGAGAGAATAGCGCTGAGCTGGCTGCACAGCAGGCACGGGATGAGATTAGCAAAACACTGCAACCCATGGTGTTATCGTGGATGGAAAATTATGTGGTGAGTCGGGCGGGCATGATTAACGAAGAACAACATTTTTATGTGAAACAGCTTTTACCGGCCATGCTGGATATGCTTTTGTTGGAAACACAGATCGAGGATACGTGGTCCGGTGGCGGTCAATACTGGGTCTTATTAAAGCTCCATGAAGAAACATCAAGACAACTGGTGATTGATGCACTGGAAAATGACCCCATTCTTCGCGAAAAAATACAGAGCTTGCCCTAATTATTTAAGCGACCATTGTATTTATCTACCAGAATCAGGATATTGTAAAGCACCATGAGTACTGAGAGTGGTTTTGTTTTTATCGATTTCGTGCGCATCACGGTTGAAGGTGGCCGGGGTGGAAATGGTGTTGTCGCCTTCCGGCGGGAAAAATTTGTGCCGAAAGGCGGCCCCGCTGGTGGCGATGGGGGAAATGGCGGAAGCGTCATTCTGACTGTGAATCCGCAACTGCATACACTACAGGACATCCGTTACCACAAACAATATAAAGCACAAGCGGGCAGACACGGTGAGGGGAGCTTGAAAAATGGCCGCAGCGGGCAGGATTTAATAATTCAGGTTCCACCGGGTACCCTGGTGAAAGACGAACAGACGGACGAGGTTATCGCAGATCTTCAACTAGAGGAGGACAGGATTATCGTCGCACGTGGCGGACAGGGTGGGCGCGGGAATGCTCACTTTGCCACGCCGACTCATCAAACGCCACGCCGAGCTGAGGAGGGCAAGCCCGGAGAGTTTCGGGCTATCAGTTTGGAGTTAAAATTATTAGCAGATGTGGGGTTGGTGGGATTCCCCAATGCAGGAAAATCCACATTACTCTCAGTCGTTTCCAGAGCCCGGCCGAAAGTGGCCGACTACCCGTTCACCACGCTGGTACCTAATCTTGGGATTGTGAAATCGGGCGAGTACACCAGCTTTTTAATGGCTGATATACCCGGATTGATTGAAGGCGCTCACAAGGGGAAAGGTTTGGGGGATCGATTTTTACGCCATGTGGAACGCACCAAAGTCTTGTTATTTCTGGTGGATGTGAATGATCCGGAACCGGTCGTTGTCTTTGAGAAACTTGTCCATGAATTGTCCCAGTATAATGACGACATGCTGAGAAAACCGCGTGCCATTGCCTTAACCAAGATTGACGCGATACCTGCAGTGCCGGCACTCAAATTTCCTGAAGATATCCCCGTATTTCCCATCAGCTCGCTGAATCGCACCGGATTGGATGCGCTAATTAAATTTCTGGCGGAGACGATTGCAGCTCACTGATTCCCAGATCGCCTTGTTGCGCCTTTTAGCGGTTCCAGGTGTGGGTCCGCGAAAAGCCATTGACCTGTTGCAGCACGTAGGCAACCCGGTGGATATTTTCAGTACACCCGCTAAAAGTCTCGGCAAAATCCCCGGCATTCACGCGGCGCTGACGGAAGCGATTTTAATGCCACCAGATGACGCATTGCTGGAGGGTCAGGTCAAACTGCTGGAAAAGTTTGATGTGGGCATGCTTTCCATTCTGGATGATGAGTTTCCTGAACCGCTAAAACGCATATACGATCCGCCGGTGGTGCTGTTTTACCGGGGTAACATTGAGTTGCTGAAGAATCCCATGTTGGGAATTGTGGGCACCCGGGCACCCACATCAGCAGGTAAGCGGGTGACACGGGAATTGAGCCAGGGGTTGGCTGAAGCTGGAATCAGCGTGGTGAGTGGGTTTGCCCGGGGGGTGGATACGACTGCCCATGAAACCGCGCTGCGGTACCCGGCATCCACTATTGCAGTGCTTGGGTGTGGTGTGGATCGTGTGTATCCGGCGGAGAATCGGCGGCTGTTTGAGGAGATGGTCACCAATGGACTGATCATTTCAGAGTTTATGGTGGGAACGAAACCGGATGCACCCAATTTTCCTCGCCGGAATCGCATTATCAGTGGATTATCCCAGGGAATCGTAGTGGTGGAAGCCGGCGCAAAAAGTGGGGCATTAATTACCGCGTACATGGCATTAGATCAAAATCGGGAGGTGTTTGCTGTCCCCGGCTCCATTTACAATAACCAGAGCATGGGAACCAACCGGCTTATTCAACAAGGTGCGAAGCTGGTGACCGGGATTGACGATATTTTACAAGAAATCGGGGGACGATTTGGATTGGGTGTGTCGCAGGGACAAATAGCCATGCCCATTGGGTTGGATGGAGAGGAAGCGCGCATTTTTGAAGCACTGAGCAGCGAACCCCAGCACATTGACAATCTGGCAGAGAAGTTGGAAACCACCACATTTGCTTTGTTGGGGCTTTTGCTGCAACTGGAACTGAAGGGACTGGCTCAACAGCTCCCCGGTAAACAATTTGTTCGCAAAGGATAGAACCATGAGTGGATTATCAAAAGATAGCATGTCGGCAGGACAAGATTTGTTGGATTTTATAAACGCAAGTCCTACGGCATATCACGCTGTAATTGAAACCCGTAAACGACTGAAGGACAGTGGATATACGGAATTGCATGAGCACGATGAATGGCAATTGGAGGCGGGTGGAAAATACTACACCACCCGCTCAGATACAGCACTGATTGCCTGGCACATGGGAACACAACCGGCGTGGGAAACAGGTATTCGCTTAATCAGCGCCCATTCGGATTCGCCCGGATTCCGTATCAAACCAAACGGCGCTTATACGCAAGCCGGCTACCTGCAATTTGGTATCGAGGTGTACGGCGGTCCGCTCATTGCCTCCTGGACTGACCGAGATCTCTCCATTGCCGGACGGGTTTTGGTAACCAATGACGGATTGATTCAGGCACAACCAGTTTGGGTGAGACGGCCGATACTTCGTATAGCGCAACTGGCGATTCACCTGAACCGCAAGGTGAATGAGGAGGGATTGGTGCTGAATCAGCAGCAACATATCCCGCCGATTGTCGCCTTAACAGATACAGGTGAAACAATTGATAGTCAGTCGGTTATCGATAACATTCTCAGTGAAGAATTGCAGGTTGAACCCGATCGAATCGTGAGTTGGGAGTTAGAACTCATCGACACACAACCGGGGCAGGTCGGGGGGTTGAACAACGAATTTATTTTCAGCGGTCGTATCGATAATCTGGCCATGTGTCATGCTCAATTGACGGCATTACAGCAGATTGATAAAAGGCCGGTTGCCACCAGTATGATGGTTATGTTTGACAATGAAGAGGTGGGATCCAACACGGCAGCAGGTGGCGCATCGCCCTTTATTCGACATGTGTTCCAGCGTGTATTGGAATCAGGCCAGTCTCCGTCGCATGCGTTTCAACGCGGTTTGGCCAGGTCATTCTGTATTTCGGCGGATGGTGCCCACGCTGTGCATCCCAATTATGTAGACTATCATGATAAGCAGCATCGCGTACAAATGAACGGCGGTCCGGTGATTAAACACAGTGCCCGGGAGCGGTATGCCACAGATGGTGACAGCACGGCAATCTTTAAAACCTTGTGCAAAGATGTGTCAGTTCCGGTGCAGCATTATATTCATCGAACCGATTTACCGTGTGGTTCCACAATTGGTCCTATCACCGCTACAAATCTGGGCATCCCCGTAGTGGATGTGGGTACGGCCATGTTGAGTATGCATTCGGTACGGGAGACGTGCGGCACGGCAGATTCTGCCATGATGATAAAAGTCTTGCAGCGATTTTTCGAGAAAGAAACGCTGTGGCAGGTTTAGCGCTAACCGATAATGCGCTTCAAACAAACCATCCTCATTGATAGAACGAAGAGAAGGCGTTGAAAATGCCCACTAGTAAGTCATTAAAAATCAGAAGAATAGGGTTGAAATGATATCCAAGATTGATGAATTAAGTATAAACACCATCCGTATTTTATCTGCAGAAGCGGTTCAACGGGCCAATTCAGGTCATCCCGGTGCGCCCATGGGTGCGGCTCCACTGGGTTTTACCCTTTTCCATCGTATCATGCGTTTTAATCCCCAGGATCCGGCATGGTTGAATCGCGATCGGTTTGTGCTCTCTGCCGGGCACGCCTCCATGTTGCTATACAGTTTGTTACATCTCAATGGGTATGCTGTCAGCCTGGAGGATATCAAGAATTTCCGGCAGTGGGGTAGTATGACGCCCGGGCATCCGGAATATGGTCTCACACCTGGTGTGGAAACCACGACTGGCCCGCTGGGGCAGGGGTTTGCCCATGCGGTGGGAATGGCCATGGCTCAGGCGCATCTGGGTACCCGGTTTAACCGTCCAAAATACAACTTGTTTAACCATTTTATCTTTGGGCTTATGGGTGATGGCGACATGCAGGAGGGCGTTACGGGAGAGGCTGCCAGCCTGGCGGGGCATTTAAAGCTGGGTAGACTGATTTTTCTCTACGATGACAATAGTATCCAAATCGAAGGCTCCACTTCATTGACCTGTTCGGATGATGTGCGCAAACGCTTCGAGGGCTATCGCTGGCATGTGGCAGGTCCTGTGGATGGGAATGATTTAACCGCAGTGGAAAATGCTGTTCAAATGGGGATGGCTGATGATACCAAACCCACACTGGTCATTTGCAAAACCCATATTGGTTACGGTAGTCCCAATAAAGTGGATTCAGCCGACGCCCATGGTGCGCCGCTGGGTGAAGATGAAATTGAACGGGTGAAGGAAACATTGGGTTGGCCGCACAGTGAGCCTTTTGTCATACCGGATACGGTACGGGCTCATTTTGACACGGGGCGGGAACGCGCCATGCGCGGTTATGACCGTTGGGAGAAAATGTGGCGGGATTATCAGGAGCACTTCCCAGATGAAGCAGCGGAACTAAACCAACTTCTTACGGGCGATGGGAAAGTGGGTTGGCAGGCAGCACTGGATGCTATTGGGGAGCCGGAATCCAGTATGGCGACACGAGCGGCTAACGGCAAAGCCCTAAATGCTGTAAAACCGTTTTTCCCTGGGCTGCTGGGAGGTTCGGCGGATCTGGCGCCTTCCAATAAAACCATGCTCAAAGATGCGGGAGATTTTGCCTATGGTTCATACGCTGCTTCCAATATCCATTTTGGCGTGCGGGAGCACACCATGGGTGCTATTGTAAACGGCTTGACACTCAGTGGTTTACGGGCTTATGGCGGGACATTTCTGGTTTTCGCCGATTATATGAAACCGGCAATCCGCCTGGCAGCTTTGATGAAATTGCCCAGCGTTTTTATTTTTACACACGACAGCATCGGCGTAGGGGAAGATGGTCCCACCCATCAGGCGGTGGAGCAACTGGCCATGTTACGGGCCATTCCGGATGTGGTAGTCTTACGCCCGGCCGATGCACAGGAGACCACCCAAGCATGGCAAATTGCACTGGAACGGAAAAATGGTCCCACAGTATTGGTTTTTACCCGGCAAAAAACTGCGTCATTACCAAAAATCCCTGCGGATGCCGTTTCGCGGGGTGGTTACACGCTTTTGGATGCTGATGATCCGGAGCGACTTATCATCGCAACAGGATCTGAAGTTGGGATTGCCCTGGAAGCTGCCCGAGAGCTCATTGCTGAAGGCAAAGCAACCCGTGTTGTTTCCCTGCCCAGCTGGGAATTATTCCGACAGCAGCCGGCGGCATACCGGGATGATGTATTATTGCCCGGCATTAGTAACCGCTTGGTGGTGGAAGCCGGCTCACCCCTCGGATGGCATGAATTTGCCGGAAGACAGGGCAATATTTTGGCGATGACCACCTTTGGCGCTTCAGCACCG
>JAIPJR010000012.1 GCA_021734045.1 Fidelibacterota bacterium
CCACCAAACCCACTTCCGGAGTACCAATTCCCACAGAAATGACATAGGAACTGGTATCTTCTGTTTCAGTAGCGGTAAATTGAATGGTCAAATCAATCACGCCGGTTTGGGCAGAATCGGCCACCAACAATTCAAAGGGTAAATTACCCATAGCCGATTCCATAAAATCCAAATTCTCAAATTCTGCCGTTCCGGAAATGACCTCAACATAGGGCGATTCTGAGAATATGCTGCCGCTGATCCCCGTTGCTGCTCCACCACTGTTGGTTACCTCTGCCCAGACTTCAAACAGCTCGCCCGGCACCAAAACTTCATCTCCGTCAGCATCATAAATTTCAAAATCAGCCAAACTCAGATGTGGGGTTGATTCGTACACTTCCACATCGGCATACATCGTGGAGTCCGAATCGGATATATTCAGGACCGCCACCTGGGTGTTGGTGCCATCCCAGCCAATGGCTGCCGGAATGGTTTCGAAATCAAAATTGCGATTATTCGTACTCCCGGGCCAGGGATCACCGGAACTGGTGCCATTCCCAAAGGTGCCATCCGCTGCTGCCATGTCCACCATCCGGTGGGAATCATTGGAGTTGGTGGATTGGGTATTATCCACATGCCAAATTAGTAACCCGGTCCCTACCAAATGAACATCGGAACCAATCCGCTGACGATTCTCCACCAAATAGTATTCCCGGCCAACATCCAGACCCGGTCCCCACCAACTGGTCCAGGGATCCGGCTGGCCAAAACGCCAGAGTTTCAGGACATACGGATTCTCAACCACATTGGGAATCTCCATATAATTAATATTCTCTTCGATCAACACGGGCGTCACCCAACCCAACACCTCTTTCGACCAGGCAGAGAGGTGCGCGGGCTCCGTGGGTGTATTCCAGGAACCACCGCCCATCAATCCCCAGCGCCCAATTCCATCTGAGGAATAATCGGTATCATACAGGTCCGGCAAACCGATGGCATGACCAAATTCATGGCTGAATACACCAATTTCAATCATCCCCCCGCTGGTGGACAATGCCGGCTGCATGATATAGTCATTTACGCGAATCATACCGCCGTTGGCGCTGGAGTCATTGGTCGTAAAAGCGCTGCCCCACCAGGCCGAATAACGGTAGCGGTGAGACCAGATGTAGGGTCCGCCACCTTCGCCGCCGCGACCCGAATGGACAAAGAAACAGGCGTCCACAAATCCGTCGTCATCGCCGGAATTCGCAATGCCATCAGGACCGTCATTGTCGTACTGTGAAAAATCCACCGTGGTATCAGCCTGGATGAGTGTTTCCTGCAGAAAAGCGCCCACACCACCGGGCGGACCGGTGAAGCCATTATCGAAGGGCTCTGTTTGACTGCCTTCATAGTAAGCGTGGCCTTGGGAAACCGGATACCAACCATAAACATCGCCAGACAGATGAAATTGATTATAGGACATTTCCAGATAATGCTCCCGCATGGTAATCGTTGGCCAGGGACCATCGAATAATTCCTGCTGCAGATTTTGGATGGGATAGGCGGGATCCCCTGCATCCGCGTAATTCCCCACAATCACCGGAAAAGACATGTAAAGCGTATCGGAAGCCATATCACGATTAATGTTAAATTGGCTGGCTTTCACGCGCTGCAGCGCAGCTGCCAGACCACCCATGTGGTAAGTCTGTGCGGCACGCTGGTGGAATTCCAAAACTTTAGCAGATGGCGTAACACCGGGTTTTGCCGGACTCATGGCCACCAGTGTGCCGGCGGCAAAACCGGCGAGGAGTAAACGGGAAATGATTGTATTAAACCGAAAAAACATGGGGATTTCCTTCTGTAACAGTCCGCATTAGCATAAACTGTAGTATAGTCTCCCGGTTGGCCAGAGAAACGCAAATTTATATCGCATTAAGCTCACAAAAAACGGGAGGAAGCGAGAGGGTGTGACAGGGGGCACGCCTGAGATAGAAATAGACTTACTACCTGATGTTTGATATTGTGTCTCAATTAAAATCCCTTTATGTTCCGTTGCTTAACCAAAACGACACTTCGGGAGGAAAGTTATGCACTATCGGAAAACTTTAACTGTCAGTATCCTGGCTATGGGAATGATGTTCAGCCAGGCCAGGGCACAGGACGGGATTGCAGAATCATTACAATCCATGTTGGAATCCAATGCTCAGCTATATTTACAACCATTTGTGAATGCCTTCAGCTCCGACATGAACAGCGGCTGGTATTACAAAGCGGGAACACACAAATTTCTGGGCTTCGATTTGAGTGTGAAAATGGCCGCAGCCCAAATCGGTGATGACGAAAAAACGTTTAACTGGGTGTTGAGCGAAAATAGCATCACGCTGCCCCTGAACAGCGCCACCAGCGGGCAAATTAATGACCTTACACTGCCGTTCTCGGACCTGTATCAGGGTAGTAGTACGGAAACAGCCACCGTTTTCGGTGACGTCGGCGGGACCCTGACACCAAATCACAACCATGTGGTCGGTTTGATCCATGACCAATTCATAGATGGTGGCCGATCAGAAGCTGAATGGAGTTTTATCGAGGGTGATGTAACCAACACCGTTCAAAACTCGGTTTCAGACTTTAACCTGCCTGATGGTTTTGATGTACCGGCCATGCCCATGCCCATCGTTCAGGCTTCCATTGGCCTGCCTATGGGTACGGAAGTTTCTGCCCGGTTTTTCCCGGAGCAGGATTTGGGTGATTTTGGCACCTTTAGTTTCTATGGCGGCGGACTGCGCCTGAATCTGGACCAGTTCATTCCCATCCCACTTTTCCCGGTTGATATTACCGCCGGTGCGTTTTATCAGCAAATGAAGATGGGTGACATCATTACAGCCACGAATATGCACTACGGACTACAGGTGGGTAAGAGCCTGAACCTGCTGATTTTTGGTCTGGGTGCCTATGTTGACGCCGGAATTGATGCTACGACGATCGATGTAACCTATGACGCTGAGTTGCCGGATGGTCAGGGTGGTACACAAATTCTGCCTGTAAACTTCAGCCTGGAAGCTGATGGTGGCCCCCGCTTTGGCGGTGGTATTTATGTCAAACCGCTTCCCTTCGTGTATATCAGCGCCGCCTATTCACAAACACCTTCCAATCAGGTACTCACCGCGGGTCTGAATATCGGCATGCGGTAAAATTATTTGCCTGGCCATACTGTTCTCTTTATGTAAAAAAAGCAGAATGGTATTTCACAATAAAAGGGCGTGGATGACACGCCCTTTTATATTGCATCATTTTTTTACAAAACCTTTACAGGTACGCCATTAACTCCAGAAAGTCTTTCACTAAAATGTCCGGCTTTTCCGCCTTTAATTGATCAACCGGTGTGTAACCGTGCATGATGGCAACAGCCGTCACCTTCGCGGCTCTGGCAGCGTGAATATCCACGAAGCTGTCGCCCACAAACCAGACCGATTTGCTGTAGGGAATTCCCAACTTGACCAAACCATAATGAATCACCCGCGGATCGGGTTTTTTCCACGCCGTGGAATCCTGCCCGAACATGAATCGAAAATAGCGATCCATTTCCAGTGCATGTAAAACACCGTGTACCACAGCTTCCGGCTTGTTGGAAATGATGCCCAGGGGAATACCATCAAGAGCCTGTAAAAATTCTATCGCACGGGGATAAGGTTTAGTCTCATCAATAAGATGCGCCAGATAGTGCTCCCGAAATATTGCCAAGCCCTCATCAATCAGCGCCTTTGAAATCTCCACCGGCGGTAAAAATTCACTGAGACACTTCTCCACCAGGTAGGGCGCACCGTAACCCACATGTGACATCACCAATTCTTTAGGCAATTCACCAAAACCCAGGTCATTCAGTGTACGGTTTAAATTGCTGGCGATATCATTACTGGAATCCACCAGGGTTCCATCCAAATCAAATAAAACGGCCGTCATCTTCATGGGGCGAATATAGCTGGTATCCAATATGGGACGAAGGTTTTGTGGAAAAAAATGGCCGAAGGTGTCTGTGCTAACCCTGAAATTAATACGTCTGCATGATTCCGGATTTAATCAGGCGAACGATTCTAACCTCGGTTGGGACGCTGCCAGTGAACCGGCCTGACCAATTTCAGAAAAAGAAAAAATCCGCCACCTGTCTGCCGTAAATTTGGCTCACAAGTGGCGGAAGAGTTGGATGGAATCTGAACTTCCGGGTAAGCTACTTCTCCAGCAACTGTTTGGCAGCTTTGTCCATTTCCGGAACCACTTCAAACAGATCACCGACGATACCATAATCGGCAACCTTAAAAATGGGCGCTTCCTGATCTTTATTAATCGCCACGATATATTTGGACGAACTCATACCGGCTAAATGCTGAATAGCGCCGGAGATACCGCAGGCGACATACAGATTTGGGGAAACCGTCTTTCCGGTCTGTCCCACCTGATCAGCGTGGGGGCGCCAACCGGCATCCACTGCTGCGCGGGAAGCACCCACCGCTGCACCCAGTGTATCAGCCAAAGCTTCAATGACCGGATAATTATCTGGTCCGCCCATGCCCCGGCCACCGGAAACAATAATGCCGGCTTCCGTCAACTCCGGACGCCCGCCGGACTTCATCTGTGTATCGGTTACCTTTACCTTCAAATCATCGTCACTCAGGCTGAATGACAAATCATTCACGGCACCATCACCCGGTTTTTCCACCGCCGGAAAGACATTGGGACGCAGCGTCGCCATGGCAGGTTTGGATTTCACGGCGATTTTTAGAAATGCTTTGCCCGCGTAAACCGGGCGTTTGATTTCCAGATGATCTCCCTGCCATTCCGCCGCAACAATATCCGCCACCAGGCTTGTGCCGGCCTTAATTGCCGTTAGCGGTGCAACATCACGCCCCATGGCAGAAGCACTGAACAGCACCACGTCCGGGTTTTCATGCTCTATGGCTGCAGCCATAATCGTTGCATACGCCGAGGGCGAATAGGCTCCTAGCTGTCTATCGTCAGCGACCAACACTTTTTGAGCACCGAATTTAGCCAGTTCATCAGCCAGACTTTTAACGCCATCACCCACCAGGCAGGCGATTACTTCGCCACCGGATGCATCCGCAATAGCACGCCCTGCTGACACAGCTTCCAGTGCATAGGACTTCAATTTATTTTCACGCTGTTCCGCAAATACCAATACTTTAGCCATCATTGCCTCCTATATCACCTTGGCTTCATCACGCAGTAAGCGCACCAACTCAGCCGCCGCTTCCGGACCCTCACCCACAATTCGACCAGCCGGTTTCTCCGGCGGATAGGTCATCTCCAGAATTTCAAAACCACCATCCGTTAACGCTGCTTCTTTCATCTCGATAGGTTTTTTCTTTGCTTGCATAATGCCTTTCAGCGACGGATAGCGCGGCTCATTCAATCCTTTTTCTGCGGTAATAACACACGGCAGTGGTGCTTCCATGGTCTCCTTGCCACCTTCAATGTCCCGGACAATCGTGGCTTTTCCATCGGAAATGGTTAACTCCCGGGCGGTGCTCAGAACCGGCAGATTCAACAACTCACCCAACATGGAACCCACCTGATAGCCATAGTCATCTATAGCCATTTTTCCGGTGAGAATTACATCTGCTTCCAGGGTTTTAACCTCTTCCGCCAGCACTTGAGCAATAGAAACACCATCCATCAGCGCCGATTCTTCCGCGGTTAGCAATACCGCACGGTCAGCCCCCATAGCTA
This sequence comes from Fidelibacterota bacterium, assembly GCA_021734045.1. Classification (GTDB taxonomy): domain Bacteria; phylum Fidelibacterota; class UBA8477; order UBA8477; family UBA8477; genus UBA8477. Next base: position 5,707 of record JAIPJR010000012.1, read on the forward strand.
ACGCCGTACGGATGGAGCTCTGGGCCGCTTCCGGTCCTACAGAGACGACGATAACCTCACCATCACCATCCGCTTCGTTTAATTTTAATGCCTCCTCGACAGCGAATTCGTCGTAAGGATTTAAAATATACTTGACCCCGGCCGGATTCAGCGACTTCCCATCGTCCCCAATAGCCACCTTGGTCTCTGTATCAGGTACATGCTTGACACACACCACAATTTTCATTTTCAATCTCCTTTTCCTAATCAATCACCATTCAACAGCTAAAACTAAAAACCAGAAATTCATGCACAAGCTAAAACCGACCGGCCAGTCAGTTTGCGATAATTTTATTTTGACACTTGTTGGTTAATTGGTTTTTCCAGCCGGTTGATGGTTACCAGCAATCGGTCATCTTCATCCGCCGTCATCCATCCGGTTCCCATTAGTGTTTGCAATGTCTGGTCAGCACTGCATCCCAGCACGTCTGGCGTGTGAAGCGGCGCTATATGACTCGTATCGTCCTGTATAAGGTGCAACCCATCCGAATGGAGTCCCAGCATGGAGCCGGGAGGCAGGGTAATCGTTTGCCACGCCGGTGACCAGTCCGCGAAAACACCCATCGGTGGTGCCGACGGTGTCTTTACGGTATGGGGTATACCCGATTTATCCACGATAAACGGCGGCGGGTTTCCTGCCGCCATACAATACGCCAAATCCGTCTCCTCATTCACCACGGCAGCAGTAACCGCCACATTAAATCCGGCTTTGGGCAGTCGGTACAAGGTCAAATTCATCTGTTCCAACCACCCGGATAATGTCATTTCCTTCCAATCCTGGGACTGGAGCGACATTTTCAGAAAACCATTGAGATAACTGGTCTCCAATCCCGATCCGGCCACATCAACCACCATGGCAAAAAAGCGCTCATCCCGTCCCCGGAAGGTATAATAAAAATCCCCACTGAATTCATTCCGGGGTCGAATAACCACGGACAACTTCCAGTTTTTTCCCACCGTGGGTAGTTCCGTATTCGCCAGCTGTTGATTAAACTCCTCCGCCAATGCGATTTCCTCGGCCTGCCACTGCATGATCTCGCGCTCATGCCTGATCTGCACAATTCGGTATGTCAAGCGACTAAAAAAGACCACCGACACCAATAAGACGGCAACCAGAAATTCCCAACGCTGGTAGAAAGGCGGATTGATGACAAATGTGGAAAAGCGATACACCGGTCCCCAATCAAGATGACCCACGCCGCGTGCCTGCACACCGATTTCATATTCACCCGGTGAGAGATTTGAAAATTGAAGTTGCGTATTAGCGCCCAGGCCAACCCAGTCACCAGGACGGTTCAAAAAGCGGTACCGAAATTCCGTAGTCCGATTCAAAAAATCCGGTGCACCCAAATCCACCGTGAGCAACGGATGATTGTGAGAATATTTTTCAGCCCAGCCGGCGGTCGGTTGCCCGTCCTGCCAGAACTGATAGGGTACTACGGTGGGGACATGCTCGGGCAAGTCCATCCCGGTAGGAATATGAATCAATCCGCCAATGCTGCCGAACCATACCCCCGACGCTTCAGCCATTATTGCCCCATTATTCATTTCATTAGCGGGTAAACCATCGTCATATCCCAGAACCTCCACGAATTGATCTTCCAAACGAACAATCCCCTGATTGGTGCCCAGCCAGACCTCATTTCCCGGCCTTATGCTTACGGAGTACACATTTGAACCGGGCAAGCCATCTTCCAGATTATACCACGCCAAGCGCTCCCCATTCTGATTCAGAACAATCAAACCAGCGTCCGTTCCCAGCCAGATTTTGCCGGTTAGATCTACCGCCACATCCCAAATAACACGGCTTGCCTCCCAAATCTGTACACGCCTCTGATTGAAATAATTTAGCCCCCGGTCCGTGGCAATGTATAACCCATCGCCGGCATCCGCCAACGCATGGCAATACATGCTGGAAAATCCCAATTCTGACGGAAATACCTCCCAATGCCCGTCGGCATGGTAAAGCCGCAAGCCCTTTTCCGTCCCCAGCCAGACCTGACCATCCTTGTTTAGCACATCCAATACTGCAAAATCCAGCAAATGCTGCTCAGAAATAAAATTCCCGTCATTGTCCATTTCGTAGATATCCGTACTGTTGTCATAACCAACCACAACACGATTATCAATGAACGGACTTATGCACCACGCCCGGGCTGACTTTGTGGCCGTACTGCGTTCAAATTGCTCATCATTTCCGGAGTGATAAATACCATCATCAGTCGCCACCAAAAGTCGATCCCCAATCCTGGCGATGTGATTCACCATGGGATTGGCCAATCCGGACTTCTCAGTATAAGCGCGTAATTGATATGGGAGCACCTGCACCAGACCTTCGCCGTCCGTTCCAACCCAGAGGCTGCCTTGCCGGTCCAGGTAAACCGACCGGAAAAACGAATCCGGCAAGCCATTTTCCGCTGTTATAATTTCCCGTCGTTTCGGCGTGTGCTGATTAAAACGCACAATACCCGTGTAATAGAGCGAGGCGGCTACACTGTCTCCCCGAACCGCCACATCCGTCACCACCTCATTCCCAATAATCCGGCGCAAACCCTTGGTGTTTTTTAAGAACAATCCCGAGGAACTACCACACCACAATCCGGTAGAGGACGGGACCAGTTTCAGGAAAAATATATCCGGTGCCTCCCCTTTAAGTGTGGTACCGTTCCAGCGATACAATCCTGTACTGGTGGCCAGCCATAGCGCGTTTTGCCATTGAATCAGGTCTAACAGCAGACTCCCCTCGGGTAATGCTGCGCCGGGAACAACCAACAGTGTATCATCCTGCAAAACGCACAACCCATTCAAAAGCGTACCCACATACAACTCACCTTGATATGCTGCCACACCCCTTACCTCTTGTTCCCTGGTCTTCGGCAGGAAATGAACTGAGTCGGTCACATCAAACGATATATACCCCAGACCCGCATTGGTCCCAATCCACATGGTGTTCGGTGTGGCTTCCGAAAAGCTCCGGATCCACTCGCTTTCCAAACCGTTTGTGTAGGTGAGTGTATAGACATTCGCACCAGTAAAAAGATTGATGCCCCCCATGGTGCCGACCCAGATGACACCACGGCTGTCCTGCACAATCTCATTGACCTGAGACTGGATTAAAATTGTCTCCGGACTATAATGCCGCAGGGGAACTTCCGCGGCAGCTACCATTCCCGCCGACCCAAACAACAGCATGATCAACAGAATATTTCCGGTTAACCTCATGGAATGATCTCCGATTCCTCGCGTTGTCCGGTTTCCAATGCCTTCCGGATAGGCATTGGGAAATTAAGCGTGACCATTTTCTCCAGTGTTGCTTGCCAGTTGTATTCAACCCGCAATAAATCCACCGAATAATTGTCTTCATCCATTTCCAGAACCGCACAAGATGCACGAACATCCCCGTCAAACGCCCGCCCAACACAACCGGGATTGATGAACAATGTATTATCCACCTGCCGGGCAAAAGGATCATGGGAATGACCACAGATCACCAAATCAGACCGGCTCATGGCCGCCAACTCACGTAACCGCTCATCCGGTGTTGAACGAACCAAACCCTCCATAAAGTCGGCTGGACTGCCGTGGACCATGTGTATCGTCTGATTATCCAGCTGTAATTTCATTTCCCGCGGCCAGCTTCTTACGACTTGGGCAATCGCTGGTGTTATTTCACCCGCAGCGAATTCATACACCCAGCGTTTGGCTGCCATTTTCGGCCGCTCCGGCGGAGTCCCTTCAAAAAACGCCAGCGCCCATTCATCCACATTCCCGCGAATGGAGGTAACGCCATGACTGTCAACCAACTCTGTAACCGCCACCGGATCCGGACCAAAAACCAGGGTATCACCACAATTGAGGATAAAATCAAAGTCCTCTGGGGGACAGGTTTCAAATACCGCCTCCAGCGCCTCCAAAACACCATGAATATCAGAGATCAATAAACCCAGCGTCATGGCGTAACATTCGATTGTGTTTTTAAGGCAGTACCGTTTGGTGACTGTAACAGTATGACCTCCTTGTTTTTTGTCAAAACCAATCGTCGAACGACCTGCTTAGGACCGGTCACCACATCCACCCGTGTGCCTGAGTGAAGTTTCTGCTCAATCTCGCGGATATCATAACCGGTCTGCCCGGCAACCCGGAGGGGAATCCTTATCCGGTGCGTTTGCCCATCATTATCAAAAACCTGCACCACCCACACATTCGGCTTGGTTTGAATCTCTCCCACCGTTCCAACAATTCTGTGATAGGAATTCGCCGCACAACTGCCCAATATGAATGCTACCACACTCAACCCAATCACCACCCGATTCGCCGCAAACGGCATCAATTCCCCCCCTGCTCTGCCAGCATGGCCAACTCCTCGCCCGTATAAAATCCCGTCAGTTCAGCCTTCCCCGGTGCAACCCGTTCACGGAATGATAAAATTGCCACACTATTGGGCGAAAACGCAATATGCAGCCCCGGCTTGCCTACCGCCCGGCTGACAAAATTATGAACAACCGGTAAATGGCCCACGTATAAAAAACCCGCCCCGGTAGGCATTCGCGCCATAGTTTGGAAATAATCGTCCAGGTTCGACTCGGCTAAAAAATACGCCGCTTTAACACCATCCTCGCCAATACCAAAAACACTACCCATGATAATGCCCGTTTCCCGGGCACGCCGTAACGGACTGGTATAAATGGCATCAAGATTCGGTACAATGCTTTTCAAACCACGAGCCGCCCGGGTCGCCAGCGCCACGCCTTCCGGTGTCAGGGCACGAAAATAATCCCCATTACTGGAAATGGATTCCGCATAACCATGCCGCATCATGAGTATCTGTCTCATCCCTTTACCCTTCAAAACACCCGCCCCGCCCAGTTCCGGTATCAGCACTTGATTTCAATCGTTGATTGAGGGAGAAATGTAGGCGGCAGGACAATAAATCCCAAGCGGCGGATTGGCCTTTAAATCGACTGTTTTGGAAGTCCGGCCAGCATCGCCTCCATCTGCTCACGATACGTTTCAAATGCCGTGCGTCCGTGTGGCGTTAGCTTCAAAAGTGTATGGGGCTTTTTATCCACAAATTCCTTTGTAACCGCGACATAACCGGCATTTTCCAGCTTGGAAAGATGAGAACTCAAATTGCCCCAGGTGAGGCCGGTGCGCTGCATGACAAATATAAAATCAGCGCTTTCTACCACATACAATTGGGTCATAATCGCCAACCGGGCGGGTTCGTGGATCAGTTTGTCCATATCCTGGGGAACGACGGGATCACTCATGTTAATCTGCCAGGTTTGGTTTGGGATAAAGCTTCATGAATTGGAACAACAAGGTACTACCAACGCCCAGAAAGACCAGTCCCACCACCAGTATTCCGGTCAATCCGTCAGCGCCCGTGTAGTAGGAAACAACTGCCGCCAGAGCAAGCAGCAGGGCCAGATACCAATAGCGCTTCAATTTGATATTCAAGGCCAGAATGACAAGTCCCATGATTCCAATCAGGTAAAACGGTAAAAGCGGAATGGCATGGAATGTGGCGTTAATCCCGGCGCCCATATTTTCCCGTATCATGAAAATGACAATACCGGCCAGCAGGAAAATTCCCAAACCCGACCTGAATAGCTGCTTGGAGCGCTTCTTCCGGAAACTGCTTTCGCCCTTAAAATTGACAAGACCAATGCGCTGAGCGGTGATTTTGCGTTTTAATAATGCCCAGAGCGGTACACACACTGCCGCCCACGCACCCACCAGCGCCGGAATATCCGCTTTAATCCAGCCGAAAATGCCAAGGGCGATGACACCCACCACAATTTCTAAAATCCCATCATTGAAGTAAGTGAGGAAACTGGTCCGCTCTTCCTGTTTTAAGTCTTGTAGTGTGTTCATAGAACCTCCTTGCAGTTTAATGACTTTGCATTACAAAGTTCTTTGTATTATACATGACAAGGCCTGGTAGATGCAAGAAAAATTATCACGCCCGGGCGTATGATTTAATTTTGGATTAAGGTGTAGAATCCATCGGCGCCGAGATCAGATTCACTGTGAGATAAACCTCATTCAGCGTACCGGCGTAACCCAGTGCGCCATTGTCGAAAAAATTTCGCGCCGGGTGATTGGGCGGAAAATCCCGCAGGTAATAATGCTTGTAAAAGGTGTCATTCATCACCCCGATGACCAATTCATAAACGCCCGGATCCACACCCAACACCGACAAAACCGGTCCCGGATACGAGAACATATTGGGTAATAAGCGCGGTTCGGCATCCAACTTGTCGGTGTAAACCGTATAGAACCAGGCAGTGGGATCTTCCTGCCAGATCAGTCTGGCAGAATCCGGATACTGGGCAATCGTGGTATAGGTCATGGTGTAGGTCCCATCGCCACGGATACCACTTGGGAATGTCCGCACCGAATCAACCGTTAAATTCTCTATCTGAATGGCGGGAAAGGGTGAGAAGGTGGTTGTGTAATCCACACCATCGACGGTTACGACCAGTGTGTATGTTTCGTCATCCAGCAACTGAAAATCCAATCGGTCCAGGGTATATCCGCCATAGGTCAGCGTATCAATGTACTGAACCAGCGAATCAGGATTTTGCATGATCTCGGGATTAAATTCCGGGATATTGTAAAAAGCAAAACTGCTGGCGGAATCCTGCCAACTGAAATGGCTGAGTGTATCAATTCCATGAAGTAGAACAGCGTCGGCATTTTTGACGTATAAGTGTTCCAAATCCATCGTATCCGAAATGGCAAACGTATGATCCACCCGCAGAATGGATTTTCCCAGATTCGCCGGGAAAAAATCCCCTTCGATCTTGATCTGGGCGGTATAGTCAAAATTAAACTCGCTCAAGGGGACATTTTTGGTACACGCCGCCAGCCAGGCTAACAAGGTAACGGCACACAAATTCCGGAGAATATTTCGAGTAGGTGCTTTCATCAGAACTTGAAGGTTACTCCCACAGTGGGCATGATGGGAAACATGGAGGTGGCGGTAACTTCCGAGGGCAGAACCGAATGGTCCCATTGATACAGCAGGACATTAAAATGGTTGAGGACATTGAGAACCTGGAACTGGAATTCACCATTCCAGCTAAACCACCCAATCTTTCGCGACCAACTCACATCACCCCGATTGTAATAAGGAAACATCGCGCTGTTGCGATTTCCGTACAAACTTGTTTGATTTAAAAATGGTGTAAGCCAACTAATGTCGCCACCGCCATACATTTTTCCCACCACCGGTGTGTATGGCTGGCCGGAACTGATTGTCCAGCTCAGGCCCAACCGGTTTTTAGCGTTCAGATCGTAATTCACAACCGCCTTGAAGTTATGGCGCTTATCGTACTTGGGGGGGTAAATCTCACCCTTACTCGCTTCCAGAATACCGTTACTATCCAGATCGACCTTTTTTTCAACCTTGCTGTAAGTATAAGACAACCAGCCGGATATCTTGCCGATGTTGCGTTTCCAGATTGTCTCAAATCCGTAGGCCCGCCCCGTGCCGGCGATGTAATCATCATCGGGATTATATTGCTTCTGGATCGGATTGGAATCCAGAATATTCAGGTAAGGCTTGTAATACACTTCGCAGGAGACCTGATTTCCATTACCAATCCACTGCTCAATCCCGGCTATGAAATGCCAGGCCCGCTCCGGATCCAGGTAATGCGGCACCGGTAACCAGAAATCCACGATGCGCAGGACTGCATCGTCATTGTTGCTCGTAAACAGGAACTGGGTAAATGTCCCAGCGCTGAACTTGAAGGCAGAATTTTCCAGGAACCGATATTTCAATCCACCGCGAATATCCGTCCACAGCTTGTTTGACTCGGAATACTTGCTGGTCCGAACGCCCAATTGCAGATTGAGTAAAGCACCCACCGACCAGGTATCCTGCACGTAGGCACTTAAAATATTCGGCTTGGATTGATCGCTTAAAAATCGCGTGCCATCCTGATCGAAGGTGAAATTGAAATTCAGATGCTTGTACTCCAGCCCCCCCTGTACCCGATGCGCCTCATTCACCTTCCAGTCCAGCCGCTCCGACAGGGTCCAGTCACTCACTTTATTGCCAATATCAAAATTAGTGGTCGTGGTGTTTCCATTCGTATCAGTTGTTGTCTGTTCCAGATTGACTGTAAAATCGTAGATGGAATGTGCCAGCGTCGTTTCTGTGAAAAGCTGGGGTTTTACAACCGTTTTCAAGACGGCACTATTGGTCTGATTGCCCCACACCCAGTTTAGACCTACATCCTGTTTGGATCGATCACCCCCTCCGGTACTGAAGCTGAGCGTCAGGTCATCCGAGCCACGGTAAAAATTCACATCCAGTCGGTTTTTCGGATTCAATTGGGTGTGAATCTTACCCTGAAAATCGTAAAAATAATAGGGCAGGGTCGGAATTGTATCTTTTATGGAATGGAGCACATTGGCAATTTGGTCAAAATAGGTACGACGGACCGAAAAGACCCAGCCGCCAGCCTTCACCGGTCCCTCCAGGAAAATTTTAGAACTGAGCAAACTCACATTCACGCTGCCATGACTCAAATCAAAGTATTCCGGATAAGGCCACCACTGCCCCATTTTGCCACCCGCCGGACTCCCCTCTTTGGACTGAATTTCCAACACGGAAGACATGCGTCCACCGAAACGCACCGGAAATCCGCCCGCTTGAAAATCGGCATTGGCGATGGCGTCGGTATTAAATGCTGAGAACACGCCGCCAAAATGGTAGGGATTATAAACCTCCACACCGTCCAAGAGGATGAGATTCTCATCCGGACTCCCGCCCCGTACCACCAGCGCGGCCGAAAAATCATTTTGCGCCACCACACCCGGTAACATCTGGATTGACCGGAACACATCCGCCTCTACAAATGCCGGGACAACCTCCAGCTCTCGGGCAGACAAACTCACCCGGCTCACCTCCACCGACTTCTCGAAGCGCGTCCGGTCGGCTGTCACCACCACCTCCTGCAAAGCCACATCTTCCGGCACCAGTGCTACATCCTGCCGCGTATCAATGCCCGCGGTAACACTGACGGTCAGCTCCATGGTTTTGTGGCCAATGTAGGTGATTGAAAGGGTATAATTTCCTGGCGGTATCCGCTGAATCACAAAATACCCCCGCTGATCCGTTGTGGTTCCGCGTTGCGTATTTTTCAATATCACATTCACATAGGGCAGCGGCTCAGCCGTTTCGGCATCGGTGATAAATCCTGCAAGCGTCCCCGTTTGCTGCGCACTGAGGGGATATGTGAGCAGCAATAATAGCACAATGATAGTGATGAAAACGAAATGGTCTCCCGGACCATGCCTACCTTGACACAACGGGATGAATGCAGTCCGAAGGGTGCTCTCAAAATTTTTCATCCGCTTAATACAAATCATACTTCAGTAAGCGGCTTTCAATTGCGCCATTATACAACAATATCCGCTCTTTGGTTCGCAAGCCAACAAATTTCCGTAAAATCAGATTCCCGGTAAAAATCGAAGCCGTACAACCCTGTAATTCCTGTTTCAAATGATCCCCCAACTCCCGGTACAGCGCTTTGAGATTTTCCACCTCATCCAGTCGCTCACCGTAGGGTGGATTGGTAATGACCAAACCTCCTCCCTGTCGGTGACCCACTTTTCGAAAATCGCCGGTCCGGATGGTTATCACCGAATCCAACCCCGCCGCGGTCACGTTTTTCCGAGCCATTTCAGCCACAGCCGCATCAATCTCCACACCGACTCCCCGCACCTGTAACGGAGACTGCTCAGCTTCCAGTCCCTCCCGCACCGATTGTAGTGCCGCCACATCAAAGTCCTGCCAATTTTCACACGCGAACGACCGGTTCAGATTGGGCGCCATGTTGTGGGCGATCATAAGCGCTTCGATCAGCAGCGTTCCCGAGCCACACATGGGATCGTACACCGGTGATTTTCCGTCCCAATCGCTCAGCAGAACAATCGCCGCCGCCAACGCCTCCTTCATGGGTGCTTCCCCGGCCTTTAACCGGTAATGCCGGCGATGCAGGGATTCGCCTGAGGCGTCCAGTGAAAAGGTCACATGGGGTCCGTTCACAAAAAGATTGAACACCACCTGGGGCGCTTTCAAATCCACACTGGGACGGGCTGCACCGTTCGTCTTGCGGCGAAATTGATCCACAATGGCATCTTTCACCTTCTGGGCGGCGTATTGGGAATGGGTCATGGCTGACGCCACCAGGTTCACATCCACCCGGAAGGTCTGCTCCACCCGCAGGAGCCTAAAAATGTCGATCTTGGCAATTCCACGGTAGAGGGCGTCATAATCCCGGGCATTGAACGCCGCAATCGGCTTCAAAATTCGCGTGGCCGTGCGTAACGCCATGTTGGCGCGATACATGTCCCGGTTCTCGGCTTCAAATGCCACCCCGCTAAACTGGGGTGTGGTGGCTGAAATCCCCAACGACTGAAGCTCTTTTTCCAGTACCGGCTCCACACCACGGGGACAGACAGCAAAAAATTTTTCCATCCCACATAATAAAGGTGCAGGCAGAAAAACCTATGCGATTTAACACACCGGTTTCCCGATTGAAGGTGCTGAAAATCGGGTTACATTTAGATGTGAATTTCCGAACGATTAAGACATTTTTTTTCGGTATTATCCTGCTGTTGGTGATGAATTGCGGTGGTGAAAAGCTGGCGACCATGGCGCTGAAAATTGATGAGATGTGCTGTTCCGAATGCCAGAAACTTGTGGAACAGACGATTTTGGATCAGCCGGGTGTTAAAAACCTGGCGTTGAATTATGACAATCAAACCGTGGCGGTGACTCTGCGTGTCAAACAGCTCGCCCCTGAATCCCTGGTGAAAGTCCTGTTGGATGCGGGTTTGACCGTGGATGGCGTGGCCGATGATTCCACGGCTCATGCGGCCTTACCGGAAAACTGTCGCGATGAGTCCGTTCGTTTTTGACTTCGAAAAACAGGTGCTTTCTACACACACGGAAAACCCTCAATAGGAGTTTACATGACTCAAGCTGAATTTCGTGCCCTCTTTTCCCCCGCCACCAGCCAACGACTCTATTTTAATCACGCCGCCGTTTCGCCTCTGGCCGACCCGGTGTTGGACGCCATGAACGCCCACCTGGCGCGCCGCCGGGAAGGTTCATCGGAAACCTGGCCCAAAGCCTGGGAAGCGGCCCAGTCATTGCGCGACCTTTATGCCCAACTGGTCCACACCACACCCGATCGCATCGCTCTGATGCCCAATACGGCGACGGGATTGAATATTCTGGCATCCGGACTAACCTGGGAGAAAGGTGATCGCATTCTTTTGAACGAACACGAATTCCCCGCCAATGTCATTCCCTTCCGCAATCTGGAACGATTGGGTGTGACACTGGATTTCGTGAAGGCGGAAAAGGGCACCCTAACTGTGGAAGCTTTTGAAAAAGCCATTACCCCCCGCACGAAATTGCTCTCCATCAGCATTGTCCAGTACATGACCGGTTTCCGCGCGGATGTGAAGGCATTGGCAGAATTGTGTCACCGGCACCATATCATTTTCAGCGTGGATGCCATTCAGGCGCTGGGTGTGCTCCCTGTGGATGTGAAGGATGGCATTGATTTTCTGGCCACCGGCGGCCACAAGTGGCTCCAATCGCCCCTGGGCAGCGGATTTTTATTCGTCACCCGGGAGCTGCAGGACCGCATCCAGCAGGCACATCTGGGATATATGTCGCTGGAACAACCGGAGAAGTTCAGCGATTTCACACAACCCATTTCGGAGGAGGCCCGGCGGTATGAATTGGGCGCTTTTAATGCGGTGAATTGCGTGGGCGCCCGGGAAGCGATTGCGCTGCTTCTAGCCGCAGATCAGAAGGTGGTCTTCCAGCATGTGCGCAGACTGGTGCGCCATTTTTCAGAGCGACTCAGCGAAACCAATTTTCGTCCGGTATTTGAGTTCCCAGAGGCCAACAGCAGCGGCATTTTCATCTTCACCCACAGGGATTCAAGTCGTAACCAGGCTATGCTGGAGGCCATTACCGCCCGGGATGTGGTCATTTCCCTGCGGGACATGGGATTGCGCTTATCACCCCATTATTACAATACCATTGCCGAAATCGATGCATTTATCGATATCTTGAAGGAGATCGGGTAACCTGCCGTGAAGACTTTCCTGATTGACGGATACAACCTGCTGCGCCGTGTGCCGCAATACGCGGAATGGGAGCAGCAACTCACCCGCGAACATGCCCGGGACAAGGTGGAGGATGATTTGTCAGGATTAACGGCGGTTAAAGACATCCGGCTGATTCTGGTCTGGGATGGACCACCACCCGGATCAAAAAGCTCGCAACGCCAGAAAGGTATCCTGACCATCCAGTATTCCGGTGGTCGGTCGGCGGATGAGATTCTCAAACAACTCCTGCAGAAAAAAGGGGGCGAACTTGTGTTGGTCTCGGATGATGCCGATATCATCAAAACTGCCCAGCTTGAAGGCCGGGAATTCCAGACGTGCCAAAATTTCTACAAGTATGTCCATGGACTTGTTCATGGTGAACAAAAGAGCAAAGCCGGCAAATATCGTGAAGAGCCTTTATCAGACGACGAGGTGGACTACTGGCGGGAAATATTCGAGAAAAAAGATAAATCCGGTTAATTTTTCGTCCTATCACCATCACTCTGCTTGCGTCGCCGCCAGAAACGCGCCCAGTTGGCTGAAAGAACCCGCCGCTCCCGCATGGCCTGGTAACTAATCCATAATCCCACCGCTCCCATAATCAAATTCGGCAGCCACATGGCCATGAAGGGGGTGATCATCAGCCGGTCCGCCAACTCCTCACCTGCGATGAGAAACGCCCAGTAGATGAAGAACATTCCAATGGCCACACCCAGCGTCCAGCTGCTCTTGCGGGTCATGATTCCCAGTGGTGCGCCAATCAGGACGAATACCAGACAAGCCACCGGCATGGCGTATTTTTTATGAACTTCCACCTTCAGTCGGTTGATCTGCTTGTGGTAGCTCTCCATAATCCGCATTTCCCCACGGATCTTTTCGATGGTCCGATTCCACTCCCGGTTATCCCGCATCTCCGGCGTGTCATAATTCACCGGTTTTTTCTGCACCGTATCCAGAAATGTGGTAACCGAACGCAGACTGTCACCCGTTTTCCCAAAGGGGCTGGTTTGGTAAATGGTCTGAATTTTCCGCTTCAACTGCTCCACCGACTCCTCATACAAGCGGACTTTATCACGCATCTGTGCCGATGACATTTCCCTGTCGCCCCGGGCAGCCCGGTTGGTGCGCTCCAGTTGCATGTTGGTCACAGGAATGGCAATCCGGGTGGAGTCGAATCGCTCCCGCCGGTAATCATCCAGCTTTTTCATGTCCAGCAGATGCTTTTCGCCATCATATAGTGAGATAATGATCCGATCCCCTGCCACTGTCAGGTGGCCATAATCGGCATAGATTGAGACCTGACTCTCCTGATTGTCCTTGGAGAAAATGACGATGTTTTTCAAGCCGGTGGGCGTCACTTCATTCACCCGCAGGGTGTACTGAGGCAAATCGTCGATGAAATATCCCGGCGCAATATTCAAATCAGGCCGCAATCGGTAAATGGCACCGCCCAACAGGCGTGCCCGGTGATTCAGATCAGGCAGGATATTGTTGTTGAAGTAAATGGTAAATGCCGCCACCACCGTGGCAAAAATCAGCGCCGGCCGGAGAATGCGTGGCAGGGAAATCCCTCCCGAGCGCATGGCTGTAATCTCGTGGTCCGAAGCCATGCGTCCGTACGCCAGTAAAACCGCCACCAGCACCGACATGGGAATGGCCAGGGCCAGCATCCAGGCGAGATTCAGACCCACAAATTCCAAAATCACCCACAGGCTCAACCCCTTCCCCAGGATACGGTCCATGGAGCGAATAAGAAAATTCACCAGAAAAATAAAAGTGAGAATCAGCAGGGAATATGCGAATGGGGTAAACAATTCCCGGAGGATATAACGGTCCAGTTTCTTCACAGGCCAAGTATAGCGGCGCAGAGGCAATAGCCGGAAGGGTTTTTGTTCGCTGCTTTTACCTTCAGACATCCGGTATCCAGTCAGGCGTTTTAAAAGTCACAACATCATTCATTTTTAGGAAGTGTGAATTTCGTAAGTTGCAATCAAAATGAATTTCTGAATAAACGATCATCCTTATATTGCCACCGGGAGGAAACCTTATGGCACTGACACCTGAGCAGTTAAAAAATATCGATGCCGCCGGAAAAGGATTTCTGGTCATTCAGCGTCCGCCACCGGAGATGAGGGACCGTTTGGATATAGACTTCCGGGTAGAGAATCAAAGTGTATTCATCTTCGAGATTCGTCCCCGGTGGGGTAAACAGGATGAAAAAAGAGAGTCTCCTGTTGCCAAAGCAACCTATGTTCAGACCAAGAATCGCTGGAAAATCTATTGGATGCGCGCTGATTTGAAGTGGCATGGCTATGAACCCAGTCCTGAAGTAAAACACATCACCGACTTTTTTAAAATCGTTCACGAGGATGCATGGGGCTGCTTCTGGGGATAATACCGCACGCTACCTGTCGCTTTGAATTGCCTGCATTTGACCTAAATTAATGCCTACAGCCAACTCATTCTTCCTATGAGTCAACTCCGGGACGCAATTGAGCTTCCCGGTCATTTGAATCTTGATTTTGCTTATAACCGGGGGAGAAAGGTCAATCGTCATGACATCACCCGCCTCCCAAACCAAACAATCCAATCTCTTAATTTTCCTGGGCCTCACCCTGTTTCTCCTGGGACTCATTGTCGGACTTTTCGTCCAGAATATCACCAATCCCCGCATGGCGCTCTCCGCCCATCTGGAAGGGGTGATGAATGGCATGTTTCTCATTCTGTTGGGGCTGATCTGGAAGAAAATCATGCTGTCTGCCAGGTGGTTAACCCTCACCTTCTGGCTGGTACTGTTCGGAACCTACGCCAACATCGCCGCTGTACTCATCGCCGCCGCAACCGGTTTTGGAAAAATGATGCCCATCGCCGGTGGACAGGCAGGAACAGGATTCTGGGAAGGTGCTATTTCATTTCTGCTCATTACGCTGGCACTGGCCATGGTGGCGGCGGGCTTTTTGGTTTTGTTTGGATTTTATAAGTACCTGCGCGGGCCAGAAACAAATTCGTCCTCCGTTGGTTCAGAATAACTCACCATTTTGTTATGCTGTCGCTCAGACTAAATTAAAACAAGTGGTTGGCTATCTGCCAATCCATCAACGGGGGTTTGAAATCTATCCAAACTAAGGGTGTATCTCATGGATGCAGCACTTCAGACCATGATTGATAATATGCCGGAGAAGACCGGGAAATCCCTGTCCCAATGGCTTGAAATTCTGGAAAAGCAGGGTTTTGCCAAACACTCGGAAGCAGTGAATTTCCTGAAAAAGGAGCACGGTGTGACTCACGGCTATGCCAACACCATCGTCATGCTTTCGCGTGAAAAGCCGGTTGATTCGGAAGACTTGGTCGCACAGCAATACACCGGTAAGGAGAATCTGCTCCCCATCTATGAAAAATTAATCTCGGTGATCTCGGACTTTGGCTCGGATGTAAACATTGTGCCCAAGAAAGGCAGTGTAAGTCTTGTGGGTCCTAAACGCCAATTTGCGCTGATTAAACCCGCCACAAAAACCCGGATTGATCTGGGGTTGAAATTGCCGGGGAAACCGATTACCAAGCGGTTGGGCGATTCAGGTCCCTTTGGTACCATGTGCACCCACCGGGTTGTTCTGGAGAATCCTGAAGCTGTGGATTCAGAAATTATCCAATGGCTCCGGGAAGCGTTTGAAATCGCCCACTGAAATTTAGTCAGAGCAACTATTGCTATAACATGAACAGGAGAGAACATGAAACGCGTGACCGGTATTGGCGGTGTATTTTTCAAGTGCAAGGATCCTGAGGCAGTTAAAGCCTGGTATGAAAAACATCTGGGGTTGAAAACTGATGCCTACGGAACCAGCTTTGAGTGGCGCCAGGGTGATGACAGCAGCAAATTGGGTTTCACCCAGTGGAGCCCTTTCCCGGCCGACACAGACTATTTCCAGCCATCACAATCGGAATTCATGCTGAATTATCGTGTGGAGGATTTGCGTGCACTGGTTGAGGTTCTGAAACAGGAGGGTGTTACCATTCTGGATGAGATTGAAGAATACGCGTATGGTAAGTTTGTCCATATTCTGGATAACGAAGGCCACAAAATTGAGTTATGGGAACCGGTGGATACCGAGTACGATACAGTCGTTGAGGGGCGCACCAAATAACTTCCCGATAAAGAGGAACCCATAGGCAACCGAAAGGACAGGTTATGCAGAAATACAAAACCGAACTAAAGTGGGGTGTCATTTTCATGGTCACTTCACTCGTGTGGATGCTGCTGGAGCGCTTGGTTGGTCTCCACGGAGCCCATATTGACAAACACGCCACCTACACCAATCTCTTCGCCATTCCGGCCATTGCCATCTATGTTCTGGCGCTGCTGGACAAGCGGAAACGGGATTTGGACGGGAAAATGTCCTATAAAGAGGGCGTCATCACCGGATTCATCGTTACAGCAGTCGTGGCGATTCTGAGTCCGCTGGCCCAATGGCTTACGGCGGTTGTCATTACACCTGGATATTTCCCGGCGATCATTGAGTACACCGTCTCCCGGGGAGAAATGTCCCGGGCGGCGGCGGAGGAATATTTCAACCTCTCCAGCTATATCTGGATGGGATTCATCGGCGCAGTGGGAATGGGTGTGGTCACCTCATTGGTTGTAGCCGCATTCACACGGAAGCAATAATGTCCACCCCGCCATCATCTGCTCCCTTCAGTCGTACCATGACCATCCTGTATGTATCGGATCAGGCAGCCAGTTGTGAATTTTACGAAAATATCCTCCGGCAAAAGCCAATTCTCAATGTACCGGGGATGACGGAATTTCAACTCACGCCATCCCACTCGCTGGGGCTCATGCCCAATGATGGCATTGCCCGGATTTTAGGAAAAACCGTTCCTCATCCTTCCACAGGTAACGGAATTCCACGCTGTGAACTCTACCTTTTTGTTGAAAAGCTCTCAGATTGGTTTGTAAATGCCATGCACCACGATGCAAAGCTGATTTCTCCAATGGAATACCAGGACTGGGGCGACCGCGTGGCGTATTTTGCGGACCTGGATGGACATATCATCGCATTCGCAGAACCGGTTTCAAGCGGGGATTAATCGGCTGCAAATCTCAAGCGATGGCACGGTGACAGACTATTTTACTGTCTTAATCAATTTGAGCTCTCCACGGACTGAATCATATCGTGATGATTTCCCGGACCTGTTTTTAGGATATTAAAAAGAGGCTGCCTGGCGAGACAGCCTCCTGTTTGAGTAATCAAGATTCAACTATAGGAACGAATTTTCACTTCATCAAAATCATCTTCCGCGTCTTGCTGAATCCATTCACTTCAAGCCGGGCGAAATAAACTCCGGTACTCACCTGTCGTCCCGCGTCATTCTGGCCCTGCCAGACCACAGATTGATGACCGGCTGACAGGTGACGGTTCAGCAGCGTCCGGACCGGTTTACCCTGAACATCGTAGATCACCAGCTTTACCGCACCAGCTTCCGGCAATGCGAACCGAATGGTGGTGGACGGATTGAAGGGATTGGGATAATTATTACCCAGAGCGTAGGTGGTCGGTATGGATTCCGGTTGGATGGAAACCACCGGCTCATGGACCGTGGCCTGAAATGTGACCGCATTTCCATCCAGACACATGGGGATGGGTTCGGACGCACAATCTTGTGCTTCTGTGGTCAATGCAAATTCAATCTCTGTACCCGGCGCCAAACCCAATCCGGCGATTGCCCTAAAATTCAGCGTCTGGTTTACGCCCATTGACAACTCGTTCAGCCAGGCGGCAGAATCCAGGAGCGTTATCAGGGGATTATCCGCCGTGAGTTGTAATCCCACCGGGTGATTAAAATCCAATGGACCGGCATTGGTAATTTCAGCGCTAATGGTAAGGGTATCTCCCAGATACCAGGCCGAATTGGTATCGCTGAAGCTGATCTGGATATTTTCAGCATGGATATCCCAGTGGGCGAAAATGGTGAAAAAGGGACCATTGACTGCTGCCACCGTATCCACACCGTCGGTAACCTTTACCTGCCAGCGCAGGGAAAGGGAATCCTGATCAAGTGCGGCCATGTGGCTGTACACGCTGTCGAGAGCAAGCAGTTTTACTGTATCAGGTATGGTATGTGTCCAGACATTACCCGCGTAAGCCAACTCCACCAGATATTCCAATTCATCACCGTCCGGATCAGTGGCCGGATGCCACATCAGTGTGAGTTCTGTACCGAGTGTGGCCTCTGAAATGGACACAAGTTCAGCATTGAACGGTTCAGCCAGAATAGGCGCTGTAGGCGGAAGATTCGGGATTTCTACCAGGGAGTCGGGAATCAGGAAAAAATCGAAATCATACAATCCACAGGAACCCTGCACCACCTGGTTCGCACCGGTGAAGTAAATCTGAATTTCATTGGTTCCCTGGGGATTGAGCTCGGCAATAAAGTCCGCATTGCCAATCGCCGGATTAATGGCTCCGGAAGCAGTGCCTTCCATAAAAGAGAGCATATAATCCTGATTCGATGTCATGGTAATATTATCAATCCGCATCAGGGTGTCATTTCCCAATAGTATCTGAGCGTGTCCACCGGAATAAACCCGATGATCCCCCCACGGCTCCGCAATACAGTAGAAAGAATCAACTTCCAGCATGAATCCACCCATGGTGAGCCGAACACTGTCCAACCCAGACAGAAAGTCCGTGTCTTCCGAGAGGGCAAAGCCTTCCGTCACCTCATCACACCCGGATTCCACCATCTCCATGTAGGCATTGGCGCCGGCACCACACATTTCCGGGCCGCTGGCATCAGTGAAAACCGACCGCCCGGAAAAGTGAATGCCCCGATCCGGTAAAACCTGAATAAACACATGACCGGTGGCTGACAGACTACCATCACTCACGGAGAAAATCAGACTGTCCTCCCCCATAAAATTTGCATCGGGGGTGTAGGTGAGATCAGGCGCGGTTCCCGTCAGCATGCCATGAGCCACATTGGTCGTAATGGAATATGTTAACGCGTCACCATCCGCGTCACTGGCAGACAGGATAATATCCAGCGCGATCCCGGGTTGGGTGGTTACCGTGTCGGAAAAGGCGACCGGAGCGGTTTGCGCCAATAAGCCTGCACCGCTCATCATCAGTATCAAAATGCCTGTGAATCGTCTTAATTGCTCCATTTTACACTCCTGCTTCTAAAAACTCTCCGGAATCTCACATATGGTCTGTAGAAAACATTCCGGCGCTTGTTAAGGGTCACTGATTGATGACAATAATTGTAATTATTCCTGGATGTGAATCAAATAATTAGAATGAGACCTGAAACACATGTGCTATGAATCAACTCAGACGAATAACCCTTGAGCTCCATCTTGAATGTGGTCTCTCATCGTCGCGGACAGAGCGTTCTGCTCAGCGTGACAGCCAGGGTGTTTTCAACCGCTATAACATCGTGCTTTGAGAATGGGGCGTCCAGCGGTCTGGTTAAGAAGGCCTTAAGCTCCTTCTGTGTCAATAAAAGGACAGAATCAAACTGCTTCATAGACCCGCTCTGCGGGGCGGAAATTACTAATCCGTAAAATAATAAATGGGCTTCAGCCCCTCAGAATAGAGGGGGAAAATCTCAGGACCCGCCGCTAAATGTTCCCTTATTAAACGGTCTGGCTGCCTTAGCGCCAATCCAATCAAAGAGAAAATTGGGAATATGACGTAACAACCAGCCTGTAACGGCCATGCGTTTGGGAAACGTGTAGCGTTTACGACGCCGGATGATGGCCTGGTACATTCGATTCCCCGCATCCTCTAATTCCAGCAAGAATGGCATGGGAAAATGGTTGTTGTCCGTGAGGGGCGTTTTCACAAATCCGGGACGGATATCGGTGACCCATAAGCCATATCCGGAGACCGAGATACGTAGCGCTTCCAGATAGGTAATCAGTCCAGCTTTGGTGGCGCTGTACACACTACTTTTGGGCAGTCCGCGAAATCCCGCCACGCTGGAAATCCCAACCAGATGGCCATGCCCCTGCTCAATCATTTTCCGGGTAAAAAACTCCAGTGTGAGAATGGCACCGCGTAAGTTCAAATCAATCACCGTCCTCGCCGTGGACCAGTTTTGCTCACCCGGGTAACGCAGATTGCCGCTCCAGCCCGCATTAGCCACCACCAGATCGATTCCTGCAGACTCGGTCCAAATTTTTTCACACGCCCCCTGCAATTCATCCAGTCGTGTCACATCACAGAGAACAGGATGGCCGTTTCCTCCCAACGCCTGGATTTCGTCTGCCACATCCTTCAGCTTATCGGCCGATCGAGCCAGCAGCCAGATTTGAGCATTGTCCCGGCGGGCAAATTCCAGAGCCAATTGTTTTCCCAAACCCGTGCTGGCCCCGGTTATAAGGATTTTCTGGTAGTGACTCATCGTGCTAACATTCCTTTGTGGGTTGAGAAGCTGAAAATCAGCGCATCAGGGAAAAATTACGCGCATGTCAGTCTGAGGCACCGACTTTAGTCAGTGATCGAAGATGATATTACCCTAAAAATTATCAGTCGATACCCGTGTATTTCAAGCCTCGGCGGCCCTTCGACCATGCTCAGGGAGACCGCCGAGGAGCTTCTTGTGCTTACTCTTGCTCTTTTTCTCATTTTTTCTTCTTTCCCCTAAAAAACCTCCCCCAGCACCGCTTCCGCTTTCGCCAGGGTTTCGTCTAAAATTTCAATCGTATGTGCCAGCGACATAAATCCCGCTTCATACTGACTGGGTGCCAGGTAAACACCCTCTTCCAGCATGCCGTTGAACCAGCGGTTGAATTTCTCAATATCACATTTGGCCACATCCAGCGTATTACGAATGGCATTCTCCGAGAAAAAGAGCGTAAACATACTTCCCACACGATGCTGGGTCAGTGGATAGCCATTTTTATCAATGATTTTCTGTAAACCAGTAGCCCAGTGTTTGCTTAAAGATTCCAGCTTTTCATAAGCCAGCTTATCCAGGCGCTTCAGTGTCTCAATTCCCGCTGTCACGGCAACCGGATTTCCACTCAGTGTCCCCGCCTGGTAAACGGGTCCCGAGGGTGAGACCTGTTCCATAAATTCCCGCTTACCACCAAACGCACCAATGGGCATGCCGCCACCAATGACTTTCCCAAAGGTGAGTAAATCAGCATCCACACCGTACAGCTCATTAGCGCCACCCCGCGTAACCCGAAAACCGGTCATGACTTCGTCCAGAACCAGCAAAGCCCCCTTTTCTGAGCATAATTTCCGCAGATGTTGGAGAAAATCATCCTGGGGCGGAATGCAGCCGGTGTTGCCATTAACGGGTTCCACAACGACACAGGCGATCTGGCCGGGATTTTTTTCAAATAATGCCTGCACTGTTTCAATGTCATTGAATTGCGCCAGCAATGTATCAGCAGCGGTACCTTTGGTCACACCGGGCGAGTTGGGTTCACCCAGGGTCAGAGCACCTGAACCGGCGGCAATAAGGAAAGAATCACTATGGCCGTGATAACAACCGTCAAATTTAATTATTTTATCCCGTCCGGTGACACCTCTGGCTAACCGAACCGCGCTCATGGTGGCTTCGGTCCCGCTGTTTACCAGCCGAACCATCTCCGCCGAGGGCACCCGGTCTACTATCATCTCCGCCAGTCCGATTTCCAACGCCGTCGGCGCACCAAAACTGGTGCCCTGCTGGGCAATTTTCTGGATTGCCGCTACGATTTCCGGGTGGGCATGTCCCAAAATTAACGGTCCCCAGGAGCCCACAAAATCCACATAACGATTCCCATCCGCATCAAAAATGTAGGGACCGCGTCCTTTGGTGATGAATGGCGGCGTCCCACCGACGCCTTTGAATGCCCGTACCGGTGAATTCACCCCGCCGGGAATCGTTTGCTGCGCCCGGTTAAATAGTGTTTCGCTCTTGTCTAATCTCAATTGCATGATCTGTCCTTGTTTGTTTTGAATCCGGCGCAAGTCTAATCCACTCCCGCGGCAGTGGCAAGCTTAGAAGCGGTTTTTACGGTGTCCGGCGCTGTAGAGATAAGCTTGCAACGCCGCTAAAATCCGGTCAGTTGCGCCCAGATAGATGTGGGTAAAGGTCTCCAGTGCCGTGCGCTTTTGTGCCAGTACTGCCGGGTCATTCACAAAATGCAAAAAACGGGTTAAATCCCCTGAGGAGTAAACCACAGTGGAAATTCCCAGATTCACCAGCTCAATGGCTTCATCCAGCAAATCATAAGCAGGACCATGCGCCGCCGGCACACCATAAATGGCGGGTTCTGTCACAGAATGCACACCGGTGGAAAACCCGGCACCCACGTAAGCCAGGTGAGCGTGTTTATACAAATCCGCCAGATTCCCCATGTTATTCCATATCAAAACCGGCTCACCGGCATAGGCTGATATTTCGGTGTATCGGGCGCTTTTCACATTTTGCCGGAAAAAACTCACCTCCCAGGGAACCAGCTCCCGTTCGCCCACCTCGTGGGGCACCACCACATGCAGCACGCCATCATTATCGCGCACACTCGTACCAATGGCAGTACTGACAATATCCAAATCCGACGCCACCACGCTTCCATAAATCACGACCTTCCGATCACGGATTACGGACGGCGAAAACCAAATCTGCTGATTCTGCTCAGCTCGTTCCCACACCTGATCAAAACGGGTATCGCCCACTACCCCGATTGGTCCGCTATACAATTGGCGCAGATTGTCCGCCAATCGCTCGGTTCCGGTAAAAATATGATCAATCTGATTGAATAGAATCCGGTTCATGCGCTTCCAGACCGGGCGAAGTCGCTTCGAGCTTCCGTAGAGATTGGCATTAATGAGAATAGATGGAATTTTTTCACGCTTTAATGTGCGCAGCAGATTGGGCCACAGATCGTGGCGAGTGTTGATAAATATAGTTGGCTGCAAACGGCGTACGAAACGGCTCACCCGCCACGGCAGATCCCAGGGCAGATACAGGATGGCATCAAACCGTTTGTCGGTGAAAATTTTCAGATAAATCGTGGGTGAAGTGACTGTCTGAACCAGGTGGTAACGCTCATCACCGGCCAGGCGGCTGATGAGGGGCTTCATTTGCTCGAATTCACCGGCGGAGGCAGCATGGAGCCAGATTACTGACCTGCCTGACACGCGGCGGGCATTAAAACGAGACAGATTTTCCCTGATTTCCCGCTGACCGGACAGGCCGTCTCTGAGTTTTACATTTAAAAAACTTACTACCCAGAAAACCGGGTAGGCAAAAACAAGCACCAGATTATAGGCGATATAAAAGAGTCGGTTTTGCATGGTGACAGCAGCCCGCGGATTGGTCAGGGAAGTGTGTTCTCCCAATTCCGGGCCAGTAAAATCAAATCAGCCAATTCCCGGAACGCACCTTCTCCACCCCGCCGGGTAAGCAAAATATGGGGCTTCAGCTGGGAAAATGCCGGCGTGTTCGCCGGTGCGGCGCTGAGTCCCGCCACCTGCATGGGTGCATAATCATTCACATCATCACCGATATAGGCCACTTCTTCAGGGGAAAGATTCTGTCGTTCCAAGATTTCTTCAAATACGGACAACTTGTCATGAATCCCCAGATGACACGCTTCTATCTTCAACTTTTTGGCCCGCTGCGCCACAATGGGCGAATCTTCACCGGTGATAATGGCGGTTTCAATCCCCGCCTGCCGCAACAGATGCACGGCCATACCATCGTAATAAGAAAATCCTTTGGTCAACTCTCCGTCAGCGGAGTAGTAGATTTTCCCGTCGGTCCAAACGCCGTCGATATCAGTAATGATGAGCTTGATTTTACGAGCTTTGGTGAGAATTTCAGTGTTCATAGGGGTCCTGTAAAATTTCGAGAAAGAAGAAAGAGTAAAGAGTAAATCTCATAACAATTGGTCGCATTAATTTACATCTAACTTTCGCCTTCAATTTCGTACTCGGGCTTATCTTCTTTAATCTGGGTTGATAAGTTTGTGACCAGGCGGGAAAGCATTTTGACAATCTCTATCAGGAGGGACTTCCCAGCTGTCGTGCTCTCGCTTTTTAATTTCCCTGTAGCATAGAGGGCATCTGAGCAAGCCGCACACTCAAGCGCAGATCCACGCGCAATTTCAAAATATCGGTGCCGGTCTTTTAAAGAACTTTTCCCATTCCTTTCAGCAATATTCAAGGGGATAGAGATTGCGGCCCGGTCAAGTTGGCTATATACATCTTTAAAGGATTTGGAAAATGTTACTACCTTTGATCTCCACTCAATAAACCCAATTGCTGCCTGATATACCTTCAGTTTTTCGTGATCAAATTCCGGTAATTTCGTCAACTTCTTTCCTCTTTCCTCTTCTTCTAAAGCTTCACCACTCAATATCCTCTTCCCGAATCACCACATCCGCCGCCAAGTCAATTTTAACCGTTTTACCCAATACCTGGGCAAGACGCGCCGGGGAAATGCCCGTGCCCGGTCCTTTGGTGGTAAGCATGTCTCGGGTGATGGGCGTGCCTCTGGGAATCGCGGTAGCGGAAACCACCGACTTGGCCAACTTGCGGAAAAAGGGTTTCTCAGATTCCTGAACCCGCTTTTCCCCATCACCTAATGACTCCTCAATGTGACGAATATCCCGGATGAGCTTGGCGAGTCCACCCGGTTCCAGCGAAGCCGCATGGTCGCCACCCTTCATGGTACGGTCCAGCGTGAAATGCCGCTCCACAATTTTGGCACCCAGCGCCACCGCCGCTTCCGAAATGGCAATTCCCAATTCATGTCCTGAATACCCGATTACCATCTCCGGGAAAGTCTTGCGATACAGATCCATCACCCGCAGGTTGATCTCATCAAATTTGGACGGATAGGTGGAGGTGCACTGAAGAATGGCCACCTGGTCAGTGTACTTTTTTACCAGGGCAACCGCCTGTTTGACCATGTCCAGGTTCGCCATTCCGGTGGAAAGAATAATGGGTTTCCCCATTTTTGCCGTATGCTCAAGCAGAGGTAGATTAGTCAAATCAGCCGAAGCCATCTTGAAAAAGGCTACTGGCAGTTCGTCCAGAAAATCCACACTTTCCTCATCCCAGCCCGACGCTGCAAAATCCACATTCATTTCATTCGCGAAGGATAACAACTCCCGGTAATCCGCCTCGCTCAACTCCAGCGCTCGTTTATGTTCACCATATGTTTTGCCGAACGAATTGGGGTTTTCATAAGGCATTTCCAGCCCCTCACGGGTGAGAATGCGGTCCACATTGCGCTTCTGGAATTTCACCGCATCGGCACCGGCCTGCGCCGCTTCGTAAATAAGTTCCCGGGCAATTTTCACATCACCCTGGTGATTAATGCCAATCTCCGCGATGATATAAGCCGGGTTCCCATCGCCTGCGGTTTTACTGCCTAACTTAAGTCCGGGCATACAATAATTCCTTTGAATCCATTATTTATGGTTGACTTGATTTGATTTTGCCATGCGCTCTAATATCTCAAAATCCAAGGGTGTGTCAATCTCCATACTATACCATTCCGGAAAGACAACATAACCGATTTTCCCGCCCAGACGATTCCCGATTTTCAAAAAATGCTGCCGCGTGAAAATGTACAGTGAGCCGTTTTCCACATAGCGAATCTCATCAAGTTGCATGTCCTGCCGCCGCGGGCGCCGCAAAAAATCATACTCCGCTTCCGCAATATCACCTCGGGTACGCCAGAAAAACCGGTGGGTGGGTGAAAGACTGAGCAGACTGTCAAACCCCCCTTTGTCAAAATGGGTAATTGCTTCGTCCAGTGAATTTTCCGGCCGCAGTGGACTGGTAGCCTGGAGCAGCACAACCTTCTCCGGTTGAACCCCCTGCCCTTCCAGCCATTCCAGTGCGTGGGAAATGGCGCTCTCAGTACTCGCCGTATCACCCGCCAGCAATTCAGGCCGTGGAATCACCCCGGCACCAAATTCCCGGGCAACTGCAGCGATTTCATCATCTTCGGTGGAAACCAACACCTGATCTACATGGCCAGCACTCAGTGCGTAGGTAATCGACCAGGCGATTAAGGGTTTGCCGTTGAATAACTTAATGTTTTTCCCGGGAATACCTTTTGAACCACCCCGGGCGGGAATGATGGCGATGGTTTTTACGGATGGATTTTCAAGAGTCATTTCGCAGCGTGCTCCCGGTAGAATTTACGCAAATGTCCGCGCGATTGGTAATCATCAGCCCAGGAATCCAGTGTGGAACCCAGATCAATCCCAATTCCGCCGGTGGATTTGATATGATGACAAAAGGGTTTGGCATAAATCCCTGCTCCCACGAACCACACATCAACATCGTCATTATGGGCGTCTATCTGTGTCAGGATGTTCAGAAACCGCTGTTGCGTCATTATCTGCACCCGTGAGCGGCGTTTTGGGATTTCGGTCTGAAACACGACCTTCGAATCGAACCGCGCAAAAAATGCGTCCAGGTTTCGATGGGTAATCAGACCAACTCGCCGGCCGGCAATCAACTTTTCTGCCTCTGGATTCACCAGGTTGGATCGAGCGGGATATTTGATGAAATCCATGTGAAAATTCATGTCACAATATACCAGCCCTTCCAGCCTAAAATTACGCAATATCTCCTCTTCCTGCGACCACAGTCCGTGCCTGTGCTCCGGCTTGCTGATGCCCAGATAATCTGCCAGCTGGAAAGCCAGAATTAGTTGCGACCTTAGAAATAGGTGAAACCGAAATTGCCAGGGATAAACATTATAGTGGTACATTTTTTTGTAATACCACCGGGTGGGTATAGAAGGAATCACGCCATAGCCAAGCACCACATTTTCACCGTCACTTTTCCGAATAATACTGGTGGGTACCCGCCGGGTTACACGATCACTCAGTGCGGAAATGAGTTCATTGGTCGTCAGTATTTCAGACACGGGGATCCAACTTTCTGCGCACAGCCTCTGTCAGCCGCGCCAGGTAGGGGAAGTAAAAATAATAAAACCATTTTCGCTTAAACTGGTGGCTGTTGGTGCGAAAGTGTGTCTGCCAGTCCGAGAGTTTGCTACCGGAAGTGACTTTACCCTCATGAATTACCAGCACCCGCTCGTCCACCAGAATATCGTAACCCTTCTTCCACACGGTGAAACATAAATCTGCGTCCTCACCACTGGCCACCGCATAGTCTTGGGACCATCCGCCGAATTCATTCAGAAACTGGTTTTTACGGACAAAAAAGGCCACACCCGAAGGGTATTTTCTGAATCTACCAATGGTTCTCACGCTCTGCCCAGGCTCATACCGGAGCGCGGATTTTCTGCCACTGGTATACGCGGGTGTGACAATGCCTGCATTGGGGTATTTCTCAATCGTTTCCACCAGTTGTTCATCCCAGCCGGGCGGAAATTCCGTGTCATTATTCGCCATCAAGAGGTATTGGCCATCCGCCAGGGCCGCCCCCTGATTAAAGCCACCCGGGAAACCTTGATTCTCAGCAAAAATCAAAGCCCGGTCCGCCACCTGCTGCACCCAGTACTGGGTTTCGGCGGCGCTACCATTATCCACAATAATTAGTTCATACGGTAATTTGGTATTCTGACGGATGCTTTTAACAAAAGCCGCTGTGTAGGACTGATTGTCCCAGGAAAGTGTGATTACGGAGATGAGTGGTTGACTCATGAAGCAGCCAACTCCTGACACAATTGGTACACACGCTCCCGATTTCGACCATCCGACCGGTAAGCTGTGTATTCAAAATAGCGCTGGTACCGCTCCCGATTCACACCTCGTTGCACCAATTTCTCCAAATCCAGTCGATTCTTACCCACACCGGGTAGGTTAAACGTGCGATGGAACTGAAACAGCCCTTTTTGCCACCAGGGATAATAGGAGTAAACAGGTTTTTGATAGTAAAAAACAGGAATCAGAACGGATGTGGGTGAGGTGATAACAGCATCAGCCCGCGCCACTTCGGCGAACAAATTTTCACCCTGAATCCTCTCCACCCAATCTGGAATACCCGCCCCATTCAACAATTCGCCTCGTGTATTTTCGTTGGGATGGGGTTTATAGGCCACGGTGTAATCCAGCACACGCGCCTGCTCCAGGACTTTTTGCCAGACTTGAAATATTTTCCCGGGAATTTTCCAGGTCCCCAAAAACAGAATGCGTGGCTTGGGATTGGATTGTATGGAATAATGCAGCAATTCATCAAACCGCGGATAGCCGGTTATACGCAGGTTCTCCGGTGCACATTTATAGCGTCGCATCATATCAAAATTGTGCTGCCCCCACAGGCATTTCACATCAGCGGCACCGATCTCCCGCCGGTAGTACTGCGGCCCCCCCTGATAAAACATGGGTGCGCCATGTTCGATGGTCACATGAGGGATTCCTGTGGAATTGGCGCGCTGCCCAATCTCATTTTCCAGCTTCCACCACGCCTGGTTGGAAAGGACCACATCCGGCCGGGAATCCAGTGAATCCCAATTGTCTTCCGCTGTGCAAATCACCGCATCGCCCCGGGATTCGAAATAATCCACCAGCGGTTTCAGATTGGTGAGATAGATTTCTGCTGAATATGGAAATAGTACACGCATCACGAAATCCGTATCAGTAGGACGATCGCCGGCCCCAGCTATGATTCAGGTCGCTCTGTACACCCGCCACAATCCTGTCTTCCCAAACAAATTCATGGTTTTGGGCTAAAGAGCGAATGAACATAAAGTCGCCGCCACCCCGTAACGGCCAGGGGTGCTGCCGGGCGATTTCTGAACGCACCGCCACACAGGAGCCACCGATTTTCCCCCGCTCCACAGCCGTCCCGATGAGAGCGTAATCATGCGCTGGCCCCAGCTGAAATTTCCCCACCAGTACATCCGCATCCCTTTCCAGAATCGTTGCCACCCAGGTGGGGTCCAGCAGCATGTCATCATCATCCAGATAAATAATGAAATTGCCATCGGGAATCCGCGTCAGTACTTGATTGAAATAGTCATTAAAGGGATTATGATGTCGAATCCACCAGCGGGGCTTGCGAATTTTCGCCGGCTGAAAAATCTCTTGGGGAATGTGGGCCCGCTCCACATAATCATCCGCAGGGTCATCCCGGATGATAATCCATTTCGGTAACACACTTTGTCGCTTTACACTCTCCATGCACCGCTGAAATGGCTCCGGCCTGTGGTGAGTCCGGGTCAACAGGTAAACTTGCGGGGATTGTGTCACGGTTATTGTTCCGGTGGTTTGTTGTTGTAGCGTAAATATTGCGCTGTAGCCATTATCCCGTGAGCCCGCTGCTGTAACTGCTGGAACGCTTCCGGGTAACGATGCTGTTGATCCTTCACCGGTTCGTCCGACCAGGGCAGGTACAGCCGGTTTTCCACGCCTTCCTGACATAAAACATAAAACGGCGGCTGGAGCCAGGCGAAGTCCGTGGTGTTGGCGCTGAACATAAAAGCCCCCGGGCTGGCTTGTTGAACGGCACCAAAGACATCCCGTCCTAATGTGGTGTTGGTGTATGGCTGACCAAGAATGCCAAGGAGGGTGGGCATGATATCTATCTCGCTCATTACCCGGTCGATTGTCTCCGGGGCAATGTCCAAACCGGGACCATACAAAAGCAGCGGAACATGAAAGAAGTGGAGCGATAAATCACCATAAGGCACCGGTTTCAGAATATGCCCAATCCCATGATCGCCAAAAAAGACAAAGAGTGTGTTTTCAAAATATGCTTCCTCCCGGGCCAGTTTCATGAAATGTCCCAGGGAAAAATCCATGAACCGGAACGCATTCAACTCCTCCTCACCATTAAACCCGTTTTGACGATACTCCTCGGTGAATTCCACGGGGGTAAACCCGGGTATCTTCTCCGGAATGGTATAGGGACGGTGATGTCCGGCGGTCAGGATAATTGCGAAAAAGGGTTCGGTTTCATCCTGTAATACCCGGTTGCTTGCCTCCAACAGATGGTAATCGGAAATTCCCCAGGCATTGGTTTCCGCCTCGCTGAAATCGCCCTCTTCGTGAATATCAATTCCGGTCACATTATTACGAAAAAAGCCTCCTACATCTCCCCAATTGGCGCTGCCACCGATGAAAAAATGCTTCCGGTACCCGGCCAGGTCATTCAAAATAAGATTTTGACGAATGGCATACGGATCGCGTGTGGAACTGCGATCAATTACCGCCACATCCGGAATGCCCGACATGGCAGAAAATATGGAGGCGGCAGTGGATAACTTGGGAACATAAAAATTGGTAAAGTGCATGCCCTCCTCGCTCAATCTGTCGAAGGCTGGTGAAGCATTCATGGGATTCCCGTAGGCACCGACTTTAAAGGTGGGAAATGTCTCCAGAAAAATCATCACCACATTGGGAGCGTGCTTCCGTGGATGTGCCGGTTTAACAGCCCGGGTGTAATTCAGTGGCATTTTGAGACTGTCGGGGATGCCCAGCCAATCTGCCACCAGAGGGTAATATGCTTTTACTCTGTCCTGATCGTAGGATTCTTCGATCCGGGTAAAGGTATTAAAAAAATAGAGCACTGGATTTAATGCCAGTTGATTGGCCGGCTGGTAGGTGGAAAAAAAGGCGTCGCTCCAGCGCAGCGGATAGCGGGACCATTTTCCGTAGCCAATCCCGCCCAATAACATGAAAACAGCTACACCCAATACAATTCGAGCCGGCCAGCCCGGTTGGGCATCACTTACCGTTGACATTATCCGGTGAGACATCCGCCAAAATCCGTACGCGCCGCCTACCAGAAGCAGTACACCAGCCACCGCCGGATAGGACTGCCAGACCATTTTCAACGTGGTCACCGGAGAACTGGCAAACGCCAGCAGGGAAGCGTCCATACGAATCATGAGATAATCGTAGAAACCAAAATCCAAGACATAGAGGAAAAATATCACCGTCCAGAGAATCAGGAAATACCAACGCCAGAAGGTCATCTGCTTGGGGCGCGACGCTGAAATACCCAATCCCGGTATGGCACTGAACAGAAAAAAGGGCAACACCACAAGCACCACCAGTCGCAAATCCAGACGCAATCCGATAAACAGGGCTTTGGCAGTTACATCAAGAGGAACCGGAAGAAATTGGGGGATAAAAATGGCCAGAAAGAGAAGCCGAAACAGCGTCAATCCGGCAATGAGACCTAGCGCTAATCGCCAGGTAATCCGCAGGCGGGTCAGGAACATGGATTAGCTTGCCTGCCGGGTGAGATTATCCATCCAGGTCGATTTTTTTCGGGAAGGATTGGCGTGGGCATCCCGGTAATTGCTACAGCCATACTGCGCTTCAAATGCCTGGCGCACCGCTTTATGCCGGAACAGCGATCCCACAAAAGGCTTCCAGCGTTTGGAACAGCCGTCAACGGACTGGATTTTGTCCGTGTAAGCCGCTTCGTGGGGTTTGGCGCTTTGCAATTCGCGATGAAGTTTAAACCACAGGTCTGAATCAATCCCGCTGGAAACCGATTCGGTCCATTCACCAAATCCACCGATCTGCTTCCACAAAGATTGATGCATTCCAAATGTTGTGCCCTGAACCCGGTGGCTTTTATAACTACGAGCCCGGCCTTTCCGGTCGATGACCTGGCCAAAAACCACCCGATAGCGATCCAGCAAGTGTTTGAATTCCAGCAGACTGCCGGTTTGGTTTAGATAATTATCGTCATCAAAAAAAATGAGTTTATCCGCCTGAGCCCGTTCAACCGCCAGATTCCATAACCGGGCTTTGGAGGAGCAGGGTTTGGTTTTTTCCAGATAAAGCCAATGCGTGATGGGCGGAACCTCCACCAGTGGGAATCGCTCCTTCACAATAGCCAACGCTTCTTCACCCGTAAAGTCGTAATACTCTCGACCATCAGGGAGTACCAGAGAAGCCGCTTCATTGGAATGACGACGATACAACGGTGATCCGTCGTCACAGACCAACACTTCCGCTTCAAGACCCTTGCACTGCCGGGCCAGTTCACTGAATGTTCGTGTCACCGTCTGCAAGCAGGGATGATCCAGCGTGGGGGTGTAGTGGGCAATAATAACGGATAAATCCAAGGTTAATTCCTTACGAGTGCCAACGCGCAGCCACAATAGCCGCTAACTCCAGATCCAGTGATGTGGTGATTTTAAAATTGTCCGGGGTCCCTTCAAACAGATGCACCGCTGCATCCGGATTCGAAGCCAACACCAACCCAATCTCATCGGTTCCCGCCACACCGGACGCGTGCGCTGCGCGAATGGTGGACGCCTGAAAGCCTTGTGGCGTTTGCATGGCTTTTAAATTTTCCCGATCCAGTTGCTGCCAGGCGGTTCCCACTGACATGACAACCGTATCCCGCAGCGGTAAAACCGGCGCTGCCGCCTCATAACCATCCAATGCTGCTAAACATTCGTTGATGATTTGTTGACTGACAAAGGGTCGGGCTGCATCATGGATCAAAATTTTCCCGGCCTCCTCCGGGCAGGCCGCCACACCATTGGCAGAGGATTCCTGCCGCGTCACCCCGCCTAAAACCACCCTGCAGCGCTGATACGCATTTTTCACCCGCTCCAGGTATGGTTGCGACGTGACAATGACAAGTCCATGAATAGCCGGATGTAGCAAAAAGGTGTTCACAGAATAGCTGAGAATTTCCTCACCACCCAGCTGCATGAATTGCTTGGGCAAATCACCCCCCATGCGGGTTCCGTGCCCCGCCGCCACAATCACTGCCCAATTGGACTGATTAGTGTCACTGCGCAAGATCAAACAACGACCTCGTGGCTTTCATTTTCAGGAGAATAACGCGTCAACACGAACACGCGCGTGGAAAAATCAGACATGGTGAAAAATATCCCAAATCCCCGGTGAACAAACAGCCTTTTCCACCCACCAGCGCCTGATGATGACCATTCAGCTCCAGGAGTAAGTTAATAAATTAATAAAATTAACTCACCTTTTCATTACAGTATAAACAACAGTTTATGCATTTATCAGATTTCATTTATTGGTGGTATTCGGGTGATTTTTTAGCGAACATTAAAGACTGAGAATGGAGCGAGGCATGCAATTTTCAAACCCGACCCCCGTTGAATCCTACTTCCTGAAACAAAGTGGTCACAAATTCAGGTATGCGCCGGTGGAGAAGGTCCCGATTGTGGAGGTCTCCAATTTCCCGGCCATGGGTCAGGTCACTGCGTTGCGATTTTTGGAATGGGTTCAGCGGAATCCTGAAGGTGTCATTTCGCTGCCAACGGGTAAGACCCCCGAATACTTCATCCGTTTCGTTGAGTACTATCTGAAAAACTGGCATCTGCCCAAGGTTCGTGAACTGCTGGAGAGGGTGGAAATTGATCCGGGCATCAAGCCCAAGACGGAGGGGCTCCAGTTTGTCCAGATTGACGAGTTCTTTCCCATCATGCCTACTCAGCACAACAGCTTTTTTGATTATGTTCAAAAATATTATCTGCGCAATTTTGGCATCCCGGAAGATCGGGCTCAATTAATTGATGCCACGCAATTGACCTATCCCGGCGGGCATTCGTTCCAGGAGGTCTGGCCTGATCTGAATGTTGATTTGTCCTTACGGGTACGCCATCCCAAAACCCGCCTGGAACGGCTGCAAAAGGAATCCATTGAGGTGGTGGATCAATTTTGTACCAATTACGAGGAGCAGATTCGCACCAAAGGCGGCATTGGTTTTTTCCTGGGTGGGATTGGTCCGGATGGGCATATCGCCTTCAATGTCCGGGGTTCCGATTATTTTTCCACCACACGGCTCATGCCGACCAATTTCGAGACCCAGGCGGCTGCTGCCACCGATCTGGGTGGTATTATCGTAGCCAAAAACCGGCTGGTCATTACCATTGGACTGGACACAATCGCTTATAACCCCGATGTGGCGGCCATCATCTTCGCCGCCGGTGAAGCCAAAGCCAAAATCGTGGCCGATGCCGTCCAGCTTCCCGCTGCCAATACCCGTCCCGGTGCACTGCTTCAGCGCTTGAAAAATGCGCGTTTTTACATCACCACCGGCGCAGCCCTGAACCTGGATGCCCGTAAAGAGGTGACATTAGACCGGAAGAAAACGCTGAGCACAGAAGATGTTGAGCGGGAAATCATTGACCTTTCGCTAAAAACCAATACCCGCCTGACCCAACTCACCGAGAAACAGGCCAAGGCGGATCCGCTGATTAAAATCGTTTTGAAAAAAACGAAAAAACCGGTGAAAGAACTGGCCGAGGCGACAAGCACTTCCATTCTCAACAAGCTGCAAACCGGGCTCACCGATATTGAAGGCGAGACTTTTCTTCACACCGCGCCCCATCACGATGACATTATGCTGGGCTATCTGGCCCATGTGGTTCACATCGTCCGTACACCGAAAAACAAACATCACTTTACCTACATGACCAGCGGATTTAACGCAGTGACCAATGAATTTGTCCTGAACCACCTGCAGAATGTGCTGAATTTTCTGGGAAGTGAAGAATTTTTACGGCTCCGGGAAGAGGATTATTTTAATCCCGACTTCAAGTTGGGTTGGACCCGGGATGTTTATCACTATCTGGATGGTGTGGCTGCGCGCAGTCAGAGCATTCAGGACGAAGCTGCCGCACGGCGTCTGATTCGGATTCTACTCACCCTGTATGAATACGAGACGCTGGAAACACTTCCACGGCGCATCGAAGAATTGCAGCAATATTTCGAAAATCAGTATCCGGGTCAAAAAGATCTGCCCCATGTCCAGCGACTCAAAGGGCGGATTCGGGAGTGGGAAGCGGATTTGGTGTGGGGGCATTATGGATTCGACACCGACGCGGTACACCACATGCGGCTGGGCTTTTACAAAGGTGACATTTTTACAGAAGAACCAACGGTAAACCGGGATGTGATGCCCATTCTGCGGCTCATGGAAGCGGTGAAGCCCACGGTGGTGACCCTGGCGCTGGACCCGGAAGCCAGCGGACCGGACACGCATTACAAAGTTTTACAGGCCATCGCAGAAGCACTGCGTCTCTACACCAAAAAACATCCTAAAGCCAAAATCAAGGTGTGGGGCTATCGCAATGTCTGGTACCGATTCCATCCCAGCGATGCCAATATCTTCGTTCCGGTTTCATTGAATTCCATGTCCATACTTCACAATACCTTTCACAATTGTTTTGCCAGCCAGACCGATGCTCCCTTCCCCAGCTATGAACATGACGGTCCTTTTTCCGACCTGGCACAAGCCATTCATGTGGAACAGCATCAGCGGCTGAAAATCAACCTGGGCAGCGATTTCTGGTACAACAACGACCATCCCCGCTTGCGGGCAACTCACGGCGTGTTGTTTCTGAAGGAAATGGAACTGGATGAGTTCTATACCCGGGCGCGGGCGTTGCGGGATGTGACAGAACACGTGGCCCTGTAAGACGCTAAAACTTTTTCTCTTTCCTGATCAAATCAAATCCCATGGTCAACCCAGGTCGGGGGCGCAATGCTCCCGGCTTGGACATTTTTCAGAAATCGTTGAGGACCTGCTGCTTGCGTCCGAGAGAATTCCATTAACCCCGACGACTTTTCATCCAAGATTCGACCCTGAAAGATTCTGAACCGGTGGTGTTAGGATAAGGGGAAATGGGGTTCGAGCTATGCAATCACAATGGGGAATGGGGAGGTTGTGTACAAGGAGATCATTTCCCATTGCCCATATAGACGCCAAGGAGCATGAAATAATTCTATCGACTAATCATACTCTGCTCAGAGTCATGTACACAATAAATCATTAGTCCAAACTATCCAGAGATTTTATTTCCTCTTTCTGTTGAGGTTTTGGTGCTGGTTTCACCC
>JAIPJR010000098.1 GCA_021734045.1 Fidelibacterota bacterium
TGAGTATATTGAGATCTTTTACAACAGAATAAGAAAACATTCTGCGCTTGGCTATTTATCGCCGGTGCAGTATGAATTGAACGCAACGAAAACGGCGGCTTAGGCTTCTCTATGTGTCCACTTTTTTGTAGCAATACCATTTCTTCTCAATTAAGCCTCGGCTGCGCCTCGCCTGAGGGTGACATTTCACAGGGATTCATAAGATTTCTCTGAGTTCTCTGCGCTTGCTCTGGGGACTCTGTGGTTAAAGGGATTTTGGTTTTCCGGCGCTCTCGACAAGGCTCGCCGAAACAACCGCTCTACCATAATCCTGTAACCACTACGCGGAAACCTTATTGCAGGGGACACGCTTTTTTTACCCACCCCTGCCCGGCTAAAGCCGGTCTGCCCCTCCGGCGGAGGGGATTTACCTCAGCTTCAATCTGGTACCCGGTTTCTGGCTCCTGGGTTACTCATTTCTCATCACGCGTCACGCACCACTCATGTTCGTCCTCAATGAATCCAACCCGGCTGCCCTTCGATCTCGGTTGCGCCTCGCCTCAGGGTGACATTTCACAGGGATTCATAGGATTTCTCTGGGTTCTCTGCGCTTGCTCTGGGGACTCTGTGGTTAAAGGGATTTTGGTTTTCCGGCGCTCTCGACAAGGCTCGCCGAGGCAACCGCTCTACCATAATCCTGTAACCGCTACGCGGAAACCTTATTGCAGGGGACACGCTTTTTTTACCCACCCCTGCCCGGCTAAAGCCGGTCTGGCCCTCCGGCGGAGGGGATTTACCTCAGCTTCAATCTGGTACCCGGTTTCTGGCTCCTGGGTTACTCATTTCTCATCACGCGTCACGCATCACGATTCAAATCGTTCGGGCGTCGATCGCCGGTTTAAGCCAAGATCTCTGCCAAGCGAGCGGGATATGTAGTTATCCCACGAGATCCCGCCACTATGCTTCGCTACGGTCGGGATGACATACGATGACTTTCTACTTTTGACTTTTGACGCATACTCGTCATTAAATATCTATCGTCCACCAAAAGCAAAATCCCCGGGAAAACCGGGGATTTTTTTGAGACCATCCAGGAGGAAGTCAAAACGGGTTTAGTTACTTACACCCTATTTATAAGCGTTGAGTATCTTCATGTAATTGGCCCGCATGAGGGCTTCCGGGTCGGCAATATTGCGGTAATTCATACTGCCTTTTAGCTGCTCCACACTCTCATATTCATGCTCATCCAACCAGGCAATCATGTCATTCAGGACCTGCGTAATATGCCCGGGACCGTTTTTCAGCAGGGCCGAACACATCATGGTTGTATCGGCACCGGCCAGCAACAACTTAATGGCATCTTCTGCAGAATGCACACCGGTGGTGGCGCCCAGGTCAATATTCAGTTCGGCTGAGAGAACGGCAATCCACCGCAAGGGTAGGCGCAGTTCATCGGAGCTGCTGAGATTGACGCTGGGCTCAATTTCCAGATTTTCCAGATCAATGTCCGGCTGGTAGAACCGGTTGAACAATGCCAGCGCATCCACGCCACTGTCAACCAACCGTTTGGCAAAGGCCGGCAGCGAGCTGAAATAGGGTGATAATTTCATGGATACGGGAATTTTCACCTTACCCTTCACTGCTGTGAGAATATCCACATAGAGATCTTCGATGGATACGCTGGTGCGCTCCAGATCGGAAGGCAGCAGATATACATTCAGTTCTAATCCGTCTGCACCGGCTTCCTCCATCTTGCGGGCATGATCAATCCAGCCGCCAATGGAAATGCCATTGAGGCTGGCGATGATTGGAATATCCACAGCAGCTTTCAGCTTACGGATATGTTCCAGGTACTCATCGGGTCCGCGGGTGAATTCCTCCGGTTCGGGAAAGTAGGATAATGCTTCTGCGAAGCTGTCGGTCCCGTAGCTGAGAAAATGATCCAGCTCATTGGCCTCGTGATGAATCTGCTCCTCGAAGAGGGAGTACATCACAATAGCCGGTGCGCCGGCATCTTCCAGTTGTTTTACGGTATCCACTTCCCGCGACATGGGTGAGGCGGAGGGAACCAGAGGGTTTTTCAAATCAAAGCCCATGTATTTTGTATTCAAACGCACGCTGATTCCTCCTTACGCTTCCGGTTCTGGTGACAGGTTAGCCAGTTTACTGTAATGGTCGTATCGATTCTTGGCGATTTTTTCAGCCTGTTCCATGAGCATTTTTGCCCTTTCCGGCATGCTCTTGGTGAGCATTTTATACCGGGTTTCATTATAGGCATACTCGCTGAAATGGCGTGTAGGTGGTTTGGAATCCAGTTTCAGGGGATTCTCTCCGCCAGCCGCCATTTCCGGGTTATACCGGTACAGTGGCCAATGACCAGTTTCGGCAGCCAGTTTTTGCTGCTGCATACCTTTGGCCATATTAATACCGTGGGCAATACAATGGCTGTAGGCAATGATAATGGAGGGACCCGGGTAGGCTTCCGCTTCCATAAACGCACGCACGGTCTGAGCGTCGTTAGCACCCATGGCCACCTGCGCCACATAGACATTGCCATAGGACATGGCCATCATGCCCAGGTCTTTCTTGTTCAGCGGCTTGCCAGCGGCGGCGAATTTCGCCACGGCTCCCAGCGGTGTGGCCTTTGAAGCCTGGCCACCGGTATTGGAATAAACCTCCGTGTCCAGCACCAGAACATTCACATCGCGTCCCGACGCCAGAACATGATCCAGCCCACCGTAGCCAATGTCATAAGCCCAGCCGTCACCGCCCATAATCCAGACGCTCTTCTTCACCAGATTCTCAGAGATGCTCAAGAGCTGTTTGGCACGCGGGTCATCCAGCTTTTTCAGAATGGCGTCCAATTCAGCGACACGCTCACGCTGCTCATGAATGCCCGGCTCGTCGGACTGGTCAGCATTCACAATCGCATCCGCCAGGTTTGCATCAACCTTGCCGTCAGCCTGAAGCGCCTGGAGTAATTCCAGACCGTAAGCATGCTGCTTGTCAATGGTGAGTCTGAATCCCAAACCGAATTCGGCATTGTCTTCAAACAGTGAATTTGACCACGCGGGTCCACGACCGTCCTGATTCTTGGTCCAGGGTGTGGTGGGTAAGTTTCCACCGTAGATGGAGGAGCAACCGGTGGCATTGGCAATCACCATGCGATCACCGAAGAGCTGAGACGCCAATTTCACATAAGGTGTCTCACCACAACCGGCACAGGCGCCTGAGAATTCAAACAGGGACTGCAATAATTGTGATCCTTTGACGGTATCGTGCTTCAGACGCGAGCGATCCACTTCCGGAATTTCCATGAAGAAATCCCAGTTGGCGCGCTCGGTTTCTCGCAGCGGAATCTGGGGTTCCATATTAATGGCTTTCCGGCTTACATTGGTCTTATCCTTTACCGGACAGACATCCACGCAGATTTCACAACCGGTACAATCTTCCACCGCTACCTGCAAGGTGTACACTTCATTGTCCTGCCATTCACGACCACGAACCTTGGTCCACTTAAAGGTCTCCGGCGCATCCTTGGTCAGTTCCTCGTCATAGACTTTGGCGCGAATTACCGCATGGGGACAGGCCAGGATACATTTATTACACTGGATACAAATATCCGAATCCCAAACCGGTACTTCGGCAGCGATATTTCGTTTTTCCCACTGGGTAGTGCCAGTTGGCCAGGTGCCGTCAATGGGCATTTTGCTCACTGGCAGGCTGTCGCCCTTACCAGCGATCATCATCGCCGTCACATCCTTCACAAAAGCAGGCGCTTTATCGGGGACTACGGCAGCTTTCTGGATTTTGCTGGTGGCTGCTTTCGGCTCGATTTTGTGCAGATTTGCCAGCGAATGGTCCACAGCTTCAAAGTTCTTTTTAACAATTTCGTCGCCCTTGCTGCCGTAAGTTTTCTTAATGGCACCCTTAATCTTGGCGATGGCCTCATCCCTTTCCAGCACACCGGACAGGGCAAAGAAACAGGTCTGCATGATTGTATTAATCCGCACACCCATGCCGGTTTCTTTCGCAACTTTCAGGGCATCAATGGTGTAGAAATTCAGTTTCTTCTCAATGATGGTTTCCTGGATCTCTTTGGGCAATTTATCCCAAACCTCATCCGGACCGTAAGGAGCATTCAGTAAAAAGGTGGCGCCTTCTTCCGCGCGCTCCAGAATGTCCTGTGTTTCCAGAAACACGAACTGATGACAAGCCAGGAAATTGGCTTTGTTAATCAGATAGGTGGCATGAATGGGGTCTTTTCCAAATCGAAGGTGAGAGACGGTCATGCTGCCCGATTTTTTAGAATCGTAAACGAAATATCCCTGGGCATTAAATTCGGTTTCCTCACCAATGATTTTAATGGAGTTCTTATTGGCACCCACGGTGCCGTCAGCGCCTAAACCGTAGAACATCCCACGGAATACATCTTCCTCGTGAACGGAGAAGTCAGGGTCATAATCCAGACTGGTATGACTCACATCATCGTTGATGCCAATGGTGAAATGATTTTTAGGCTTCTCTTTGGTGAGTTCGTCGTAAACAGCTTTTACCATGCCTGCGGTGAATTCCTTGGAAGACAGGCCATAGCGCCCACCGATAATCCGGGGCATTTTCTCAAAGGGCAATTCGCCATTGGCGGAAGATTCCATCAGGGCGGAAACCACATCCAGATAGAGTGGCTCGCCCGGTCCACCGGCTTCCTTGGTGCGATCCAGCACGGCTATGGATTTCACCGTCGTGGGCAGAGCCTGAATGAAATGTTCCATGGAAAATGGCCGGTAAAGACGCACTTTCAATACGCCAACCTTTTCGCCGGCGTCCGTGAGAAATTCAGCCGTTTCCTGAGCG
The DNA here is from genome assembly GCA_021734045.1 of Fidelibacterota bacterium. Classification (GTDB taxonomy): domain Bacteria; phylum Fidelibacterota; class UBA8477; order UBA8477; family UBA8477; genus UBA8477. The sequence continues at coordinate 4,834 of JAIPJR010000098.1, forward strand.
GCTTCTGCACCGGATCCCATAAGGACAATGACCCGTTCCGCATCCGGAGCGCCCACGTAGTCAAACAGGTGGTAAGCACGCCCGGTGAGTTTGGCAAATTTGTCCATGGCACTCTGGACAATAGCCGGGGTTTTTTCATAATATGCGTTGATGGTTTCCCGGGACTGAAAAAATACATCCGGATTTTGTGCGGTGCCCCGCAAGACCGGACGATTGGGGTTCAATCCCCGCTGACGATGGGCAATAACCAGGTCATCGTCTATCATTTCCCGGATTATTGAGTCGTCTAACTGCTCAATCTTCATGACTTCATGACTGGTCCGGAAGCCATCAAAAAAGTGGACAAAAGGTACCCGCGCTTCCAAAGTGGCTGCCTGGGCAATGAGCGCACTATCCATAACCTCTTGAACGGAATTGGCTGCCAGCAGGGCAAACCCGGTTCCGCGGGTGGCCATCACATCACTATGATCCCCAAAAATGGAGAGCGCATGTGTCGCTACCGAGCGGGCTGAGACATGAAACACCGTAGAGGTGAGCTCACCGGCGATCTTGAACATATTCGGAATCATAAGCAACAAGCCTTGTGACGCCGTAAAGGTTGTGGTTAAGGCGCCAGTTTGTAGCGCACCGTGAACGGCACCCGAAGCGCCACCTTCACTCTGCATCTCCACCACATCAGGGATTGTGCCCCAAATGTTCTTTTTACCAACCGCCGACCAGGCATCCGCCCATTCACCCATATTGGATGAGGGGGTGATGGGATAGATCGCGCAAACCTCATTGGTTTTATGCGCCACGTGTGCCGCGGCTTCGTTTCCATCAATCGTTACCATATTTTTGGGCATAATGAAAAAACCTCCTATTCACTCATCCCGTAGCGCGTTTCTGTTTCACTCCGGTCCGTGTGGCAAAAATAAATTCGGAACCTGCTTCATTCCGAATTTGGTAAAAAATCGAGAAAAATATCTGATTTGCCGTGGTTGGTATTTGGAGTAAATCGCACATACACAGGCCATTAGCACAATATCCGTGCCAAAATTGATTGTTAGGATTTATTAACGAACTCACCACCGTAATTCCTCATTTTAACCCCTTAAAATATATGACCTTAGTTGTCACAATAGCGTAACTCTAAACTGAACGACTACCAGGGGATTGGCGGGTATCCGGTAACTTCTTAATACGGGATTCGGATGTTTCTCAGATTGGAGAAATTCGCGTTTTAGCGGGTCAATTTTTCATTGTATCCGCAGGTATCCCGGTAGATTTTCGACTCACATGGAAAAAGACACTGCGTTTCAGAAGTTTATCCAGGATGTGGAGCAATGCCGTCTTTGTGCAGGCGAAATTCCTGAACCGCGTCCCGTATTTCGGTTTCAACCCACCGCGACGATACTGGTGGTGGGGCAGGCGCCCGGGCGGAAAGTGCATGAAACCGGCATTCCCTGGAATGATGCCAGCGGTAAATTGTTGCGGGACTGGATGGGCATTTCCTCGGCGGATTTTTATGATGAAAGACGGATCGCCATTCTGCCGTCAGCGTTTTGCTTTCCCGGGACGGATCCCGGAAAGGGCGATCGTCCACCACCACGCATCTGTTTTGAGACGTGGCATCACCGTTTTATGGCGTGGTTCGAACCAAAACTCATATTGGCCATCGGGCGGTACGCTATTCAGAATTATCTGGGCATCAGCGATCCTGTGGGCCATGTGGTGGCGGATTGGCAGACCCATTGGAAGGCGAAAGCGATTTTCCCACTCCCCCATCCCTCACCCCGTAATCGGAAATGGTTGCGGGATCGTCCCTGGTTCGAGATTAAAGTCATCCCAGCCCTCCGGGAGATTATTCAGCAACATATCACACCATAAAAAAAGCAACCACAGTGGGTCGCTCTTTTTAGAAAACCGTTCAGTAAAAAAAATGTCTGCTTATTTCAGATAACTCACCTTCTGGGTATAGGTGTTAGCACCCGCTGTGAGCCGAAGCAGATAAATGCCGGAGGGCTGTCCAGCCGGTTGCCAGGAAAACATGTGCTGCCCGGCGTCCAACGCACGCTGGATCTGGATTTTCACCAAACGCCCATTCAGATCGTAAACCGCCAGCGCTACTGTTCCCTGCCTGTCAAGGGTGAACGGTACATGGACCACAGGATTGAAGGGATTGGGGAAGGCCGGATTTAATTTGAATTCAGTTGGTTTCTGAACCGGAGGCTCTGAAATAGCAACATAGGGCTCACTGGTCAGCGAAAAGCTGCCATTCTGCAACGGAACGAGAATCGGTGTGACACCCAGTGGAAACATCTGAGCATAGAAAACGCCTTCCCAGACAGTAGGCGTACGGGTGAAAGTCACCTCTCCCGACGTGGCGAAATAGATTTCCGTTGTGCTCAGGCTATCCAATGTTTCCACGGCTGGATTTGAGATGAGCATGAAAAGGTCTGCAAATGAGGCATTCCGGGCAAAAAACATATTGGCCTGAGGAAAATCAACAGTACCGGGTTGGACAAAGGGGACAGATCCGGCGGTCATTTCCTCCGTATTCAGAATGGTCATACCCAGAATATCGTAATTTTCCGTGTCATTCAGGCGATAAGTCATGAAGGAATAACTGATGGTATCCCCGGATGTGGTGGTGATACCCCCGGCGCCGGCTGGATCCTGAATGGGATTGAAATTTCCTACCGCGCTGTACCATTCACCGCCGAAGTCAAAGTCAACCTCACCAGCCACATAATCAGGTGTGGGCAACGAGTTGTTCAGGTTGATCAAACCATTGGCGATGACAAAAGTCTCCAGAGTGGTGGGGTCCAGCATGGCGCCCTGAAAGCCCAGACTCAAACTGGTGGGCGAAACAGTGTTCACGGTGATGTGGCCGGCGGTGGCTATCCGGACATTCAGGGTGAGCAAGCTGTCAATACTCACATCAC
>JAIPJR010000099.1 GCA_021734045.1 Fidelibacterota bacterium
GATTTTCCGGTTCTGCCGTGTGCCAGTCCGGATCCACACCCTGGGAAATCAGATCATATTCGGTTCCAAGATTAAACAGGTGCACTTTGATGATTCCGTACAACCCCATCTGCCGGCTGCGGGGACCGTCACCCATTGCTACATAAGCAAAACTGCCCGCATGGTTGGCAGTAAATTGAAAAATGGCTGATTCACCGGCAGGTACGGAATTGGCCAGACCGGGAAATCCATCCTGGCTGGCATCCACATCCAAACCATGAAAATGCAGGGTCTGGGATTGGGAGGAGGTGTTTTGAAAATGGATGACAATCTCATCACCCTGCTGCACCGCCAGAACCGGACCGGGAATCGATGGTGCTCCGTCGTCCAACTGGAATGCCCAGGCTGGTAGTACTGTGGAATCGGGCAATGTGACCGTGAAATTTTCCTCAATAGAGAGATAAAAATGCTGTTCCGTAGCCAAAAGTCCCGTTACCAGAAAGAGCGCACTCAAAATGGTTCGTCTCATTCGGTTCATGGTGTCTCCTCCACCACAATCTGCAGCAGCATACCATCAAGCCAAACCCCGGCGCCGGTCACCGACAGTAAATTGGCATCGTAAACCGGGTAGGTACCGGTTTTATCCAGCATCAATGTCATCGTAATGGTTTCACCAGCCGGAACGGGGACCGAATCCTTCCAATTAGCAGTGATGGGCAGGCCGTTACGCGCCACCACATTCACATGAAAGCCATGAAAATGGAGCGTGTGGGGCAAGAGACCCGGATTGGCCATCTGAATGCGAACCATTTCGCCCAATTGTCCCTGAAACTGTGTTTCCGGTGCGGTGAAAATTTCCGGCGCACTCAGGCCATTAATGGTAAAAAATTGTGGATTATAGCTGGGGAATTCCGGCTCAATTCCTGCGTGCATACTGCTCAGCCAAACGGTGTCCCATTCAGTCAGCACCCAGTCGAATACGCGTGTGGTGTCATTAATGCTGGACTTGCGTACCAACATACCCGCTAATCCCCGCGCCTGCTGGAACCGGCTGGTGTCGCCATAGAGATACACACCCGGCGGCGGGAGTGGATAGATCACCGAGACCGAATCCAGCGCTGGAATTTCCACCACAGGCATTTCGGTATTCATAAGCGTCCAGGTACGCGGCTCAACGGTGGTGTTATAAATGATGAGATTCAGAAATCCTGCCGTGGTAGTAAGTATGGAGGACTGGCGCCCGGTCGTATCCTCTGGCGTGAGGAAAATCTGCGCGGGGAATTCAGTGCCATTCACTGCTGTCAGGACCGTGTCTTCAATGGTCAGCACCAGGTGGGTTGTATCGGTTCCGCCAGCGTAATTGTGTACCGCCTGGGCCGCCCGGAAAAGATTCAGCCGGCCACCGGAAACCGTGATGTTTTCCAGCGCCGGAATCACATCCACATTCTCCAACAACATTTCTTTCAGCAACAGAGCGCCCGCCGCCGGAGAGGTCTCGTAAAAACTGGCAAATGCGGAGTTAGCGGCGGCGTGGAGCAGCGCGATGGCACCGGCCACATGGGGCGTCGCCATGGAAGTTCCCGATTTGTAGCTGGTGCTGCTGCTCAAATCGGTGGACAGGATACTGGAGCCCGGCGCTCCCAAATCTATGGATTCGGCACCATAGGCTGCGGAACTGTTTTTTGTGTCCGTTCGCGTGGTATTGGTCACGCTCACCAGATAGGGGCTGGAACAACCGGTAGGCACATCACCCTGGGTGTCCACATTGGCATTAATATTCATGGTAGCCACAGCAGATAGTATACCCACTTCTCCCATGGCCGTGTAAATGTCATTCCACAGCGGATAGGTACCCGATTCACAATCAGCGTAATTCACACCAAAACTGGAATTGGTAGCAACCACAAAGGCACCGCTGGCACCATTCGTTTCCAGGAATTCGCTCTTCTGGTCCAAAACATATCCGTAAGCTTCCAGCGCTACCGAAGTCAGCGTCGTGGAACCCGCCACCAGCATGATTTTTACATCCCAGTTCACACCAGCCACCTGATTGTCATTGTCAGAAACAGCACCCACCGTGCCGGAAACATGGGTGCCATGACTACCCTGGGGTAGATTGCCGTCTGAGTTATAGGCGTTCCAGCCGTGCACATCGTCCACATAGCCGTTATTGTCATCATCAACACCGTTACCGGGAATTTCGTCTTCATTGGTCCAAATATTTGCTTCCAAATCGGGATGATTCAGTTGAATGCCGTTATCCACCACCGCAACCACAATCTCCCGTCCCAAGGCCGTGGTTCCGCCGGTGGTAATGTCCCAGGCATTCACCGCATCAATGTCCGCCCCCACGGTTCCGCCGGACTGGCCGGTGTTCTGAAATGCCCACTGATTTCCGAATTCAGGATCGTCCGGGATACTGCGTTGCGCCACGAAATGATCGTATTGGGCATGAATGACGCCGGGTGAATTGCGGACCAGCGACAAGGCATTCTCCAGCGTCACAAAACTAGTATCCACCTTCAGCGACCAGATGTTCAGGCACCGCACCAGTAGCTTGTGAATGGAAATGCCCGAACCATTCAGCGTCAGTTGAATTTCACCGGCGCTCATGTCATCATGAAACCGGGCAAGAATCGTTTTTTGATCGTATTGTAACGGATCCGGACCGCCGAAAACGGCTACCGTGAACAACAGCGTTGTGAAAAATGCTATTTTAATCAGCAAAGGTTTTCTCATGGTCCAATTCTAATTCCTGTCAGCCCTGCGGCGCGTGTGTCAGCGCAAGTTTTCATCAAGACAGAATTTTATGACAAAGCCTGTGGGAATGAAACCCAAAAGGGGCGAATCTCATCACATTTGTATTTAATCAATGGTCAGAACGATTTTCCCTTTATTGGCATTGGCTTCCATGTGGTTATGGGCTTCTACAGCCATCTGCCAGGAGTAAACCGAATCAATTACCGGTTTTAATTCACCGCTGTTGAAACGCGGCAGCGCGAATCCACCAAAGTCCCGGGTTAATCTCACCTTATAATCCAACGGTCTGGAACGTAGGGAGGAAGTTGTCAGCTGCCCCCGTTTTTTGAATAAATCGCGGATATTGAACTGTTCGATGAGTGCACCGCCCAGAGTCGCCAGAATCACGATGCGGCCATCTACCGCCAGGCTGGCCATATTTCTATCCCAATAATCTGCGCCAATGAAATCCACAATGACATCCGCGCCTTTCCCTTGGGTGAAATTCCGGACAGCGGTTGCAAAATCATCCTCTTTGTAATTCACACCCAAATCCGCACCCAGCATTTCACAGAAGTTGACCTTTTCATCCGAACCGGCGGTGACGATGATTTTCGCACCGATTGTACGGGCCAGTTGAATTGCAGCCGTTCCCACACCGCTGGCGCCGGCGTGGATTAAGGCTGTTTCACGCTTTTTCAGTTGACCGTACCAGACAATGGCCTGATAGGCGGTGAGAAAGGCTTCCGGAATAGAGGCGGCGTCCGTGAAGGAGAGATTGTCCGGAATGGGCAGTGCCATTTGCTCCGGGATGGTCACATATTCAGCGTAACCACCTCCCGGCACCAGCGCCATGACGCGTTCATCGTTCTCCCAAGCCAATACCTGGTCTCCCTTGTCAACCACCACACCCGCCGCATCCAACCCCAGGATTTCAGAGGTGCTTGGCGGGGGTGGATAATTTCCCTGGCGCTGCAGAATATCGGCCCGGTTCACTGAAGCGGCTTTCACCTTTACCAATAATTCATGGGGTTTTGGTTCGGGTCGTTGTACCTCACCGATCCGCAGCTGCTCCGGGCCGCCGGGATTGTCAACGATAATGGCACGCATGGTTTGATTGTTTTTCATGATTTAAGATAACAATGACAGAAGACGCCGGGAGGGAAATGTCCGGGGAGATTTTGGCTTTAATTTTTTAGATAATAGTTTTAAGTTTATGCCAATCAAAACAGTTGAATATAGAAAAATGGACACCGTTTCATTATTTTCTAAAATTGATTAGGAGAATATTTTGGGTATTTCAAAGAATAAATTTCCTGGTAAGCCAGTAACTGATTATAACTCAATTCGTGATAAGCTACAAAATGGTGACGTCCTTATCTGCTCGGGCAGCGGTTTATTCTCAACTATGATTCAACAAGCAACAGGAAGCGTTTGGAGTCATGTAGGATTTATCCTTCGCCTGGATTCAATCAGTCGCGTAATGCTACTTGAGAGCGTTGAACCATTAGGAGTCAGAACAGTACGTTTGTCTAAATACCTTGAAAACTATTCTAATAATGGAAAACCCTATCCTGGTGGATTGGCAGTAATACGAAATCGTAATTTCGCACAATTGATTAACCCGAGTAAGCTGACCGGTCTAGCAAAATATGCCATTGATCTTTTTGGGTATTCTTATGACAAAGATGAAATTGCAAAAATAGCCGCACGAATATTGGCGTCTAAGGTTCTATTCACGAAAAAACAGATGAAAAAGATTGCTCCGGATCGTGAATTTATCTGCTCTGAATACGTTGCGCGTTGTTATGAACACGTTGGTCTAAGAGTACAATGGAACGAATTAGGTTTTGTTGCTCCATCTGATTTCGCGGCGGACCCTAATTTTGATTTAGTAGCTGTACTCAAGAAAAAGTGAAACCCAATAAAAGCCCTTCAATGGTGGTCATCTCCTTCCATCCTGAGTGTTTGAAAGAGGTTGAGGTGGTACTTGAAGCTCTTATAAAGAAATATCACCAGTTAACGCACGATCTGACTGGTTGAACCGAGAGATTGAAAGGCGAGTAAAAGTAGTGAGGACATTTCCCAATACCGATGCATTGACCAACTTACTGTCAAACTAATATGTAGAGTATCCATAGTATTCAAAACGCTTGGAAACCGGCTGATTTATCTCTACATAAACAGCTAACCAGATGATGTATAAGGTGACGCTTTTCCTGTTTTACGATAAAGATGTTGACAAGTCGTAAACTCACTTTATTTTCATACATGACTAAACACATCTCAAATGCAAACAGCGAAAATCATCATTACTGATATTAAGGAGGGTTACCTCCTTCTCTCGAGCTTGGACACTAGAAGGCAAAAACGCCTATTCTACCTCAAGTTGAAAATTTAAATCTGGACAAAAATAAACCGTCAAACACATGAGGCTCAACGATGATAACCTTAAGTTTAATTTTTAGTCGGTTTTTCACAAGGATGCCGTATCACATCCCTCTTCTTACAGCCATCCTCTTGACAAGCTTGCCAGCTTATACACAGGAAGTCACTGCAAAAGGGGTGGTCACCATCGAAAATTATCAACCTGACGAAGGCCCCCTCATACGGCAGCTTGAGCTCAGCTATCGCGTCAGCCATCTCATGGGTGAGCCACTGGAGGTCTACAACGTACGGTACTGGTTTGGTGCGACCATCCGAATCGACGGAATCGACTACCCGCTTGAGAACTTCCCCCCGAAGGTTCAGAATCGTCTGAAGATTTCTGACTTGCAGATCACGTTGAGAGCCCAGGGCCGGACGGCCGATAACCTTCCCATCGGCCCATGCTTCAATACCCGTGTCCCTCTTGGCACGATCCCCCAACCTGGGGGCAAATGGGGGTACAGTATGGGAGGTAGCCCAGACTGGGACGAGTTCTTCGAAAACTGCGGCGAGCGGCGGGCAAAGGCGCTGTTCCGGAGTGGATTTAGCTACGATCAGCCGGAGATAACATCGATCTCCTTCCTTGGAATGAGGAGCGTCAGGTCTGACCTTCAACAACGGGAGCGGCGAGCGAATCGGATAGAAGAACTCCTCGCACGTGCGGATGCGGCATTGGATGCCGGTGATATTGAAGACGCAGCTCGTGCGATCAAGCGATTGAAGCAAATGGAGCCTGATGAGCCCCGGGTTGAGAGCCAAATCGCCACGATGGAGCGGGGCATCAAGCAGCTTCAGGCTCATGATGATAAGGCATCCAACGTTGTGCGTACTTCTGCCAGTGGGTTTTACGATTCCGATGATGACGCGGATGAGGATGAAGGTTCCGAGGATATGGATTCCGTGGCCTATTCTACACAGCAGCATGTGGTTCTGACGCCCGAAGAACAGGCAAAAATACAGCAAGCCCAGATCGAACAGGATCTGGACTCATGGGTCGATTCCGATGCCCTGGCCCGGGAGTTATCCAAGGAGTCGCCCAGCATGCAGGCTGTCTATCTGGGTATCTTGGGCGCGACCATGTATATGTCTGTACAGGCAGTCACTGACGACGATACCGAAGATAGTGATGTCCCAGAGCATGACCGCATCGATGATTCCATCGACTGGGCAAGCCAATTATTAATGCCGGCTGGTCTTGGGTTAGGATCGATCTTTCTGTACATGGTAACAAGCAGCACCTTTAGCACGAATAATGAACTGAAGGCGCTGGCGCGGGATTTGGTAGTCTGGGAACGACAATTGCGAAATGAGTGTCGGTCTGGAGTGCTGGCAAGCTGTGACGAGGCGGTGTCACTATCGAGGAAGTTCCGAGACCTATCGAAACCCGCTCTGGAGCGGGAATTATCATCTCCGTGGCGTGGCCTCGGCTCGGTCCTGGGTCCATCGTGGGAGGTACGGGTCACCGCGGGTTTTTCAAAAGACGCTTTCGCCACCATCGTCCCCTACGAACGCGAGGACTCTGCTTACCCCCACACTTACGCTGACCAAGTGGAATTTGAAGGACCCATGGACGCTGGCACGTGGGAGTTCGTAATGCGAGTCAAAAGTTTCCGGACCAGTTTCAGTTACACCAGACGTTATGGTAAGCTAATTGATGATGAGCAATATGATCCTGATAGGATTCGACATACACCGCTCCAGATGATGACTAGTTACAGCGGTGGTCTTGGCATCCAGTTCGCACAGGGTCTTTTCTCTCCCTATGCAGAGCTGCGCGTACGATTGAATTCCATGGAGAATCAGGATATCGCCCGGGATAAGTGGAGCTCCAGTTGGGGGAATTGGCACACCAGAGAACCGCAGACGATTTCAGTCCCCGTGGAGAATGATCGCGCACTGGTCATAGGCAATACTTTCAACTTCAGTGGTGTACGCTCTACCCGTGGACCTAACGTCGCAGCATTCGTTGTTGACGTGGCATACGTTCTCCCACCGGAGGAATCTCCTTTTGACCCCGGATTTTCCATCAGCGTCGGGTACTCGATCTATCAGCCCTTCGGATTTGGGCGCTATGCACGCTGAGGGCGGTCACCTGTTTCTCCGGGCCGCCGGGATTGTTAACGATAATGGTACGCATGGTTTGATTGTTTTTCATGATTTAAGATAACAATGGCAGAAGACACCGGGAGGGAAATGTGTTTAGGGGGAGTTTTTTTACTTCCTATTTTTTAACGTGCCGCTTAGCTTCAGACCTATTGATGTATAAAAGAGCTTGGATGGAAGGGTGTAGAAGGGTACGGTGTGAAGTATTAATGATCCATGATAATCCATGAGTTCGAACAAATTATTGTACTATGATCGAGTTGTGTCAAATTCACTATTAAACCATAGGCAATGTAGTAATATATATGGTTAGAATCACTACTGTCCCGTTAAAAGTCCCATAAAAACAATTGGTTGCAGGATGACCCCTCTGAAAGTCGGGAGTTGGCTTGCATAAGTAGTTGATTTATTGGCACTTTCTCAAAAAGCGATACACTTAAAATCTGTAGAAT